>JBOGZQ010000104.1:0-6745 GCA_050697375.1 Gaiellaceae bacterium | reverse complement strand
CGGACGCCGAGCTCGAGCTCCTCGATCGGGAAGTTCTCCATCCCGCGCGCGAGGCCCGTCTCGGGGCTGACGCCGTCGCCGACGGTGACCGCCTGCTCGCCGAAGCCCTCCATCTTGTCGATGTCGGTGAAGATCGCGAGCTGGCGGATGAGGATCTCCGCCGCCTCGCCGAGCGCGTCCTTCGGATCGACCGAGCCGTCGGTGGTGATGTCGAGCATGAGCTTGTCGTAGTCCGTGCGCTGACCGACGCGCGCCGCCTCGACCGCGAACGAGACGCGGCGGACGGGCGAGAAGATCGAGTCGATCGGAATGACGCCGATCGTGTGCTGCGGGCCGCGATTGAGCTCGGCGGGGTTGTAGCCGCGCCCGCGCCCGATCGTCAGGGTCAGCTCCAGCCGGCCGCGATCGGACAGATTCGCGATCTCGAGCTCCGGGTTGAGGATCTCGAGCTACGCGGGCGCCTCGATGTCGTCGGCGGTGACGACCCCAGGGCCCTTCTTGGCGATGTGCACCTCGACCTCGGGCGAATCGCCGTGGAGACGCGCGACGAGGTTCTTCAGGTTGAGGACGATGTCGGTGACGTCCTCGCGGACGCCCGGCAGCGTCGTGAACTCGTGCGCGGTGCCCTCGACCTTGACCGAGGTGACTGCGGCGCCCTCGAGCGACGAGAGCAGCACGCGGCGCAGCGAGTTGCCGAACGTGTGACCGAAGCCGCGGTCGAGCGGCTCGATCTGGAAGACGCCGCGGTGCTCGTCCACTTCCTCGTGGACGATGCGCGGAATCTGGAAGTCCATAGCCCTTGTAGCCAACTGTGTCCTTACCTTTCTTGGGTCATCAAACTAGAGCGCGTAGCGCATGAGAGTTACTTCGAGTAAAGCTCGACGATGAGCGATTCCTGCACCGGCGTGTCGATCTCGCCGCGCTCGGGCTGCTTCAGCACCTTGCCGGTGAGCCCGTCGTGGTCCGCCTGCAGCCACGGAGCGACGGTGGACACGAGGTCGGTTGCGTCCCGGATCACCTGCTGCGCGGAGGAGTTCTGCGCGACGGTGACGATGTCGTTGGGACGAACCTGGAAGCTCGGGATGTTCACGCGGCGGCCGTTCACCTGGAAGTGGCCGTGGCGCACGAGCTGGCGGGCCTGCGCGCGAGATGCGGCGAAGCCGAGCCGGTAGACGACGTTGTCGAGCCGCGTCTCGAGCATCCGCAGCAGCTCCTCGCCCGTGACGCCGGAGCGGCGGGACGCCTTCTCGTAGTACGTGCGGAACTGCTGCTCGAGCAGGCCGTAGTACCGGCGTGCCTTCTGCTTCTCACGCAGCTGGAGCAGGTACTCGCTCTGCTTGATGCGGCCGCGGCCGTGCTCGCCCGGCGGATACGAGCGGCGCTCGATCGCGCACTTCTCCGTCAGGCAGCGCTCGCCCTTGAGGAAGAGCTTCATGCCCTCGCGGCGGCAGATGCGGCACTTCGGCCCGAGATCGCGTGCCATCAGACGCGCCTGCGCTTTCTCTGGCGCACGCCGTTCAGCCGCGGAAAGTGCTGCGCACTTTCCGCGGGGTTATGACTGAGGCTCGCGCAACGCATCAGACCCTCCGACGCTTTCTCTGGCGCACGCCGTTGTGCGCCTGCGGAGTGACGTCCTTGACGCCGAGGATCTCGAGGCCTGCCGCCTGGAGCGAGCGGATCGCGGTCTCGCGGCCGGAGCCGGGGCCCTTGACGAAGACCTCGACCTTCTGGAGCCCGTGCTCCATGCCCTTCCGTGCGCAGGCGTCGGCGGTGACCTGCGCGGCGAACGGCGTCGACTTGCGCGAGCCCTTGAAGCCCGCCGAGCCGGCCGACTCCCACGCGATGACGTTCCCTTCCTTGTCGGTCAGCGCGACGATCGTGTTGTTGAAGCTCGTCTTGATGTGCGCCTGCCCGATGGCGATGTTCTTGCGGACGCGACGGCGGGTGCGGCCCCTGGTGGCCGCCTGACGGCGAGGAGGAGCCATTTAGGTCTTGGCCGTCGCTTTCTTGCCGCGCCCGACGGTCTTCTTCGGGCCCTTGCGCGTGCGCGCATTCGTCTTCGTCCGCTGGCCGTTCACCGGCAGCCCGCGGCGATGACGGACGCCGCGGTACGCGCCGATCTCCGACAGCCGCTTGATCGCCTGCTGTCGGTCGCGGCGGAGGTCACCCTCAACCTCGAGCTCGCCGTCGATGTAGGTGCGGAGCTTCGTGACCTCGTCGTCGGTGAGGTCCTTGATCTTCGTGTCGGGCGAGAGGCCGAGCTGCGTCGCGATCTTCCGCGCCGTCGGCTGGCCGATGCCGTAGATGTACGTCAGCCCGATCTCGAGCCGCTTCTGATTCGGAAGGTTGACTCCGGCGATGCGTGCCACTTACCCCTGCCTCTGCTTGTGACGAGGATTGGTGCAGATGACCATGGTCGTGCCGTGCCGCTTGATGACGCGGCAGCGCTCACACATTGGCTTGACAGACGGGCGTACTTTCATCTCATCTTCTTTCTACTCCAAAGTGAACCGCGCGCACGGCAAAGCCGGTGCGCGGCGGACGGTCATCGTAGCAAAGCGGCCCCGGCTTTCGTGAGGATCCTGGGCCCTTCGGCGGTGATCGCGACGGTGTGCTCGAAGTGGGCGGCGAGGGAGGAATCGACCGAGGAGATCGACCAGTCGTCGTCGTGGACGTAGACGTCGGGGGCGCCCGCCGTGATCATCGGCTCGATCGCCAGGGTCACTCCCGTCTGGAGGACGGGGCCCCGCCCGGGCGGCCCGTAGTTCGGGATCTGCGGGTCCTCGTGGTAGCTCCGGCCGACGCCGTGCCCGACGAGGCTCCGGACGACCGAGAAGCCGGCCTCCTCCACCACCGTCTGGACGGCGTGGGAGATGTCGGACAGGTGGTTCTCCTCCCGTGCCTGGTCGATGCCGGCGGCGAGAGCCTCCTGGCAGACGTCGAGGAGCCGCTGCGACTCGGCGTCGATCTCACCCACCGGCAGCGTGACGGCGCTGTCGGCGACGAGGCCGTTCAGCGTCACCCCGAGATCGACGGAGATGAGGTCGCCCTCACGCGCGCGGTAGTCGTTCGGGATGCCATGGACAACCATCGAGTTCGGGGAGATGCAGAGCGCGGCGGGAAAGCCCTTGTATCCCTTCGAGGTCGGGACACCGCCCTTCGAGCGAATGTGCTCCTCGGCGATCGCGTCGAGCTCGAGCATCGACACGCCCGGCTCGAGGTGCTCGGCGCAGAGCTGGAGCGTCTCGTGCACGAGCTCGCCGGCGAGCGCCATCCCCTCGATCTCGGCCGCGGACTTTCTGATGATCATCGTGCGGCCACCGCGTTCAGCGCGTCCTCGATCTCGTGGAACACCTCGCCGACGCTGCGGTCGGCGTGGATGCCGACGACGTTGCTTCGCGTCGAGCGGTAGTACTCGATGAGCGGCTCGGTGTCGCGCTCGTACGTCGCGAGCCGGCGCTCGATGACGTCGAGCGTGTCGTCGGGACGGTTCTCCTCGGCGGCGCGCTTGAGCAGTCGCTCGATCAGCTGCTGCCGGTCAGGGACGTAGAACGCGAAGACGATGCCGAGCGAGCGGCTGACGTCCTCGAGCATCGTGTCGAGCGCCTCCGCCTGCGCGAGGTTGCGTGGGTACCCGTCGAGGATGAAGCCGGGGACGGTGTCGCCGCGCGAGAGCCGGTCGCGGATGAGCGGGATCGTGATCTCGTCGGGGACGAGATCCCCTGCAGCGAGGATCGGCTCGACGCGCTTCCCGAGCTCGGTGCCGGCGGCGATGGCCGCGCGGTAGAGATCCCCGCTCGAGATGTGCGGGACGCCGTACGTCGCGGCGATCTTCTTCGCCTGGGTTCCCTTCCCGGAGCCCTGCGGGCCGAGCAGCAGGATGTTCATCGCAGCTATCGGAGGAAGCCTTCGTAGTGGCGCATCATCATCTGCGACTCCATCTGGCGCATCGTGTCGAGCGCGACGCCGACGACGATGAGCACCGAGGTGCCGCCGAGTGCGCGCGCGGTCGCCTGCGAGAAGCCGAAGTAATGGATGAAGACGCTCGGCGCCACTGCCACCGTTGCGAGGAAGAGCGAGCCCGGCAGCGTCAGGCGCTGCAGCACGCGGTCGAGGTAGGCCGCAGTCGGCGGCCCCGGCCGGATGCCGGGGATGTAGCCGCCGTACTTGCGGAGGTTGTCGGCCTGATCCACGGGGTTGAACTGGACCGACGTGTAGAAGTACGTGAACACGATGATCAGCACCGCCTCGGTCGCGAGGTAGTACCAGCTCGTGTACTGGAAGTTCGCGTTCACCCAGTTCGACCAGCGCGGCACGAAGCCGGCGACCGTCTGCGGGAGCGCGAGCAGCGCGGCGGCGAAGATGACCGGGATGACGCCAGCCATGTTCACGCGCAGCGGCATGTAGGTCGAGCCGCCCGTCGTCTGCCGGTTCCCCAGTTGTCGGCGTGCGTATTGGACGGGGATTCTCCGCTGCCCCTCCTGGACGAAGACGACCGCAACGACGACGGCGATGGCGACGATCGGGAAGAAGAGCCGCTCGGTCGTTCCGCCGTTGATCCATGCGCTGATGCCCGTCGGGGCGTACGCGAGGATCGACGCGAAGATGAGGAGCGAGATGCCGTTGCCCACGCCGCGCTTCGTGATCAGCTCGCCCATCCACATCAGCAGGACGCAGCCGCCGGTGAGCGTCAGGACGATGATCACGAGCCGGCCCGAGTTCACGCCCGGCAGCGCGCCCTGGCGCTTGAACAGGAACGCGTACCCCGTCGACTGCGCCGCGGCGAGGAACACCGTCAGGTAACGGGTGTACTGGGTGATCTTGGCGTAGCCCGCCTCACCCTCCTTCTGGAGCCGCTCGAGCGTCGGCACGACCGCGGTGAGGAGCTGGATGATGATCGACGCCGTGACGTACGGCATGATCCCGAGCGCGAAGAGCGAGAAGCGCGAGAGCGCCGAGCCGGAGAAGAGATTGAGCAGCGTGAGGATGCCGCCGCCGGCGCCGTTGAAGTACTGCTGGATCGCACTCTGGTCGATGCCCGGCGCGGGCACCCAAGAGCCCAGCCGGTAGCAGGCGAGGATCGCTGCCGTGAAGAGCACGCGGCGGCGCAGCTCGGGGACGCGCCACGCGTTGGCGAGCCAGGAGAACATCTAGTGCCCCTTCAGTGAATGTCGCCGCGCTACTGGCGAGCGAAAAGCGAGTGATGCAAGGACGCAGGGAGCGGGCGTAGCCGTAGCTACGGACGCGACCGAGGACGCCGCAGCGCGACGCTTTGCAGCCGCCAGGAGCCCGGATGACATTTGCTGGAGGGGCACTAATCCTCGGTGGTCTCTTCCTCCGCGGGCCCCTCTGCCTCTGCGCTACGCGCTTCAGTTTCTGGAGCCGCAGGCTTCTGAGTGTGGTGACGGGCCTTCTTCACCTTCGGCTCGCGCAGGAGCTCGACGGTTCCGCCGGCCTTCTCGATCTTCTCGCGCGCGCTCGCGGAGATCGCATGCACGCGGACGATGAGCTTCTTCGAGATCTCGCCGGTGCCGAGCAGCTTCACGTCGATCTTCGTGTTCTTGATGAGCCGCTTCTCGACGAGCGACTCCGGCGTCACCTCGGCCCCCGCGTCGAAGCGGTCGAGGTCGCGAACGTTCACCGGCACCGTCTCCGTGCGGAACGGCCCGACCGGCATCGCGTCCTTCGACGTCGAGCCGCGCTGCTTGCCGATGCGCATGTAGATCGGCATCTGCCCGCCCTCGAAGCCGGCGCGCATCTTGTGCGAGCCCGCGCGCGACTTCTGGCCCTTGATCCCGCGGCCGGAGTAGCGGCCCTTGCCGGAGCCGGGCCCGCGGCCGACGCGCTTGCGGTCCTCGCGCTCCTGCGCAGGCTGGAGGTTCGACAGGCTCAGCTGCTTCGCCATGCTAGTGCTCCACCTTCACGAGATGCGCCACCTTCCGGAGCATGCCGGAGAGCACGGGGCTCTCGTCGTGCTCCGCGCTGCGGCCGATCTTGCCGAGACCGAGCGCGCGCAGCGTGCCGCGATGCCGCTCGCTCTGGCCGATCTGGGACTTGACCTGGGTGACCTTGACCTTCGCCATCACGCGTCGTCCTTCTTCTTGCGCAGCGAACGGCGCTTCGGCTTCTCTGCGCTACGCGCTTCAGTCACAGGGGGTTCGTCGGCAGCCGGCACTTCCGGCTCAGGCGCCGCCTCTGCGGCAGGCTCCGGCTCCGGCTCTGACTCCGGCTCCGGCTCTGACTCCGGCTCGGGAGCGGGCTCCGGCTCGGGAGCGGGCTCCGTGACGGCAGCGGGCTCCTCGGGAGCGGGCTCGGTGACGGCGACGGGCTCCTCGACGGTCGCCGGTGCGTCGGCAGCGGCGGCCGGCACGTAGGGCAGCACCTCGCTGATCTGCTTGCCGCGGATCCTCGCCACGTCTTCGGGCCGGCGCAGCGACTGGAGGGCGACGATCGTGGCCTTCGCCATGTTGATGGGGTTCGTCGTGCCGAGGCTCTTCGCGAGCACGTTGCGCACGCCGGCGAGCTCGAGCACCGCGCGGACACCACCGCCGGCGATCACGCCGGTACCGTCGGAGGCCGGGCGGAGCATCACGCGCGCAGCGTCGAACCGGCCGAGCACCTCGTGCGTGATCGTCGATCCGTGCTTCGGGACGGTGAAGAGGTTCTTCGTCGCGTCCTCGACCGCCTTCGTGATCGCGAGCGGCACCTCGCGCGCCTTGCCGTAGCCGACGCCGACGCGGTCGAC
>JBOGZQ010000103.1:0-2683 GCA_050697375.1 Gaiellaceae bacterium | reverse complement strand
CCTGGCAGTTCGCGAAGGCGCAGTCGGTCGCGCCGACGCGGTTCGTGTCGATGCAGAACCACTACAACCTCGTCTACCGCGAGGAGGAACGGGAAATGATCCCGCAGTGCATCGACCAGGGCGTCGGCGTGCTGCCGTGGAGCCCGCTCGCACGCGGCATGCTCGCCGGCAACCGCACGCGCGACGAACGGCGCACGGAGCGCTCTCGGACGGATCCGTTCGCCGACTCCCTCTACGTCCCCGACCTCGACTACCCCGTCGTCGACCGCGCCGCCGAGGTCGCTGCGGCGCGCGGCGTGCCGCCCGCACAGGTGTCGCTCGCATGGCTCCTGCACAAGCCCGGTGTGACCGCGCCGATCGTCGGCGCGACGAAGCTCGAGCACCTCGACGACGCGCTCGCCGCCGAGCAGCTGTCGCTCGACGCTCAGGAGATCGCGCGGCTCGAGGAGCCGTACGTCCCGCACGCCGTCGCCGGGCACGAATAGATGCTGCGGGGAAGCTGCGCCTGCGGCGCCGTCGGCTACACGGTCGCCGACGAGTTCGCGTACGCGTTCAACTGCCACTGCTCGCGCTGCCGTGCGGTGACGGGGGCGGCGTTCAAGCCGATCGCCGGCATCGAGCGCGGCAAGCTCGAGGTCACGAAGGGTGCGGACTCACTGCTCGTCGTCGGAGACGACGCGGAAAACGACACGCGCTGCGCCGCGTGCGGCTCGTTCCTGTTCTCGGTCGTGCGCGACGGCGCCTGGGTCCACGTCGGCATGGGCTCCCTCGTCGACACCCCGACCATCCGGCCGGCGAAGCACATCTTCGTCGGCTCGAAGGCGCCCTGGTTCGAGATCACGGACGACCTGCCGCAGTTCGAGGAGTACGGAGGCTAGGAACCAACGGCGGCTCGCTCGCGCTTGAGGCGCGAAGCCATCGACTGCCGCGTGGATGCGGACAGCTCCGCCTTGCGGAGCCGGATCGACTTCGGCGTCACCTCGACCGCCTCGTCGTCGCGGATGAACTCGAGCGCCTGCTCGAGCGACAGCGGCCGCGGCGGGATCAGGCGCACCGTCTCGTCAGCCGAGGCGGCACGCATGTTCGTCAGCTTCTTCGGCTTCGCCGCGTTCACGTCGAGATCGTTGTCGCGGGAGTTCTCGCCGACGATCATTCCCTCGTACAACTCGTCCCCCGGCGCGATGAAGAGGGAGCCGCGCTCCTGGAGGGACGTGATCGCGAACCCGGTGGCGCTGCCGCGCCGGTCCGAGACGAGGCTTCCCGTCGGTCGCGTCCGCAGCTCGCCGTGCCACGGCTCCCAGCCCTCGAACACATGATGGAGGATCCCCGCGCCGCGCGTCTCCGTCAGGAACTCGGTGCGGAAGCCGATGAGGCCGCGCGCAGGCACGAGGTACTCCATGCGCGCCCAACCCGTCCCATGGTTGACCATCTGCTGCAGACGGCCCTTGCGGAGCGCGAGCAGCTGCGTGACGACGCCGATGTAGTCCTCCGGGATGTCGATGGCGACGCGCTCGACCGGCTCGTTCCGCTCGCCGTCGATCGTCTTCGTCATCACCTCGGGCTTGCCGATCGTGAGCTCGAAGCCCTCGCGGCGCATCAGCTCGACGAGCACGGCGAGCTGGAGCTCGCCGCGGCCCTGCACCTCCCACCCGTCCGGACGCGAGGTCGGGAGGACGCGGAGCGAGACGTTGCCGACGAGCTCTGCCTGAAGGCGCTCCGACACCTGGCTCGCAGTCAGCCGGTCGCCCTCGGTGCCGGAGAGCGGGCTCGTGTTGATGCCGATCGTGACCGACAGCGACGGCTCGTCGACCGTGGTGACCGGCAGCGGCCGCGGATCGGCGGGGTCGGCGATCGTCTCGCCGATCGTCACTTGGGGAAGCCCGGCGAGCGCGACGATCTCGCCCGGTCCCGCCTCCTCGGCGGGGACGCGGTCGAGCGCGTCCGTGACGTAGAGCTCCGTCACCCGCGCGTTCTCGATCGTGCCGTCCGCGCGACACCACGCGATCTGCGCGCCCTTGCGCAGCACACCGTGGCGGATGCGCAGCAGCGCGAGCCGTCCGACGTACGGGCTCGCGTCGAGGTTGGTGACGAGCGCCTGCAGCGGATGGTCGGGGTCGTACGTCGGCGCCGGCACCGCTTCGAGCAGCGTGTCGAAGAGCGGCGTCAGGTCGCCGGCGAGCTCCTCCGCATCGAGACCGGCGAGTCCGCGTCGTGCGTTCGTGTAGACGATTGGGAACTCGATCTGCTTCTCGTCGGCGCCGAGGTCGAGGAACAGCTCGTACACCTCGTCGACGACTTCGGCGATGCGCGCGTCGGGCCGGTCGACCTTGTTGACGACGAGGACGACGGGCAGCCTCAGCTCGAGCGCCTTGCGCAGGACGAATCGCGTCTGCGGCAACGGCCCTTCGCTCGCGTCGACGAGCAGCAGGACGCCGTCGACCATGGTCAGGCCGCGCTCGACCTCGCCGCCGAAGTCGGCGTGGCCGGGCGTATCGACGATGTTGATCGTGACGCCGCCGCGGCGAATCGCCGTCTGCTTGGCGAGGATGGTGATGCCCTTCTCGCGCTCGAGGTCGGTCGAGTCGAGCACGCGCTCGCCGACGTCCTCGTTCGCGCGGAACGAGCCGGACTGCCAGAGCATGGCGTCGACGAGCGTCGTCTTCCCGTGGTCGACGTGCGCGAC
>JBOGZQ010000102.1:0-2885 GCA_050697375.1 Gaiellaceae bacterium | reverse complement strand
GCGTAGGGGACCCGCACCCGCGGGCGCGGCCGGCCGGCCGCGGCGGCGACCGCGGCGAAGAAGTGGCCGAGCCTGACGTCCTCGCCGCCGAGGAGGTAGCGCTCGCCCGGGCGGCCGCGCTCGAGCGCGCGTGCGTGGCCGAGGGCGACGTCGCGCACGTCGACGACGTTCAGCCCGGTCGTCGGGATGTAGCCGCGGAAGCGGCCGGTCGCGACCCCGCGGATCATCGCGCCCGTCGGCGTCGGCCGCGTGTCGCCCTCGCCGATGGGCGTCGTCGGGTTGACGACGACCGCGCCGGCGGCGAGCGCGAGCCGCTCCGCCTCGAGCTTCGTCCGCTTGTACGGCACGGCGAGCTCCCAGTCCGGCGGCCCGTCCTCCTCCGTCGCAGGCCGGCCGCGGACGGGGCCGCACGTCCCGGCGGTGCTCGTGTGGACGATCCGGCGGATGCCGGCGCGGGCCGCGGCCGCGAGCACGGTTCTCGTCCCTTCTATGTTCACGCGCGCGAGGGCGGCTTCGTCGCGGCGGTCGTAGCTGTAGAGGGCGGCGACGTGGACGAGGGCGTCGCAGCCGCGCATCGCCCGCTCGAGCCCGCCCGCGTCGAGGACGTCGACGTACTCGTCCGCAACCTCCGCTCCCCGCTCGCGGAGGACGCGGACGACGTGCCCGCCGATGAAGCCGAGCCCGCCGCCGGTGACGTAGACGCGAATGCGGTGACGCTAGCCGGATGAGAGGATGCAGGTCCGATGCTCGCCGAAGGGTCTGTCGAGCGGCCCGACGGCCGCATGGTCGCGTGGGCGAGCTGGGGAGTTCCCGGCGGGCGGCCGCTGATGTGGCTCCAGGGCACCCCGGGCTCGCGGCTACAGGCGTCCGCGCATCAGGACGTGTACGAACGCGTGAACGCGCACGTGGTGACGTTCGACCGTCCCGGGTACGGCCGGTCGAGCCCTCATCGGGACGTGACGGTCCTCTCGGTCGGCGATGACGCCCTTGCCGTCGCCGATGCGGTCGGCTGGGACCGCTTCGCCGTTGCCGGTATCAGCGGCGGCGGCGCGCCGGCGCTGGCGATTGGCTTCCGAGCGCCCGGCCGAGTCACGGAGCTCGGGCTGATCAACTCCGCTGTGCCGGCAGAGCTGGAGGATGTGGACAACCTGCTCTCGGTCAACCGCGAAGCACGTCGCCGCGCCCTCGAAGAGGGGCGGGAGAGTTACGAGGAGTTCGTCGCCTCGTTCGCCGCGCAGATCGAGACCGACCTCGATGCGGCGATCGACGCGACGCTCGAAGACGCAACTGAGGTGGACCGCGAGGTCATGAGGACGCCGGAGATGCGGGCGCGCATGGCCGAGTCGATGCGAGAGGCGCTCCGGCAAGGCCCGCAGGGCTGGTTCGACGAGGGTTGGGCGCTGGTTCAGCCGTGGGGGTTCGAGCTCTCGGATATCAAGACCCCCGCACGGATCTGGTACGGCGAGCTCGACCGCGCATCACCGCCGATATCCGTCGAGCGCATGGCAGCCGAGCTCGTTGTCGCCTCTCTGGAGATGTTCCCGGACGCAGGTCATACCGGTTGGCGCGCGCACTACGAACGAATCCTGCGCGCGCTCCTCGACTAGGGTGGGCCGGGCAGGAGAATGGGCGGAGTTCCGCTACACTCGGGCGGCGCGCGGGGCGCCGTAGCTCAGCTGGTTAGAGCGCTGCACTCATAATGCAGAGGTCGGTGGTTCGAGCCCACCCGGCGCTATTCGACACGCGTTCACCTTCGAGGTAAAGACGAAAATGGCCACTGGAGTACGAGTCGCGATAACCCTCGCGTGCACCGAGTGCAAGCGGCGGAACTATCAATCGGAGAAGTCCAAGCGGAATTCGCCCGATCGGGTCGAGTTCAAGAAGTACTGCCGCTGGTGCGGGTGCCACACGATCCACCGGGAGACGCGCTAGCGCGGAACAGTATGTGTCCCTTGGTTCTACTCACCTCTTCACGTGACCAGGACGCGTAGCGTTGGCCAGGCAGACCCGTCAGCAGCGCCGAGCGCGCCGGACGCAGTCGCAGCCCCTGCTGGCCGCGGGTGGACCGCCCGTCCGTCCGCCTGCGCGCCCGACCGCCAACGGCGGCGACGAGCCGCGTCGCTCTCAGGGCGCGCCCTCGGAGGAGCGGCACGTCCCGGGATCGGGGCCGGTGCACTTCGTCCAGGAGGCCTGGGCAGAGCTCAAGAAGGTCGAGTGGCCGAACCAGCATGCGCTCGTCAGCGGCACGGCGGTCGTCCTCGTCGCCTGTCTCATCGTCGGCTTCTACCTGTGGCTGAACGACGAGCTCTGGAAGTACGTCGTCCACCACGTGCTGCTGCGATAGGGAGACTCTGATGTTCCGCTGGTACGTGATCAACACCTATTCCGGGCACGAGAACAAGGTGAAAGCCAATCTCGAGCACCGCATCGAGTCGATGGGGCAGCGCCCCCGGTTCCGCCGCGTCGTCGTCCCCACCGAGCAAGTGATCGAGACGAAGGACGGGCAGAAGGTGCAGACCGAGAAGCGCGTCCTTCCCGGCTACGTGCTCGTGAACATGGATCTCGACGACGACGCCTGGACGGTGGTCAAGAACACCCCCGGCGTGACCGGCTTCGTCGGCGCCGGCTCGAAGCCGGTGCCGCTCTCGCAGCCCGAGGTCGACCGGATCCTGCACACGGGCGCCGGCATGGGCGTCGCGACGCGGGCGCAGGTCGAGTTCCAGCTCGGCGAGTCGGTGAAGATCACCTCCGGCCCGCTGGCAGACTTCGACGGCGAGATCACCGACGTCAACGCGGACGGCCAGAAGCTGCAGGTGATGGTGAACATCTTCGAGCGGCAGGTGCCGGTCGAGGTCGGATTCGACAACGTCAAGAAACTGGACTGA
>JBOGZQ010000101.1:0-6534 GCA_050697375.1 Gaiellaceae bacterium | reverse complement strand
GATCGCACCCAGGAGGTCGGCGGTTCGAGCCCGCCTAGCTCCAGCCAAAACACCACTCTGAAGCACCGAGCGTTGTGTGTGAACTCTGAGCGCTTGAGGACGACTACTCGGAGTCGACTAACAACTGGGTTGTTCCGTCGGGATATCGGACCATGTAGCTCACGTCACTCACTACCTCGATCACGGTTACCCATTGTGGCTCGCCGCGCCGGTCGAGCTGCCACGGGAGACGATCGCCAACATGAAGCCGTGCGAGCAGGGGTGCAGGGTCGGACTTGCGCGCGTGCATTAGGGGACGACGATAGCTCTGTAGGACTGGCTAAGGCGTGCATCGTCGTGTCGTCGCCGTCCGGACGGAAGGAGTTTTCAACGCGAAAGCTCCATAATCGGCTCCATACACTCAGCACTCGGCTGAACCCGCAAGTCGGTCTGAACGAGAAAGCCCCAGGTGCGGGGATTTTGCAGAGCCCTCTGACGGACTCGAACCGTCGACCCCCTCCTTACCATCGAGGCTCCCTCAGCGGAGGCGGTGTGCTGCCGCTGCTTGGACGGCCTGAGCGAGGGATGTGAGTTCCTCGTCGTCAGGATTTCGAAGGAGTTTCAAGAGGGCACGTGCTTCTCCGCGTTGGAGGGACACCTTTGCTCCGGTTCGGAGTGCCCGGTCGAGGACGAGGGAGAGGTCGCGTGCGGAGTTGGACCGGCCGGCCTCGGCGGCGGCGAGGTCACGGAGGCGCGCAACCGCTCCGGTTGTGGCGCTCACTGTCTGGCCGGAGATGTCGATCTCAACCACGCCGCAGACCCCGGTCACGAGCATACGTTGGCCCGCTCGCAGGAAGGTTGTTTGACGAGAGCGTGCGGTAAATGCCGAAGCCCGCGAACCGCTTTCGCGATCCACGGGCTTCGACGGGCTGACTCTCGCACATCGTGGGCGCGTTGGTCAAGGGCTAGGCGGCGTGTCTTAGCGGGCGGCTTGTCGAGCGAGGTATTCGCGGAACTTGGGTGCTGTGTATGCGTATTCGCCTTTGCGAATGCGGTAGAGGGCACCCGCATCGACGAGTCGACCGAGGAGGACGTTGATGTTTCCGGGAGTCTTGTCGGAAGTGTGGTTGAGGTCGGCGGCGCGGAGCGGAGGGTAGGGGCAAGCGGCGGAGGCTGTCAGCAGGTCTTGTTCTGCGGGGGTGAGGGTGGCGACACGCGGTTCGTAAAAGTCGCGGTCGAGGCGCGCATAGATGTCGGGCCGGGTTGCATTGAGCAGTTCGGGCGTGAAGCGGTCGACGCTGGCGAGGTCGGACGCATCCCAGAGCTCGGAACCGAACAGCTGGAGAAAATAGGGATAGCCCTCGACCTCTTCGACAACGGCCTCGGCGACGCCGGGTGAGGTTGTGCGGCTGGTCTCCGCGAGCGGGCGCGTGAACGCTTCTGCAGCCTCGACAGGCGCGAGCGAGTCGATCTCCTCTCCGCGGAAGAGGCGCTCGCTGTATGAGCGCGCCTTTTGCAGGTTGCCGGTCAGGGTCGGCAGCCCGCAGACGACCAGTGCGAGCGGCAGCTCGCGCCGTTGAAGGGCGACGACCGGCGCGATCAGCAATGAGAGGGGATGCTCGCCATGGCGGTCGCGTTCATCGCGGATGAGCTGCGCCTCGTCCAACAGCAGCACAAGGCCGGCCCGTCCACGCGCGAACGCCAGCTCGACCGTCTCGTAGAGCTCTTGCGCGAGTTCTTCCTCGCGGTCGGAGCCGAAGGCGACCGAGAGCGCGAGGTCCTCCCAGGTGAAGGAGAGCTTGGCCGAGCGGAGAGCGGTCCCTGCGACCGCACGCAGGCGGGCCAACCGTGAGAGCCGCTGCCGCGCCTGGTCAAGGAGCGATCCGAGCACCGCACGAAGCGCCTCGTCGGTGTTGTGGGCAGGCTGCAGCTCCAGGAAGGCCGGCTCCCACTCCATCAGGCTTGCCTGCTCGGCGAACACCTCGAGCAGCACCGTCTTCCCGACGCCGCGCAGGCCGGTCACGCGCATGCTCGCGGGCTGTTCCGGCGCGGCGCGCAGCATGGCAGCAAACCGTCGCTGCGGCGCCTCGCGGCCGGCCAGGTAAAGGGGCCGAACACCGACGCCAGGGCGGTACGGATTCTTGCCGGGGCTCGCAGTCATTACAGAAACTTCGTTAGCTCGACCGATCCTAACAGATCAACTGTAATGTCCCATTCTTCGGGGATTCGAATAACCCCGCGCCACCTTCGCAGGGCCCATTCGAGTCTCGGATCTGCACGGCGAAACGGCTTAGCCAAGCCAAATCCGCGGCGATTCCGGCCCTGCCACCGCCAAATCTCGCACGGATCTCGCACGCCTTAGCGAGTGCGAGAAACTGCAAATTGCCAGAACTGAAAACTAGCTAATTTGCAGGCGGTTTCCGATGGGCGCGGCTGGGATCGAACCAGCGACCCCTCGCGTGTGAAGCGAGTGCTCTCCCGCTGAGCTACGCGCCCGGGACGCCAAGCTTATCGGCCCCGGCGGCAGGGCCTTTGGTCGGCGTCGCAAGCGACGCCTTGACTGCGACGCGGCGCTCGCTCTCGCGTCCGCGTAGTGCTCCGAGGACGCCGACGCAGACCACCGATGCGAGCACGAAGGGGATCCAGTCGCCGGTCGCGGACGCGATCGCGCCGCCCGCTGCCGGACCGGTGACCGCGCCGCCGGCCCACGCGACGTTCATGAGCCCGAAGCTCATGCCCTGCGCGAGGCCGGCCTCCTCCGCGCCGTCGGCGAGCAGCGCGAACGACGTCGTCAGGAAGACCGCGTAGAAGATCGCCGCGACGACGATGAGCGGCACGTAGACGAGTGGCCGCGCGCCCGTTGCAAGGGCGAGCGAGATGGCGGCGGCAACGACGAGCGCGACGCGCGTCGGCCGCAGCGCGCTGTCGCGGTCGCTCAGCCGGCCGGTGATCGGCGCCTGCACCGTCTCGAAGGCGGCTGCCGCGAGCCACACCCCGCCGATGGCCGCCGCGCTCCAGCCGGCGGCCGCGAGGTGGAGCGGCCCGAGCACGGAGAGTGTCCCGAAAAGGAGCGAGCCGAGCGACATCAGGCCTAGACCGGTGACGAACGTCTGATTGCGGAGCGCACGGCCGACCGCTGCGAGCGACGGGTGCTGGCCCGGCGCCGACTCGATACGCAGCGCCCACACACCGAGGACGACCGACGATGCAGCGAGAACGCTGAAGACGACATCTCGGCCGGCAAGCGCCGCGGCGGCGCCGACGACGGGACCGAACATCGCGCCGAACGTCGCCGAGCCCATCGCGGTCCCCATCATCTCGCCGCGCCGCTCGCGCGGGACGACGGCAAGGAGCCAGGCGAACGCGCCCGCCCACGTGAATCCGCTCGCGAGGCCCTGGAGGAGGCGCGCGGCGAAGAGCGACCAGAAATCGCCGGCGAAGGCGAAGCCGACGCTCGCAACGGACATGAGGGTCAGCCCGATCAGCACTGCCCGCCTCGCGCCGAGCCGGGTGGCGGCGACCCCGCCGGCGAGGCCGGCGATGAGCGCGCCGACGGCATACGAAGCGACGAGGACGCCGGCGCGTGCCTTCGACAGCCCGAATTCGTGGGCGAAGTGCGGCAACAGGGGCGTCAGCGCCGCGTACAGCATCGTGTCGACGAAGACGAGGGCGGCGCAGAGGAGGACGAGGCGGCGCATTTCTCCGAGGCTATCTACCCTGCTACGTGTGACGATCGGCCGCCGCCGCGCCGTAGAGAGGGGCGTGAACGCGGCTTCGACCTCGCTCGACGCCCGGCCGGCGCTCGGCGCCCGCTCGGGCTTCGCCGACGTCGTCGCCGAGCAGCTCGACGCCGTGTACGGCTACCTCGTCTACCTGACGGGCGACCGCACCGCGGCCGAGGATCTTGCCGCCGAGACGTTCGAGAAGGCGTTCCGTACGTGGCGGCGCTTCGACCCGCGCCGCAGCTCGCCGCGCACGTGGCTCTGCCGGATCGCGCACAACGTCGCGATCGACTGGTTCCGCTCCGAGGCGCGACGGCGCCGGCGCGAGGACACCTACGCGCGCGAGGTCGAACTCGTAGGCGAGCTCGGCGACGACTTGCCGGGGCCGATGGAGGAGGCGCTGCGCGAGCTTTCGCCCGCGGAGCGCGAGGTGGTCGCGCTGCGCGTGCTGCTCGAGCTCGACGGCCCCAGCGCGGCGCGTGTGCTCGGCATCAGTCAGACGGCTTGCTCGACGCGCCTCAGCCGCGCGCTGAAAAAACTGGAAGAGAGGATCGGCGATGTCCGCGAATGAGATGACGGTCGGCACCCTGCTGCGCGCGCACGCGCCGCTCGCGCCCGCCTCGCTGCGCACGCGCGTGCTCGCGCTCGAGCCGCGGCGGACGCCCTCGCGCAAGCTCGTGCTCGTGGTCGCCGCCGCGCTCGCGATCGCCGTCGCCGCCGCGGTCGTGGACGGAATCGTCTCGTCGGGATCGCCGAAGAAGCAGACGGCGTTGAAGCAGCTCACCGTTCGCGCTACGCCCGGCGCTGCCGGCGCCTTCAACGCTGTGACGCCGAATCACGGCCGCGCGCTGATTCCGTCCGTCGGCGGTGCAGCGACGCGACTCCAGCAGTACGAGGCGTCGCTCGACGTCCGCGTGAAGAACGTGCCGTCGGCGACGACCGCGGCCACGCGCGTCGCCACTTCGCTCGGCGGCTATGCGCAGTCGGTCACGTACAGCTCGTCTTCGCACACCGCATCGCTCGTGCTGCGCGTGCCGGTTCCCGACGTGAAGACGGCGATCGCGCGCCTCGAGGGCCTCGGCACGCTCGTGTCGCAGAACCTCTCCGTCACCGACCTCCAGCACGACCTCGAGGCCGAGACGGCGCAGATCGCGCAGCTCCGCCGGACGATCGCCGCGCTCGAGGCGGCGCTCCGCAACCCGTCGCTGCCTGACGCGCAGCGGGTCCTCCTCCAGATCCGGCTCGCGAACGCGAAGCGCTCGCTCACGCAGCGCCTGCACGCGCGCACCGGAACGATCTCCGCAGGGACGAGCGCGCGCATCTCGGTCGTGCTCGAGACGAAGGCCGCGGTCGTGCCGGTCCCGCACCACCGCGGCCGCCTCGGGCGGATGGTGCACTCGGCCGTCGGCTTCCTCGGGCTCGAGGGGACGGCCGCGCTCTACGCGCTCATCGTCCTCAGCCCGGTCGCCTTCCTCGCCGCCCTCGTCTGGAGCCTGCGTGAGGCCCGCCGCCGCCGCGACGAACGCCTTGTGATGGAATAGGGCCGTGCTGCTCGCCGGGCTCACGACCGGTCACAAGATCGGCCTCGGCGTCGTCGCGCTCGTCTTCATCGCATTCGCGCTGACGTCGTCGTTCCTCGCGCCGCGGCGCCGCCCCGACTTCCCGGGGAAGAACGGTCTCAGCGTGTTCGTCATCGCCTCGATCTTCATGTTCGCCGCGATGATCAGCGCCGTCGCCGTCTTCGGCGTCGAGGCCGAGGCGAAGGGCGCGCCCGCGAAGGCGGCCGGCGTCACGGTGCAGGTGAAGGAGATCGAGTACAAGATCACGCTCTCGACGCACAAGGTGCATCACGGCACCGTCACCTTCGTCGTCAAGAACGCCGGCAAGATCGCGCACAACCTGACGATCCAGGGTGGCAAGCACACGGCGAACATCGCTCCCGGCAAGTCGGCGAAGCTCACCGTCACGTTGAAGAAGGGTGTCTACACGCTGTACTGCAGCGTGCCCGGTCACCGCCAGCTCGGCATGGTGACCAAGCTGACGGCGACCTAGAAGCGGAGAGGGCGGGATTTGAACCCGCGACGCACCTTTCGGCACGTACGCGATTTCCAGTCGCGCTCCTTAGACCACTCGGACACCTCTCCCGGGTGAAGCGACGGATGGGGAGGGATTGAACCCTCGATCCGCCTAACGACGGATAACGGTTTTCGAGACCGACAGGACCTGGCTCTATAGCCCGCTTCCCGCCCGGTTTGTACCAGCGATTGCACCAGCGGCGTCAAGGTACCGGTCTAGCAGTCCAGCCGCTTCCTCCTCGTTCCCGGGGAAGAGGTGCCCATGCCGGTCGAGTGTGATGGTGATGGTGGAGTGGCCCATGTAGACCGAAAGGGCCTTCGCGTTGACGCCCGCCGCGATCATGAGCGAGGCGTACGTGTGCCGAGCCTCATGCAGTCCAATCGGATTGAGTAGGCGACGTCTCGTGTTCCGAACAGGAGAGATGCGCGGCTTCCGCGTCCTCGGCATCCGGGTCGATGACGCATCCGCACGTGAACGTCCGCGACCACGGCGCGCGACGCCTGCTCGCTGATCGTCGTCGGGTTGAACGGGGTCGAGGCCGAGCGTCCGAACACGAGGCCCGTGCTGCGTCCGGATAGCGCCGCGCCAGTTCCGGGCATCCCGTTCGCGAGCGAAGCTCTTGTAGATCTTCTTCCTCGCTCGGGCGTCGTACGCCCATGCCGTGTACGTCGGCTTGCAATAGCGGCGGGCGCCTTTGTCGCGGCGTATTGCGCATGCCGTTTGATGCCTGACTGTGACGGTTTACGTCTCGTCGCGA
>JBOGZQ010000100.1:0-18462 GCA_050697375.1 Gaiellaceae bacterium | reverse complement strand
CGTGTCGAGTTCGGGACGCCGCAGGGCCTGACGACCCGCCACGGCGTCGACCTCCTGTGCGACCGGGTCGTGCCGCTGCTGCGCACCGAATCTAGACCTGGTCGACGGACCAAGGGTGTGTGAGCAGCGTTTGGGCGTACTGCTCGAAGGCGTGGAGGTCGGCGGGTGTGATGTCGCCGGGTTGGTCGCCGGGCTCGTCGCTGCAGAGGAGGAGGTCGAGGAGGGCGACGAGGTCCCAGTAGGGCTGATGCTCGAGATCGCGGCCGCTGGCGGCCCGGTAGTCGGTGAGGAAGCGGTCGGCGGCTTGCTGTCCGTGGTCGGCGACGAGGTTCCAGCGCATGTGGCCGAGGTCGAACTGGGCTGGTCCGGTCGAGGCTTGGGTCCAGTCGACGACCCCGCTGAGCCGGCCGCCACTCCAGAGTGTGTTCTCGGGGTGGTAGTCGCGATGGAGCAGGCCGGCGTCGGCGGGCGGGGGCGGCTCGCGGACGGCGGCGACCGCGCGCGTCCAGACCTGAGTGCGCGGTAGCCAGTCGGGGAGGGTGGCGTGGGGGCGGTCGTAGTAGAGGCGCAAGGCGGGCAGCGGCGGTGCCGGGACCGGGATGGCGTGGATCTGGGCGAGCGTGTCGGCGAGCTGGCTCGTGAAGTCGTCGCGGCCGCGGTCGTCCGGGCCCGGCGGGTGGCCGGGGAGTCGCGTGAGTAGAAGCGCCGGCACGTCGCAGCCGATGCCGGCAGGGTCGGCGGCGACGACCCGCGGTGCGGGGATCGGTGTCTGCTCGAGCAGGGAGAGGATGCGCAGCTCCCGTTCGACGGTGTAGTCGGGATCGTCGGCTTGCCACCCCGGCCGCGCCCAGCGGCGCAGGACGAGCGGACGACTGTGTCCGTCGGGGGCGAGCACGTCGAGTGCGTGGTTGAGATGCCAGCCACCCAACGGAAGCGGCCGCACCGAGACGATCCGGCTCCCCGGCTCGACGACGCTCAAGACCCACTGCTCGGCCTGATCGGAAAGTGACACGACCTGGCTCAAACGTTGGAGTGCGGTCAGGACCAGGGGATCGTCGCCTGGAGGACGGCGTCGGCCAGTGCAGCCGAACGCAGTCCCGTGATGGTGTGATAGTCGGGGTCGGCGACCATCTCCGAGAAGGCGCGTCGGCTCGGGTATCGGACGAGCAGGATCGCGTCCCAGGTGTGGGTATCCGGGGCGACGAGCACGGTGGAGCAGTCCCCTGCGTAGATGACCTCTGCGCCGTATCCCTGGAGGAACGTCCGTGCCTGGCGTCCGTAGGCCTCGTAGCCGTCGCGGCCGCCGTCGTGGAACTTCAGAAGGTTGAGCATCACGAACGGCCCGTCTGCGTCCTCGTCGAGCATCCGAGCAAGGTCTTGGCCCGTGGGGTCGACCGGCATGGAGGCAGTATGTCGCAGACCCTGCCGCGCACATGCCAGTCGGTGCCTCGCTCATCCACGTGGTTTTTGGGGCGGCGCACGACGGAGCTCGCGCCGGAGGATCTTCCCGGTTGGAGTCTTCGGGAGCTCGTCGAGAATCTCGATCTGGCGCGGATACTTGTACGCGGCCATCCGCTTCTTGCAGAACTCGATGAGCTCGGACTCGTCGGCGCTCTGGCCGTCCTTGAGGCTGATGAACGCCTTGACGCTCTCCCCGCGATAGTCGTCCGGGACTCCGACGACGGCGGCCTCGCGAACGGCGGGATGTGCGTAGAGGGCGTCCTCGACCTCGCGCGGCCAGACCTTGTAGCCGGCGGCGTTGATGAGGTCCTTCTTCCGGTCGACGACGTAGAACCAGCCGTCCTCGTCCATGAAGCCCACGTCACCCGTGTGGAGAACGCCTTCGGGCATCGTCTGCCGCGTGTCGTCGGGCTTCTTCCAGTAGCCCGGGACGACCTGGGGTCCGCTGATCGTGATCTCGCCGACGGCACCGGCCGGGAGCTCTCGGTGGTCCTCGTCGACGATGGCCGAAATCGTGTTGAAGACCGGAAGCCCGACCGCGAGCGCCCCCGAGCTCGGGTCGATAGGGGCGCGATCACCGAACGGGACCAGATGCGACGGCGACGTGGTTTCGGTGAGGCCGTAGGCGGTGTGGATGTACGTCCCAAAGAGCTTCTCGTATGCGTCCACGGTGGTCGGCGGGATCGGCGCTCCGCCGCTGTACACCTTCGCGAAGGACGAGAGATCGCGGTCGCGCGCGGTGGGATGGTTCATGAGCGCGATGAAGGCGGTAATCGACGCAACGGTGAACGTCGCTCGATAGCGCTCGACCATGTCGACGAGGGTGTCGACGTCGAAGCGATAGAAGAGCACGAGCGGCATTGGCACGAGAGTGGCCACGGCGATGTGTGCGATCAGCCCGGTGATGTGGAACAGCGGAGCGGCTCCGAGCACGACGTCGCCCTCGCCGAGGTGAACCCAGTCGCGGTACGCCTGAGCGGTGAACACGACGTTGCCGTGTGTGTTCATCGCGCCCTTCGGCGGTCCCGTCGTGCCCGAGGTGTATGTAAGGAACGCGACGTCGTCGGGCCGTAGATCGACCGGCTCGACCATCTGTCGGTCGTGCGCGCGCGCGAGCTCCAGCAGGTCGTGCGTCTCCGAGGGCCGGCTTCGCCGGACGTCCGCCAGCAGCGCGGGAAGCGGCTCGTCGAGGAAGTCGAGCTCGGAGGTGGTGACGACGACGCGGACGGACGTGTTGGGGAGAACGGCGGCGGCGACGTCGCGATGGAGCGTCTCGAGCGTGACGAGGACGGCGGCGCCGGAGTCGTTCAGGGTGAATTCGAGCTCGCGCTCCTTGAGCATCGGATTCACCGGCACCAGGATCGCTCCGAGCTTCCAGGTCGCGAGCTGCACCAGGACGAACTGCGGGATGTTCTGGACGTAGACGGCGATACGTTCGCCGCGCCGGATGCCGAGCTCGTGCAAGCCTCGTGCCAGTCCCTCGGAGAGACGATCCGCGACTCCGAACGTGATCGTGGCGCCGAAGTAGTGGATGAAAGGCCTGTCGGCGCCCGACTTGGCGGCCGCCCTGAACATCTCGAGTGCGTTGGAGAAGCTCGAGGAGATGTCGCTGGGCAGCCCGGATTCGTATCTTCCGAGCCACGGGCGGTCCTGATAGGTGCCCATAGGCGTTAGAGCAGGCTGTCCCCGGTTCGGGCGTCGAAGAAGTGCAAGCCGCGCGGGTCGAGCGCGAGCCGTAGACGGCCGCCACGCTGCGCGCTCGAGCGCGGGTCGATGCGTGCGTTGAAGAGCGCGCCCTCGTCGACGAGCACGGCCTCGTCGTTCTCGCGCGCGGCGCGCAGGTCGACGGCGTCGACGCGCGGTGCGTCGATCGAGAAGATCACGTGGGCGTCCGCGCCGAGGTCTTCGAGCACTCCGACCTTGATCTCGATTTGCGGCAGCCCGGGGTCGGCGAACGCGGCGTCCTCGAAGCTCTCCGGCCGGAGGCCGACGATCACCCGGCCGCTGTCGGCGTGGCGCGGCCGCCGCATGGGGTCGAGTGGGAGGGTGAAGCCCGCGAACGACACGGTGTCGCCGTCGACGGAAGCATCGACGAGATTCATCGACGGCGAGCCGATGAACGCTGCCACGAACAGGTTCGCCGGCTCGCGGTACAACACGTGCGGCTCGCCGGCCTGCTGGATGCGCCCGTCGCGCATGACGGCAACTCGCTGGCCGAGGGTCATCGCCTCGATCTGGTCGTGCGTGACGTAGACGGTCGTCACGCCGAGACGCTCGTGCAGGCGGGAGAGCTGCGCGCGCATGTCCACCCGCAGCTTCGCGTCGAGGTTCGACAGCGGCTCGTCCATGAGAAAGGCCGCCGGCTCGCGCACGATCGCGCGACCCATTGCGACGCGCTGTCGCTGCCCGCCCGAAAGCTGGGCCGGCTTCCGGTCCAGCAGGTCCTGCAGACCGAGCATGCGCGCGACCTCGTCCACGCGGCGGCGAGTCTCGCTCTTCTGCGTCTTGCGCATCCGCAGCCCATAGCCCAGGTTCTCGCGCGTGGTCATGTGCGGGTAGAGCGCGTAGCTCTGGAACACCATCGCGACGTCGCGGTCGCGCGGCGAGACGTCGGTGATGTCGCGGCCGCCGATCTCGATGTGCCCCTCGGTGATGTCCTCGAGCCCGGCGATCATCCGCAGGAGCGTGGTCTTCCCGCAGCCCGACGGGCCGACGAGGACCATGAACTCTCCTTCGTCGACGGTCAGGTCCACGGCGTCCACGGCGACGACGGAGCCGAAGCGCTTCGTCACCCCGCTGAGCACGATCCCGTGGCCGGCTGCCGCGGTCATGCGTAGGGAGGGCGCACGGTCAGGACTGGGACGCCGAGCAGCTGCATCGCCACCGGCAGGCTGGGAAGGTCGTCGACTATCAATGCGACCTGCTCGCCTCGCCCGACGAGCCCGCCGATGTGGTGCACCTTGAAGTCCTCGAGGCCTGCCGGCGCGCCGTCGCCGCCGCCGAGGATGAGCTCGTCGTACGGCACGCCCTGCGCGGCGAGCCATGCTTCGGTCAGATCACGGGCGGCCTCGTCTCGAGAGCTGACAATGACGATCCGGTAGTGCGGGGCGAGCAGCTGGACGAGACGGCACGCCCCGGGGATCGGCATGTCGTTCTCGCACGCGAGCGAGTAGGCGACCCAGTCCGTGTCCTCGCGCGGGTCCGCAATCAGGTGGTGACGAGGGCTCGTGTCGCACAACGTCGAGTCCAGGTCGATGCAGATCGTTCCGCGCTTCGGCGCCGACTGGATCGGCGCGCGGACGTCGTACCAGCGCCCGTACTCGGCGATGACGCGGCTAGTACCCGGCGGCGGCAGCAGCCGGAGCGGGTCGGCGCTGTGCAGCGGATAGAGCACGTCAGGTGCAGCGAGCGCGACGAAGCGATGCAGGTCATGGGGCGTCGCATGGCCGCTCGTCCCGATGGACGCGAACGGAATCTCGAGCCGTGCGAGCCACTGCTGCAGAAGCTCCCATGCCGCCTGGAACGGACCGAGCGGCTCCCCATTGGCATGCAGGAAGATCGAGCCGGCGCCGACGGGGAGCTCGAGCAGCATGTCGAGCCTCTCGGGAGCGATCTGGACGACGAAGCGGGATGGATCGCGGCGGACCGCCTCGGCGGTCGTTGCGTCGAGCTCCTCCACGCCGGGCATGCCCCATGCGCGGAGGAACGAAGCGATCGCCGGCGGCCAGAGGATCGTCCGGCCGCGACTCCGGGCGAGCGCCGTGAACGACTCCACTCGCTCGACGTCACGCGGATACAGCGTGAGCAGCACGAGGCCCGGCGTCCGCGCGAGTGCGTCGTCGAATGCGGCGTCGACCTCACCCTCCGGGCGCAGGACAATGCGCGGATCTCCCGTGAGCGTCGTCCCCTCCATCACGAGCGCATGCGCTCCGCGCGCGCGTTCCGCAAAGCGCTCCGTCAGCTCGGGATGCCGCCCGTGGAGCCTCAGGTCGCCGCTGTAGGCGACGACGCCTGCGTCGGTGTGGACGAGGAAGCCGGACGCGCCGGGGACATCGTGGTCGACGGCGTACCGCTCGACGACGAGCGGACCGACGGCCACGGGCTCGCCCTCGGGCATCGGCTCGACCATGGCGGGGCCACCCTCGAGGCCCTGCCCGGCGGCCTCGAGCGCACCGAGCATGCGCACCGTCTCCTCCGCGGCGCGGATCGGCATCGAGGGGTCGACCCAGCCGAGCAGGCCGACGTGGTCGATGTGGCAGTGGCTGACGAAGACCGCGGTGCAGTCGTCGCCCGTTGCGCCTGCAACTCCCGTTCCGGCGACCGCTTCGGGCCGGTAGAGCCCGTCGATCGCGGGGGCCTCGCCGAGACGGAGGCGTGTGCGCAGCTCGGACCCCGGCGTCGGTTGCAGCGGGCTGCGGACGAGACCTTCGCGACCGGGGATGTCGAGCCCCATGTCGAGCACGACGCGCCAGCCGTCCTGCTCGACGACGACCTTCGTCGAGCCGATGACGCCGACGCCGCCGTAGAAGCGAAGCCGCGCGCTCACGACTCGACCGCCGCGAGCGGCTTTCCCGACATCCACGCTTCGAGCTCGGGCAGGAGGTCCTCGATCCGCGGTGCCTCGAAGCTCGCGCGTCCGGCGGGTCCGACGCGGAACGGATCGACGTACGCGGTCGCGCATCCCAGCTCGATCGCAGGGGCGATGTCGTTGACGAAGTGATCGCCGACGCTCATCACCGCGCTGTGTGGGAGACCGTCGATGCGGGCGAGCGCAGCCAGCCGCGCCGAGAAGCGCTCCGGCTTCTCCGCCTGGCACACGATCTCGTCGAACAGCCGGTGCAGTCCGAGCCGCTCGAGGAGCGGCATCACGCCGAACGCCGGCGTGTTCGACATGAGGACCTGCCGCGCGCTTCCGGCGCTCCGCTCCAACATCTCGGGCAGGCCTTCGGGCACTTCGAGCCCGCATTCGTCGGTGAGCATGAAGGCGCGTGTCCTCGCGAAGGCATCCGCATACATGCGCGACGCACCGCGTGGGCCGTCGGCGAGCACGACCGCCGCCTCCCAGCCGTCCGACGCCTCGACGCCGCCCTCGCCCGCGAGATAGCCGTCGAGCGCCGCAAGGTACGCGTCGCGGCGTTCCTCGGCGAGCTCGTCGGCGATGCCTCGCGCGTAATGACGGCACGCCTCCGTGCTCCGGTAGAGGGTTCCGTCGAGATCCCAGACGACGACCGACCTCATCCCTTCATCGCTCCGGTCGTCGCGCTCGCGCCGGCGACGAGCCGGCGCTGCGAGAGCATGAACACGATCATGATCGGCAGCGTCGTGAACACGACTGCGGCGGATAGCCCCGGCCAGTCGGTTCCGTTCGTCCCGAAGAACGTCGACAGCCCGACCTCGATCGGCTGGACCGACGGGCTGCTCGTCATGATGAAGGGCCAGAGGAAGCTGTTCCACGAGCCGATGAAGATGTAGAGCCCGATCGTGATGAGAGCCGGTCGAGCGAGCGGTGCGGCGATCGTGCGCAGGAACTGCAGCTGCGACGCTCCGTCGAGCTCTGCAGCCTCGATCAGCTCCGATGGGAGCGCGCTGAAGAACTGCCGCAGCAGGAAGATGCCGAACACCGATGCGCCCCAGGGGATGATCTGCGCCCAGTACGTGTCGAGCCAGTGCAGCTGCTTGAGGACGATGTAGTCCGGGATGAGCAAGACGACCTTCGGGATCATGAGGATGCTGAGAATGAGGAAGAAGCAGATCTCGCGGCCGCGGAAGCGCATGACGCCGAGAGCGAAGCCGGCGAGAAGCGAGGTCAGGAGGACGAGGGCGACCGTGCTGCCTGCGATCAGCACCGTGTTGAGGAAGTAGCGGACCCACGTCGCCTCGTGCCAGGCGTGCGCGTAGTTGTCGAAGACGCCGCCGGGCAGGAAGTTCGGCGGGAACTGGTACACACGGTTGCTCGAGTTCAGCGACGTGTCCACGACCCAGTAGAACGGGAACGCGAAGACGACGCCGACGAGAAGGGCGAGCAGCCCTGAGCGGAAGCGGCGAGACCGCTTCCGCCACAGGGCCGATCTCACCCGGTGGGTCACGAGCTCGCCGCCGCCATCGCCTTCTGCTGCGCGGTCGCGAGCGCCGCGGCAGGCTTGGCGCCGTTGTCGAGCACGGCCTGCATCGCCTCGGACACGTAGCCTTCGGCTTGCGTCCACCACGCGTACGGCGGGCTGCCGCCCGCGGTCTGCAGCGCCTCAGCGGCGATCTGCTGGTACGGGTGCGACGCGATGTAGCTCTTCATGTACACGAGCGCCGACTTCGTCACCGGCAGGTAGCCGGTCTTCATGGCCCAGTACGCGGTCGCGTGCGGGCTGCTCAGGTACTTCATGAACTCCCACGCGGCGGCGCGTTGGGCGGCCGACGCCTTCGAGAAGATGACGATGTTCGTCCCTGCCATCGCGTTACCCTGGCCGTTGGGCCCCGACGGCATCGCCATGACCTGCATGTTGAACTTGCCGCCGACCTCGGCGAGCATGTACGGGTAGCCGGCGATCGACGAGATCGCGAACTCGCTCCGTGCCGCACCGAGCGCGGTCTGCTCGGGATAGTTCGTGCCGATCTGGACCGCGCCGTTGATCTTGAGCGCGTCGAGGAACTCGAGCGCCTTGACCGCGGCCTTCGAGTCGAGGTTCGGCTTCCCGTTCTTGATCCACGTGCCGCCGAAGGCGCGCACGATCGACAGGTACTCGAAGGTGCCGTTGGCTGCTGCGGACAACGTGCCGGTGTCGAGGCTCTCGCCCCAGTCACCGCTGGTCGTCAGCTTCTTCTCGTCCGCGGCGTACTGGACCCACGTCTTCGGCACCGCTAGGCCGGCCGCCTTGAGCCGGTCGGCGTTGTAGAAGACGACATAGTCGCTCTTGTTGAACGGCCACATCCAGATCTTGCCGTCCGGCAGATAGAGATCCTTCCAGACACCAGTCCAGAACTGCTTCTGCGCCGCCGGCGTCACCCCCGTCTTCTTGTTGCTGACATAGCTGGTCAGCGGGATGATCGCCTTCGAATCGGCGAACGCCGCTGCCCAGTTCTCGTACGCCTGGCCGATCGTGGGCGGATTCCCCGCTGCGACGGCCGCCTCTTCCTTCTGCTGCAGGACGCCGTAGTTCGGCTCCGCGATGAGGTTGACGGTGATGCCGGGATGGGTGGACTCGAAGTTCTTCGTCAGGTCGTTGAGCGTCGGCAACTGCGTGCCCGACGACATGGCCTCCATGAATGAGATCGTCACTGACGAACGGTGGCCGGCTCTTGCTGCGGACGCAGCCAGTAGCGATGCGATCGCCGCGAGCACGACGGCGATCGCGATGAACCGTCTGTGGCGTTGCATGTTTCCTCCCTCCAGAGGTGATGGACTCGTCACGCTGCGCGCCGCGACAGGCGCAGCTGGATAAGGGTGAATAAGGCGATGACGACGAACAGGACGACGGCGATCGCCGCGCCGAATCCCGTTTTGAAGAAGACGAAGCTCTGCTCGTAGAGGAGGTAGCCGGTCGTCGTGGTCGCGCTGAGCGGCCCTCCTCCGGTCATGGTGTAGATCTGGGTGAATGCCTGCAGGGAGTCGATCGTCGTGATGACGATGACGAAGAGCGTCGTGTTCAGGAGTGCGGGGAGCACGACGTCCCGCACCTCGTGCCAGTAGCTCGCGCCGTCGACGCGCGCCGCCTCGCGCAGCTCACCCGAGACGGTGGCGAGACCTGCGAGGAAGATGATCACGGTGAACCCGAGGTCGTGCCAGAGCGTGTAGACGATGAGCGCCGGCATCGCCCACGTCGTCGACTGGAGCCAGCCCACCTCGGGAAGGTGGAGGAGCTTGAGGAGGCTGTCGACGAGGCCGAACTGCGGATTGAAGATCCAGACCCACACGATCGACGTGGCGACGAGCGGCGTGAAGTACGGCGTGAGGACCGCGAGGCGCACGATGCGCCGGACGATCCCGCGCGTGCTGAGCAGGAGCGCGATCCCCAGCCCCAGGACCGTGCTGCCGGCGACCGTCGCGCCGACGAAGTAGGCGGACGTGACGATGGAGTTCCAGAAATCGCTCGAGTGCAGGAGCGACGAGTAGTTGCCTACCCCGACGAAGTGCGACTGGGACGAGTTGAGCAGGTTCCAGTCGAAGAAGCTGATGTAGAGGACGAAGAACGCCGGCCCGATCGTGAACACGAGGAAGACGAGCAGCGCGGGGGACATGTACAGCATGGCCAGCCGGCCGTTGCGGATCCCTCCTCCGGATCGACGGCGTGACCGCGAGATGCCGAGCGCTCGGGCGGTGAGCGTGCCGTTGACGCTCATGCGGCGGCCTCCGTGCGCGGCGAACTCGTCGTGCGCCGCACGACGAGCTCGTGCTTCATGATCACCTCACGCGGAAGGAGGTTCGGGTCGGCGAGCCGCTCCAGCGCGAGCGCCACCGCGGCGCGCCCCATCTCGTGTCGCGGCTGCCGGACCGTCGTCAGCTGCACGAGGCGTGACGACGCGAACCAGATGTCGTCGTAACCTGCGATGGAGACGTCGTCCGGAACCGAGAGCCCGTGCGCGAGGAAGGCGTCGACGGCGCCGAGCGCGATGAGGTCGTTGCCGCAGACCACCGCGCCGGGCGGTCGCCGGCGCGACTCGAGCAGCTGCCGCGCCGCTCGGTAGCCGGCGTCGACGGTGAGGCTGCATTCGAGCACCGAGTCCGGCAAAAGCTCTATCCCTGTTTCGTCGAGGGCCTCGCGGAAGCCGGCCATGCGCTCCGAGCTGGCGGAGGACGCCGAAGGCCCGGCGAGGATGGCGACGTCGCGGTGGCCGAGATCGATGAGGTGCTGCGCGGCTTCGCGCGCTCCGGCGCGATCGTCGATGCCGACGAAGTCGGCGCGGATGCCGGGTATGCGCCGGACGATCTGCACGATCGGCACGTCGGGCGGCACGACGTCGGAGAGGAGCGGGCCGTCCGACACGACGAGCGACGTGAAGATCAGCGCACCGCACTGGTGGTCGCACAGGGCTTGCACCACCTCGCCGTCGAGACCGCCGTTGGTTCCGCCGTGACTCAGGAAGACCTGGAAGCCGGCCTCGGCGGCGGCGGCGATCACCCCGCCCGCGATCTCGGGATAGAACGGGTTGGTGATGTCGGCCAGGACGAGGCCGAGCACGTGGGTTCGCCCGGTCCGTAGACCGCTCGCAACGCGGTTGAGCCGGAAGCCGAGCTCGTCGGCGATTCGAAGCACGTTCGCCCGGGTCCGCTCACCGACGCCGCCGCGGTCGTTCATGACGTAGGAGACCGTGGCGATCGAGACGCCCGCGCGCTTCGCCACGTCGGAAAGGGTCACTCTCGTCGCCGGCTCCCGGGCAACTTCCGCGGATCCCCTCGTCGCATCGGACACCGGTCGGTAACGTAACCCCTTCTTAAACGTTTCGTCAATCGACCTGCCGCGTGACCTCTCAACCAGCCATCTGCGTCGTCGGGGCCGCCTTGATCGACCTGATCAGCTACGTGCCTCGGCTGCCGCTTCCGGGCGAGACGCTGCACGGAACCGACTTCCGGATCGGGTACGGCGGCAAGGGCGCGAACCAGGCGGTGATGGCGGCGAGGCTGGGCGCACGCGTCGCGATGGTGACGCGTGTCGGCCGCGACACCTTCGGAGACGGCATGCTCGAGAACTTCCGTCGCACGGGTGTGGACGTGACGCACGTCGCCGTCGACCCGGACGCGACCTCGGGGGTGGCGCCGATCGCGGTCGAGCCGGGCGGCGAGAACGCGATCGTCATCGTCACCGGCGCCAACGCCCGGATGACGACCGCCGACGTCGACGCCGCCCGCGGCGCGATCGCTGCGGCGGACGTCCTCCTCTGTCAGCTCGAGATCCCGGTCGAGGTCACTCTCGCCGCTCTGCGCGCCGCCGCCGATGCATCGACCGCCACCGTCCTGAACGCCGCCCCCGCCGCTGCGCTTCCGACCGGTGCGCTCGCTGGCGTCGATGTTCTGTGCGTCAACGAGTCGGAGGCCGGCACGCTGCTCGGCCATGCGATCGAACCGGGTGCGGAGCTCGAGGCCGCCCGTGCGCTCCGCCGCCTGGGGTCGCATGCGTCGGTGGTCACGCTCGGCGCACGCGGCTGCGTCGTCGCCGCCGACGGGGGCGAGGTCATGGTGCCGGCGACACGAGTGGAGGTGGTCGACACGACGGGTGCCGGCGATGCGTTCGCGGGCACGCTCGCATACGCGTTGGCGGGTGGGGCGTCGCTCGCCAAGGCAGCCGCCCGGGCGAACGCCGTCGCGGCGATGAGCGTCGCTCGACGCGGGACACAGACGAGCTTCCCGTCGGCAGAGGAGATCGGATCCGCCGTCGGCTGACCGCGCCGGGCGGCGCGAGACCCGAGTGTCTGCGGCGTTGCGATCGCCTGGGTTAGGCTCGGGTGTGGTCAGTAGCGTGGCGCCGGAGCAGAACGCCGACGTGCTCGTCGTGTTCGGGATCAGCGGCGACCTGGCGAAGGTGATGACGTTCAGGTCGCTCTATCGGCTCGAGCGCCGCGGACTTCTCTCGTGTCCGATCGTGGGTGTGGCGATCGACGACTGGACCGTGGACGAGCTGCGCGAGCACGCGCGGGCGGCGATCGAGGCGGCCGGCGAGCAGCTCGACGCTGCCGTTTTCGAGCGTCTCGCCGACCGCATGAGCTACGTCCGTGGCGATTTCGGCGCTGCGGCGACCTATGAGGCGGTTGGAAAGGCGATCGCCGCGGCGTCGTTGCCGGTCTTCTACCTGGAGACGCCGCCGTCGCTGTTTGCGACGGTCGTGGCGGGGCTGAGCAAGGCGGGTCTGACGCACACGGCTCGGATTCTCGTCGAGAAGCCGTTCGGGCATGACCTTGCCTCGGCGCGGGCGCTGGCTGCGGAGCTGCACGAGTACGTCGAGGAGTCGCAGCTCTACCGGATCGACCACTACCTGGGGAAGATGGGTCTCGACGAGATCCTCCACCTGCGTTTCCAGAACGCCATGCTCGAACCGGTCTGGAACCGAAACTATCTCGCCGCGGTGCAGATCACGATGGCTGAGAGCTTCGGCGTCGAGGATCGCGGTCACTTCTACGACCCGGTCGGCGCGCTGCGCGACGTCGTCGTCAACCACCTGATGCAGCTCGTTGCTGCCGCCGCGATGGAGGCGCCCTCTCGCAGCGACGCGAAGACGGTGAAGGACGCGCACGTCGCGCTCTTCCACGCTATCGGCGATGCCGACCCCGATCACTACGTCCGCGGCCAGTACGACGGCTATCAAGACATCGCCGGGGTCGCGCCCGGCTCCACGACCGAGACGTACGCGGCAGTCCGACTCGAGATCGAGAACTGGCGCTGGTCGGGCGTCCCGTTCTTCATCCGCGCGGGCAAGCGACTCCCGGTCACCCAGACCGAGCTCCGGCTCGTCTTCAAGCAGCCGCCACGAATCGACCTTGGTTCGCCGTGGCGCCGGCCGGAGCCGAACCAGCTCGTCGTCAAGCTCGACCCCTCGACCGGGGTCAGAATCGTCGTCGACGCCCACCGCGCCGACCGCCCCGGGCCGGCACCGATCGAGCTCGACATGGAGTTCGCCCAAGAAGGCGGCGAAGCACCAACGCCATACGAAGTCCTGCTGCACGCCGCGATTGTCGGCGACAGCAGCCACTTCACCCGCCAGGACGGCGTCGAGGAAACCTGGCGCGTCATGCAGCCCCTCCTCGAACAACCGCCCCCAGTGCACCCATACGCGCCTGGAACCTGGGGACCGGAGGCCGCCAACGCCCTCGTCGCCGGCCACAGTGCCTGGCACGAGCCCTGGCTTCCACTTCACCCGCAGAAACACGCCTGATAGCCTTCGCAGCCGCTATGTGCTACCGTGTAGCACATGGAACGGATCGGGATCCGCGAACTGCGCCAGCACGCGAGCCGCTGGGTGCGGCGCGCGGCATCCGGCGAGAGCTTCGAGGTCACCGACCGCGGTCGCCCGGTGGCGCGGCTTCTGCCACCCGCCCCGCTCGAGGGGATCGAGAGGCTGCGGGCGGAGGGCCGAATCACAGAGGCCACGACGGACATCCTCGACTTCGGGCCGCCCCTGCCGTCGAAGCCGGGTGTCCCGCTGCCGTCCGAGATCCTCGCCGGCCTGCGTCAAGACGAGCGTTGAGCATCGCCTACCTCGACACGTCGGCGTTCGTCAAGACGATCGTCCGGGAGCCCCAATCGGGGCGGCTCGCGTCGTGGCTGCCGGACTGGCCCCGTCGCGCTTCATCCGAACTGCTGCGGACCGAAGCCGTGCGCGCAGTTCGACCGCACGGCCTGGAGGCCGTCCAACGCGCGCGCGCCGAGCTGGCCGGAGTCGACCTGATCCCGGTTGACCGCATGCTGCTCGATGTGGCCGCGGACATCGACATCGACATCCGTTCGCTCGACGCGATCCACCTTGCGTCCGCGCTCGCGCTCGGCAGCGATCTCGGCGTTCTCGTCACATACGACGAGCGGATGATCCGTGCCGCATCGGAACTCGCGATAGCCGTCGCTTCGCCCGCAGACTGAGGCGAAAGGGGACATCGTTGCGCGAGGTGGAAAGAGCGGGAGCGACGGGACCCAGCCCCTCGTTAGGCACCCATCGAGATTCGGGACTGATCGCGCCGTCTCCGGGCCGGTAGCGTTGCGCGATGGACCCGAGGCGGCTCCTTGCACGGCTCGCCCGAGGCGACGTTGCGAACGTTGCGTTCGCGGACATGCGCCGACTCGTCGAGGCGTTCGGGTTCGAACTGGCGCGCACGAGCGGAAGCCACCACGTCTTTGTCCATCCGGACGTCCGCGAGCTCGTGAACCTCCAAGACGTACGCGGTCAGGCCAAGCCGTACCAGGCGCGCCAGTTCCTCCGCCTGGTCGAGCGGTACGCTTTGCGCATGGAGGGCAAGCGCTGAGCGACTACCACATCAACGTCTTCTACAGCGACGAGGACGGCGGCTATATCGCCGACATCCCCGACCTGGAGGCATGCTCGGCGTTCGGCGCGACCGCCGAGGAGGCGCTGGCGGAGGTCGAGAAGGCGAAGGACGTGTGGTTGGCCGCCGCTCGCGAGGCCGGGAAGCCTATTCCCGAACCGCGCTACCGTCCGGCGATCTACGCGCGCTAGCCGGCTGGCGTCAGCCCCAGAAGATCCCGGTCGGGTCGGTGTCGATCTCGGCGAGCAAGCGCGTCACGCTGCGGCCTGGCTTGATGCGGTCGTAGGGATGCCAGCGGTCGTCGCTCCCGCGCGAGTGGAGCGACCAGATTCCCTCCGCGCCGTCATGTCGGAGTTGTGCGACGTGCGATGTCGTCCAGTCCGAGCCGAGCCCCGGATTCCACAGCGCGCGCCGCTCGACGATCGTAATCGCGGCGCCGCGCACGGAGCACTCGAGGCGCATCTGATCGCGGAGGTCGGGCGGCGTCCGCTCCTCGCAGAACCGCTCGACCTCGGCCAGCTCGTCCTTCGGGACGGCCATCGGCGCATTGTTGCGCCTCGGTGTCAATAGCGGGAGCGACGGGCGTCTAGCCCCGGCTTTACACCTCGTGACATCGAGATCCGATGACGTGGGTGTGGCTGATCGCCACGATGAACCCCTGCCAGCCCAGGCATGCAGGCGAGTGCCGCGAAAACGGCTTGATCATGCGGTCTGCGAGAAGACGGCTTGCAGCTCGTGCTGGTTGTTCCTGCGGTGTACGCGGCGATCCGGAACTCATCGGACGTCCTCGGAGTCGCGAGGTACTTCGGTTCAAGCGGAGAACTTCCTCAGCTTCGACCACGCTCGAGTGATGGGGCGCGGCGCGCGGGTGGACGCGCGCCCCGCCCGTTGCGAACTACGCGTTGTCGTCGGCGAAGTCGTAGACGATCGGCACCGGGCAGGTTGCGTCGGGGCCGTGCTCGCCGCCGCAGAGTTGCTCGGCTGCTGCTTCCGAGATCCGTTTGCCGCAGACGATGCCGTTGCCGTTCCCCCCGTTGGCGGGGTTGTCCAGCAGAGCGGGCACGCCGTAACCGGCGGCGGAGAGGTCGGCGACCGACATCAGGTGGTAGCCGGGAAGGCAGCCGTTCTGAACGGGGGCCTGCGGGCCCGGTCCGCCGGCGTGCGCCGATGCGGCGCTTCCGCCGAGGATCGCGACGAGGACTGCAAGGGTGCAGATGGTCTTCATTGGTCTTCTCCTCCTTAGGAAGCGCTGTTGGGGGCGATCTGGAGGGTGCCGGCGATCTCGAAGTCGGCCGGGTCGACGACCGCTGCGGTCAGGTGCGTCTGCGCACCGGACAGGTAGCCGGAGCCCACCTGTCCGTTCAGGACGATCGAGCCGGTGGACGGGTCGAGCACGCCGGCGAGATGCGACGTGAACGACTCGCTGCCGGCGTCGATGCTCCAGTCGACGGCGATGTGCCAGACGGCACCGGTCGTGTCGAGGCTGTCGAGTGTCACGACGATCGGGCCGGAGATCGGTCCTGTCGCGGTCCCGTGCCAGATGCCGGGAGCCGTTTCGACCTTGTCGAACGACAGCCGCAGGACGGAGGCTGCTGACGCCGGACGAGCGCCGAGCGCGGCGAAGGCGGCAAGCGCGAGCACGCTCACGCACGCCCCCAGTAGGGCGAGTCTTACTTTCACGAGGTCCTCCTCTTAGGGTGATTTTCCGGCGCGTGCTGCTACGCGCCGTCCGCGTCTGCCTCCTCGGCCATGCCGAGAATGTCGTCGCGGCTGAGCTGCCCGACGAGCGAGGGGTGGTCGCGTGCGACGTGCGCGTCCACCCGACTGACGAGGTCGTCGTCGTTCTCGGAGCGGATCACCTCGCCGCACTCGCACTTGATTAGCTTCGCCATCCTCCCTCCTTCTGGTCGGTCAGCGAACGATTGTGCGCTTGCCCGCTTTCAAATAGCTTGGAAGAACATTGGCATACGAGACACGGGTGCAACTGTGCGGCCGCCTAGTGGTGCAGATCGCAGGCCGTCGCGTCGAGGACGCGTTCCCCTCGCGCCAAGGGAGGCTCCTCTTCGTCTATCTCGCGGCCAATCGGATGCGGCCGATCGGGCGTGACGAGCTCGTCGATGCGATCTGGGGGGACGGTGTGCCAGCCGCGCCCGACTCGGCGCTGAACGCGCTCATGTCGAAGCTGCGGCGCGCGGTTGGCAGCGAGCAGATCGCGGCGCGCGGCGAACTCCGGCTCGTGCTGCCGCAGGGCGCATTCGTCGACCTCGAAGCGGCCGCAGAGGCGATCCACCGAGCTGAGGCCGCCGTCCGCCGTGAGGCGTGGCCCGAGGTATGGGCGCCCGCCCGCGTCGCGCTGCACACCGCGCTTCGCAGCTTCCTGCCGGGCGAGGACGGGCCGTGGATCGAGGAGTGGCGCCGGCGCCTCGACGAGACAGCGATCCGCGCCTACGAGTGCGTCGCCGCCTCCGGACTCGCGCTCGGCGGGACGGAGTTCGACTCGGTCAAGCGCTCCGCCAACACCCTCATCGAGCGGATGCCGTATCGCGAGAGCGGCTACCGCTACCTCATGGAGGCGCTCCACCTCGAGGGCAACGACGCCGAAGCCCTCGTCGTCTTCGAGCAGCTGCGCTCGCTGCTTCGCGACGAACTCGGCACCTCCCCGAGCGCCGCCACACAGGAACTCCACCGGCGACTGCTCCGATGATGATGCTCTGGCAAGAATCGAACTTGCGCACGCACGTTAGGAACCTGTGGGTGCCGACAACTCAGATTCGCGTCGTTGCCGACGACGATCTTGCCAAACGACACTGGTGCCGCTGAGCGACGACATCGACGGTGCCCGCGCGTCAAGAGGTGCAGTAGATGCGATTCCGTCAGAGTCAGCGGCGCCGAAACTGCTGAAAAACTGACCGGAAGTTGAAGCGCACGCCTGCCAGTGCAGGCTCGCAGGCGAGATCGGCGTGTTTTGGCTCTACCCCTGCGTTTGCGGGCGTGCCGATCGGTTGTCCTCGGGGCGCCAGCGGTTCATGGGGTGCGGCGACACTTGCTTCGTTGAGCCGGTGGCTGAGCGGCAGGGGCCGGCTCAGCCACCGGGACACGTCAGCACTCGAGCTTGGCATCGACGTGATCTCGGTGACCCAGCCGATAGGCGGCGACGCGGACGATCCGGCCGCCTTCCTGACCGAGTGGGTGCACGAGATCTTCGACGAGTACTACTCGGTCTCGCTCTCCTTCTGGGTCAAGATGGGCCTGAAGGAGAAGGCCCGTCAAGGGCTCCTGACCGGCAGCCTCCCTTGGGGCTACGTCAAAGGGGCTGACGGGATCGCCGAACCCGACCCGGAGCGGGCACCGTATGTGCGCCGCATGTTCGAGCTGTACGCCTCTGGCCGTCACACCGACCGCACGGTCGCCGAATGGCTCAACGGCGAGGGCCAGCGCACCGCGAAGGGGCGGCTCTTCGGTGCCGACTCGGTGCGGGAGATGCTCTGCAACGCCTCCTACTGCGGTTATGTCTCCGCGCGGCGCGATCGCAGCAAGCAGATCCGCGGCCTGCACCAGCCGATCGTCGACGAGGATCTCTTCGACCGCGTCCAGCACCTCCGCCGCGCCCGCGCCCGCACCCTCAACCCCGGCCGCCCGTCGACCCGCTACCTGCTGCGCGGCCTCGCACACTGCGACCGCTGCCAGGCACGCATGCAAGGAACCGCGACCGGACGAAAGCTGGAGGCGCGCTACTTCTGCTCGGGCCGCCGCGCAAGCCAGGGATGCGACCAACCCTCCGCCCGCGCCGCACTCATCGAAGAACAACTCGTCGAATTCGTCGGCGACTTCAAGCCCGAGCCGTTCCTGCGCGAAGAGATCCTCCACCGACTCGCCGCTGGCAACGGCCCCGAGACAAAGCAAGCCGCGCGGAAGCGGGCCGCGTTCGAGGAGCGGCTGCGCCGCCTTCGCGACCTGTACGAACTCGGCGATCTCGACCGCAGCGACTACCTCGCCCGCCGCCAAGAGATCCAGACCCAGCTCGCCGGACTCGCACCCGAGCCG
>JBOGZQ010000099.1:0-3980 GCA_050697375.1 Gaiellaceae bacterium | reverse complement strand
GGTAGTCGGCGCCCGCCTTGCCGGTCATCCAGTCGACCGTCAGGAACAGCGACGCGACCGTGTAGACGACGAAGCCGAGGTTGTAGGTTCGGACACGTCCGAAGATGTCGCCGAGGCGGCCGAGGCTGACGATCAGCACGCTGCCGACGATCATGTAGCCGAGGATCATCCACAGCAGGTAGAAGCTGTTCGACGGCACCAGCGGGTCGAGGTGGATGCCGCGGAAGATGTCCGGCATCGCGATGAGCACGATCGACGCGTCGAGCGTTGCGAGGAGGACGCCGAGGGTCACGTTCGACAGGGCGATCCACTTGTATTCGCGCACCACGAAAGTATACAGGTAGCCTGAACAGGTACCCTGTACACATGCCGCAGAACGTCGCCACCGAGCTCCGTGCCGTCGTCGGGCAGCTCATCCGCCGCCTGCGGACGGAGAACGCACCGCGGCCGGCGTCGCAGCTGTCCGTTCTCGGCCGGCTCGACCGGGGCGGCCCGCAGACGACGAGCGGGCTCGCCGCGGCGGAGCACATGCGGCCGCAGTCGATGGCCGAGGTCGTCGCCGACCTCCAGGCCGACGGGCTCGTCGACCGGACTCCCGACCCGGTCGACCGGCGGCAGCTCCTCGTCGAGCTGACCCACGAGGGCCGCGACTTCATCCGCCGCGAGCGGCGGCGGCGTGAGGACTGGCTCTCGCAGGCGATCGCCGAGGAGCTCAGCCCGCGGGAGCAGGCGCTGCTTGTCGAAGCGGTGGCTCTGCTGCGGCGCCTCGCCGAGCTCGACTGACTTTCCGAATCCAGGGCACACTGGGGCGATGCGCTACGTCGTCGCCGCCGTGCTCGTCGCGCTCTCCGCGCAGGCGTACCACGCGTCCTCGCAGCCGCTCACCGCGACCGCGAAGCACGAGCTGATCGCGAGCAACCACTGGAACCCGAAGTGCCCCGTGCCGTTCTCCGGCCTACGCCTGGTGACGCTCACGTACTGGGGCTGGGACGGCCGCGTGCACACGGGGCAGCTCGTGATGAACGCGAACGCGGTCGCGCCGCTCACGACCGTCTTCCACAAGTTCTACGACATGCACTACGAGATCCACCACATGAAGCTGAGCGACGCGTACGGCCCCGTCAGCGTGTGGCCGAAGGACCTCGACGTCACCTACTCGTTCTCGTGCCGGCAGGCAGCGTCCTCGCCGTGCAACAAGGGCAAGGCGACCACCGGCAGCTGGTCGATGCATGCGTACGGCGACGCGATCGACGTCGACCCGATCGAGAACCCGTACGTCGGCTGCGGCCAGACGCGGGACAAGGTCTCCGTCTCCTTCATGAAGCGCACTCCGCTCCGCAAGGGCATGGTCACGCCGGCGGTGATCGACGCGTTCCACTCCGTCGGCTGGGGCTGGGGCGGATCGTGGTACGGCTCGACGAAGGACTACATGCATTTCTCCAGCAACGGCCACTAGGGCGTACGATTCAGGCGTGAAGCTCGCCGTCCTCGTCGCCGCGCTCTTCCTCTGTGCCGGGGCCTCCGCGTCGGCGGCGTCGTGGCCGCCGCCGCTTCCGCAGACCGTGCACGTCATCAAGCTCGAGCGCATTCACCTGCGCTCGCCGGCGGGGCGCTCGTGCATGGCGCGTGAGCAGCGCCTGAAGATCGCCCGCTGGCTCGCTCCGGTCGCATGCGAACAGCCGCCGCGGTCGCAGCTGCTGTTCTCCGTGCTCTTCGGCGACTGAAACTTGCCTAGGCGGCAGGCGGCTGCGACTGCGTCGGCGCGTCCGACGCGAGGTCGCCCGTCGCTTGGAGGTACTCCTCGCGGCTGATCTGCCCGCTCGCGAACCGCATCCGCAGGATCTCGTGCGGATCGGGCCGTCCGCCGCGGCCGCGCATCCGCATCCGCGGCCCGAAGCGATGACGGCGGCCGCCGCCGGCGATGCGGGCGACGATGAGCGCGGCGAGGGTGAGCGCGATCAGGAGGACGAGGGCGAACGTCGCCCATTGGAGCGGCGTGTTGCCGAGCTGCTCGTGCACGCGCACGGCGGGGCCGTAGCCGAAGCCGCGACCCCGAGGGAACGGGGGATAGGGGTTCATGCGCCCACCTTGTGGCGGGCGCATGAGACATCCCTAAACAGTTCCTGTGACTACGTCGATGCGGGCTGGGCGGCGCCGGCCGCGTCCATGCCGGCCTCGATCCGCTCGAGCTCTTCCTCGGTGCCCTCGACGACCGGGCCCTTGAACCACTTCCGCGCCGACACGAGCCACCAGGCACCGACGAGGACGAGGACGCCGCCGACGGTGATCGGTGCGTAGTTCACGAGGTTCCAGTTGAAGTCGCTGTGCCACGGAATCCCCTGCGGCACGGTCGGCATGAGGAACAGGATCACGATGATCACGATCCACGCGACCGCGATCGGGTTGATCCACTTGTAGTGCTTGCCGAGCGTCCAGGCGCCGGCCTGGAAGGAGTTGCCGGCACGCCAGCGCAGGTAGATCGGCACGCCGTACGCGATGTAGAGGCCGATGACCGCGATCGACGTCCCGACGAGGTAGCCGATGGCGCCGTTCGCGAGCGTCGGCAGCATGAGCGCCCACGAGAGGACGGCGATGGCGATGACGGCGTACACGGGCACGCGGTTCCGGCTGACCTTGCGGAAGAGTTGCCGGCCGCCGGGCACCGCACCGTCGCGAGAGAAGGCGAACATCATCCGCGACGCCGCCGTGACCGACGCCGTCCCGCAGTAGAACTGCGCGCAACAGACGATGAACAGCAGGAACTCCGCCCAACGCTTGCCGAGCGACGTCTGCCAGATGTAGGTCACGTCGAAGGCGCCGGCGTTGAGCGTTCCCTTCACGTCGGGGACGGCGAACGTCACCGCGACGAGGAGAATGAAGCCGAAGATGACCGACATCACGACGGACATGACGACACCGAGCGCGGCTGCGCGCGATGCCTTGCGCGTTTCCTCGCTCATGTGCGCCGATGCGTCATAGCCCGTGTACGTGTACTGCGCCATCAGCAGGCCGATCCCGAATACGAACCAGAACACCGGGCTCGAGAAGTTGTGGCCGCCGAAGCCGGATGAGTTCAGCGTCCGCGTGAAGACGAAGCTGAACGACTGGTGGTGGTTCGGCACGATCGCGAGCACGAACACGATTACGACGACGCCGACCATGTGCCACCAGGCGGAAATCGAGTTGAGCCAGGCGAGCAGCCGCACACCATTGAGATTGAGCAGCAGCTGCGCCGCCATGATCGCGCTGAACGTGATGAAGATCGTGTGGGTGTCGGTGCCGACGCTCGGGAACCAGAGGTTCATGAGCGCCGTCCAGAAGATCGCCGCGCCGTAGCTGATCGCCGCGGTGACGCCGATCTGGCCGATGAGATTGAACCAGCCGGTGAACCAGCCCCACGCGGGCGAGCCGAGCTTCGACGACCAGTAGTAGATCGCGCCGGCCGTCGGCATCGACGACGCCACCTCACCCATGCCGAGCGCGACGAGCACGACGAAGAAGCCGACGATGAGCCAGCCCCAAGTCACCGCCACGGGGCCACCGTTGCCGAAGCCGATGAAGTACGACGTCAGGCAGCCGGCGAGGATCGAGATGATCGTGAACGAGATGGCGAAGTTCGAGAACCCGCCCATCTCCCGGTACAGCACTTGGGCGTAGCCGAGCTTGTGCAGGGTCCGTTCGTCGTCGTCGACGTGGGACCCGGGCGCAACGGAGCTCATTCAGCCTCCCTTGGACAGTGGGTTCGCGCGCGAGGCTACGCCTGCGGCCGGACGTTTTCAATCCGACGGCGGCTCCAGACTTCCCGGGCGTGGGATCGCTCTCGTCCCCGCTGCTCATCGTCGTGTTCGTCGCCGGCGTCGTCGCGACGTGGATGGCGGGCACCGCGCTGTCGAAGTCGACCGACGCGCTCGACAAGCGCTTCGGCTTCGGCGAGGCGCTCGGCGGCATCGTGTTGCTCGCGATCGCCGGCAGCCTGCCGG
>JBOGZQ010000098.1:0-5001 GCA_050697375.1 Gaiellaceae bacterium | reverse complement strand
CCCTTCTGTCGCCCGCCCCTGTAGACGCGGTACGGCTTCTCCCCGGAGGCGGCCATCCGGCGGGTTACGGTACCCGCTCACGGTGACCGGTACTCACGCGATCGGAGTCGACCTCGGTGGGACGAAGATCCTCGCCGGGGTCGTCACGCGCGAGGGGGAGGTGCTGCGCCGCCACGAGCGCGCGACACCGGCCACGCAGGATGAGCTGTTCGTCGAGCTCGACGCGGCGGTCGAGGAGCTGCTGACCGACGAGGTGACGGCGCTTGGCTTCGGCATTCCCGGCCCGATCGACCAGAAGACGGGCCGGATCTACGAGGCGGTGAACACGCCGATCGCCGACACCGATTTCCGCGGCCAGATGCACGACCGCTTCAAGCTGCCCGTCGGCATCGACAACGACGCGAACGCGGCTGCGATCGGAGAGTGGAAGGTGGGTGCCGCGCGCGACGTCGACGACGTCGTGATGCTGACGCTCGGAACGGGCGTCGGCGGGGGCGTCATCATCGGCGGGAAGCCGTTCCTCGGCTCGACCGGCGCCGGCGTCGAGCTCGGGCACGTCGTCATCGTCCACGACGGCCGTCCCTGCCAGGGGCGCTGCACCGGGCGCGGGCACCTGGAGGCGTACGTGACCGGGACGGCGGCGAGCGTGGCGGCGAAGGAGGCGTTCGGTCCCGCCGCCGACGCGCACCGGCTCGTGCGGCTCGCGAACGAGGGCGACGAGACCGCCCGCTCGATCCTCGCCGACATCGGCCGCCACCTCGGTTCCGGCATGGGCTCGTTCGCGAACATCTTCGAGCCGCAGATGATCGTCATCGGCGGGGGCTTCGGCATCGCCGCGTGGGAATGGCTCATTCCGGCTGCGGAGGAGATCATGCTCCGCGAGGCGCTGCGGCCGATGCGCGACGAGGCGAAGGTCGTGAAGGCGGAGCTCGGCACCGCAGCCGGACTGATCGGCGCCGCATTCGTCGCGTTCGAAGCGCTCGACGCGGCGTAGGCCGTGCCGCTCTTCGTCTGCGCGACGCCGATCGGAAATCTCGAGGACGTGACGCTGCGCGTCCTCGCGGCGCTGCGCGATGCCGACGTCGTTCTCTGCGAGGACACGCGCCGCACCCGCACGCTCCTCGACCGGCACGGCATCGACGCGCGCGTGCTCTCGTATCACGAGCACAACGAGGCCGCTCGTACGGCCGCGTTGCTCCCGCGGCTCGAAGCGGGGGAGACGGTCGCGCTCGTGTCCGACGCGGGCATGCCCGGCATCTCCGATCCGGGCGGGCGCATCGTTGGCGCTGCGCTCGACGCCGGCGTGCCGGTGACCGTGCTGCCCGGCCCGTCGGCGGTCGAGACGGCGCTCGTCGCGTCCGGCCTCGTCGGCGAGCGGTACCAGTTCCTCGGCTTCCTCCCGCGCGGCCGCAAGGCATGGGAGGAGCTCGCCGGTGTGCCGTGGCCGTCCGTTGCGTTCGAGTCCCCCCAGCGGCTGCCGGCGACGCTGCGCTCGCTCGCGGAGTTCGATGTCAAGCGCGAGGTCGCCGTCTGCCGCGAGCTGACGAAGCGCTTCGAGGAGGTCGTCCGCGGGACGGCTGCCGAGGTCGCCGCTCGCTTCCCCGAGCCGCCGAAGGGCGAGATCACGCTCGTCATCGGGCCCGTTGCGGCGTCGCCGGCGGCCGACGAAGGAGTGGCCCTCGCGGCCGTGGCCGAGCTGGTCGAGGCGGGCGTTCCTCGCCGCCGCGCGGCCGAGCTGATCGCCCGCGTCACGGGCATCGCGCGCAACCGCCTCTACCGCGGCACTCTGTAATCATTTTTGACAACGTCCGACGGCGTTGCTAGCTTGCGCAGCCTTCTTCGTTTACACCACTGACAACAGAGGAGGCTCCATGCGCCGCGCGCTCGTGCTCGTCGTCCTGCTCTTCCTGCTCTGGGCTCCGGGCGCATACGCGTGGACGTGGCCCGTCCAGGGGCCCGTCCTCCTCGGCTTCGTCTTCGACTCGGGACATCCGTACGCGGGCGGACAGCACCGCGGTATCGACATCGGCGCCTCGACGGGAGCGCCGGTCGCCGCGCCCGCGGCTGGAACCGTCACGTTCGCCGGGACGGTGCCGACGAGCGGAAAGTCGGTGACGATCGCGACCGCCGGCGGCTACTCCGTGACGCTGACGCACCTCGGGTCGATCGCGGTCTCGAAGGGCGCGAGCGTCGGAGAGGGCGACGGCATCGGCACGGTGGGGCCGAGCGGGACGCCGGAGCTCGACGTGCCGTACCTGTACATGGGCGTCCGCGTGACCGCGGAGGCGCAGGGCTACCTCGATCCGCTCTCGTTCCTGCCGGCGCTGCCGCCGCCGGTCGCGGCTTCGCCGCCCCCGCCCGATCCCGCGTCCGCGCCGCCGGCTGCGACGACGACGACCGAGACGTCCGATCCGCCGCCGCCGGCGGCGGCAACGACGACGACGACCTCCGAACCGGACACGGCGGCCACGGATGCACCGGCCGAAACGACGACCACGATCTCCGAGCCGGAGGCGGCTGCGCCCGCTCCGACGACCGATGCGCCGCCCGCCGACCCGCCGGAGGCGCCTGCGCCCGCAACGACGGAGGACTCGGGCGCACCCGATTCGAGCGCGCCTCCGCCGGCGGAGGCGTCGGGCGACTCCGCTCCGGCCCCCGACGCGACGACGACGACGGCCAGTGACCCGCCGCCCCCGCCGCAGCAGCAGGCGCAGGCGCCGGCTCCGCCGCCGCCGCAGCAGCAGCAGCAGGCGCCGCCGCCGAAGCCGCCGCACGCGACCGTGATCAACCCCGACTCCGGCTTCGACCCGACCGCGCCGCCCGACGACGACTCGGAGGCCGCGCCGGCGAACGTGGCGCCCGCCGCATCGGTGGCGAGCGCCGACCCACTGCCGGACGTGACGGCGGTCGACGACGCCTTCGCCGTCCGCGCGGCCGTGCCGGTGACGACCCTTGCGATCTCCGCTCCCATCGTGAGCGCGGCCCGAGCGTTCGTCCGCCCGCACACGTCGACGCGACCGCGGATCCGCATCGTCGCGGCGCCCCCCGTGCGCCGGCGCCCGTCGGCGCCGCCGCATGTCGACGTCCCTGCGCGACGGCGCCGTCCGCCGGTCCCGGTCGCCGCGGCGACACGGGCGGCGCACGTCGCCGCTGTGCCCGCCCGTCACCGGCATGCGCCGTGGTGGCCGCTCGCGCTCGGCCTCGCACTCGCGTGCGCAGGATCGGCGCTCGGGCTTGCAATCCGTCGGCGTGCGCGGTCGAAAAGCGCGCCGTTCCTATCATTGGACGGTGCGGTTCTATCTGACAACGCCGATCTACTACGTGAACTCGACCCCGCATATCGGGCACGCGTACACGACCGCGATCGGCGACATGATCATTCGGAACCGTCGTCAGCGCGAGCAGGACACGTTCTTCTTGACCGGCGTCGACGAGCATGCAACGAAGGTCTTCCGCGTCGCGCAGGAGCAGGGGCTCGAGCCGCAGGAATACGCCGACCGCATCGCCGTGCCTTGGCGCGAGCTGCCGAGACGGCTCAACGCGGAGACGGACTTCTTCATTCGCACGAGCGATGACGGCCATAAGCGCTTCGTCCGGGACTTCCTGCAGCGGATGTACGACAACGGAGACGTCTACGAGGACGTCTACGCCGGGTGGTACTGCGTTGGCTGCGAGGCGTTCAAGTCTGAGGAGGAACTCAACGAGAACGGTCTGTGCAAAGACCACCTGACAAAACCGGAATGGATCGAGGAGAAGAACTACTTCTTCCGCCTGTCCGCGTACCAGGACAAGCTGCTCGCGCTCTACGACGAGCACCCCGATTTCGTGCTTCCCGCGTTCCGCTACAACGAGGCGCGCTCATTCATCGCGGGCGGCCTTCAGGACTTCAGCATCTCGCGCGCGGGTCAGCCTTGGGGGATCCCGCTCCCCTGGGACGAGGCCCAGGTCGCCTACGTGTGGGCCGACGCGCTCATCAACTACCTCAGCGCGCTCACGTACGCGCGCGAAGGCGAGGACCTCCGCGAGGCATTCTGGCCGGTCGCGCATCACCTTCTGGCGAAGGACATTCTCCGGTTCCACTGCGTGTTTTGGCCGGCGATGCTGCTTTCCGCCGGCTACGACCCGCCTCAGCAGCTGTTCGTCCACGGCTATCTCCTGCTCGACGACAAGAAGATCTCGAAGTCGCTCGGCAACGTTATCGATCCGCTCGAGCTCATCGACGTGTACGGCGCCGACGCAGTTCGCTTCTGGATCGCGCGCGCCGTTTCGTTCGGACAGGACGGAAGCGCTTCGGTCGATGGTGTCCGCGAGCGCTATGAGGCCGAGCTCGGCAACGACCTCGGCAATCTCCTCTCACGTTCGACCGCGATGATCGCGCGCTATCGCGGTGGTGCCGTGAAGCGCATCGAGCCCGATCGCCCGGTTGACTTCGACGCGCTGCGAGATGACGTCGCTGCGCGTATCGACGCATTCGACGTCACGGGTGCGCTCGACGTCATCTGGGAGGCCGTGCGCAGGCTGAACCAGTACGTCACCGCCGAGGCGCCCTGGCAGCTCGCGAAGGACGATGCAAACGCCGCGCGGCTCGACCGCGTGCTCGTGACGCTTGTCGACGGTCTCACCGCGCTCGCGGTCGCGTTGCACGCCTACGTGCCCGAGTCGTCGCTGAAGATTCTCGCTGCTCTGAAGCAGCCGGCCGACCTCGGCTGGGATCGCGTCCGCAACGCCGGCGCGGCCGCTACTGAGGGCATCGAGCAGGCGGAACCGCTCTTCCCGCGCATCGAGCTTCCCGCCGCGACTGCGTGATCGACACGCACGCGCACCTCGACGCGCTCGACGAGGATCCGGAGGACGTCCTCGCGCGCGCGCGCGACGCGGGCGTGACCCGCGTCCTCACCGTCGGCACCGCCGAGGCAGTCGCGCTCGCCGACCGCTTCGACGAGGTGTTCGCGATCGTGGGCATCCATCCGCACGAGGCGGCGTCCGGCGACGTCGACGAGG
>JBOGZQ010000097.1:0-14479 GCA_050697375.1 Gaiellaceae bacterium | reverse complement strand
GACGGCGCCGGGATCGTCGGCGTACTCGAAGTACGCCTCGTCGACGACGAGCGGCCGCGCGGACGGGATCGGATCGAGCGCGCCGGTCGGGTTGCCCGGCCGGCAGAAGTACGTCAGCACCGGGTCGTCGTCGCCGACAGCGGCGCCGGTGAGTTGTGCCGAGACGCGGAACACCGGATAGGTCGGCGACTGTGGCACCGACACGGTGTCGCCCGCGCCCGCGAACGCGCGCGCGGCGAGCATGAGCAAGTCATCCGCGCCCGCGCCGAGCACAACGTTCTCGGGCTCGACGCCGGCGTACTCGGCGATTGCCTCGTGGATGCGCGGATGGCCACCGTGCGCGTACTCGTTGATGCGCGCGAGCGCCGACGCGATCGCCGCGGGACGGGAGCTCGGCAGCGGCAGCGGCGGGACGTTGCCGTCGAACCGCATGATGAACGCTGGATCGAGCCCGGCGCGGCGCGCCAGCTCCGCCGTCGACGGCGCCCACTCGTACGGCGTGAACCCCGCACCCAAGGCCCTCATCGCCGCACCGCCGCCGCGTGCGCAGGCAGGCCCTCGACGGCGGCGAGCGCCTCCACCGTCGGCCGCACGCGCTCGAGGCCCGCGCGCGTGAGGCGCTGGATCGTGATCGGCTTCATGAAGGTCTCGAGACCCAGCCCGCCGACCGAGCGCGCCCAACCGTTCGTCGGGAGAACGTGGTTGGCGCCGGTGCCGAGGTCGCCGCTCGGGACGGGCGACCACGCGCCGACGAAGACCGCGCCCGCGTTGCGCACGCGCGGCGCGAGCTCCTCCGCGTCCCCGAGCAGGACGAGGTGCTCCGGCGCGATCGCCTCCGCCTCCTCCAATGTCTCGACGATGCGGCACACCGCCTCGTGTCCGTGCTCGGCCTGCGCCGCGAGCTCGAGCTCGGCGATTCGGCGGTCCCCGCCGGCGCCGAGGACGACGACGACTTCCGACGGTCCCGCCGGAAGGTCGATGGCGACGTCGCGCGCGACCGCGAACTTCGCGTCGTTCACGTACGGGCCGCCCGGCCCGACGATCTTGTCGACACGCGCGACGTATGCGAGATAGCCGATCGCCTGCGCGCCGCCGATCGCCCACACCTCGTCGATCCCGAGCAGCTCCGCCGCGCGCGCGACGAGACCGGCGCCGTCGGGCGGCGTGCACACGACGATCCGCCGCACGCCGGCGACCTGCGCCGGCACGGCGCACATGACGAGCGTCGAGACGAGCCCGCGCGGAACGTAGATGCCGACGGAGTCGAGCGCGATCCACCGCCGCTCGAGCTCGACGCCCGGCTCGACCTCGAGCCGCACGTCGGCCGGCTGCTGGACGGCGTGCCAGCGTCGGACCCGGTCCGCGAGCGCGAGCACTGCTTCCTCGGGGATCTCGCCCGACGGCTTCGCTCGCGCAGGCTCGACGCCGTCGAGCCGCAGCGCCCACTCGCGCACCGCCTCCTCCCCCCGCGCTTTCACGTCCTCGACGACGTTCATCCGAGCATCCGCTCGACGGGGACGAGGAGGATCGACGACGCGCCCGCCGCCTCGAGCTCGGGCAACAGCCGCCAAACGTCGGCGGCGGGAACGAGGCTGTGCACCGCGACCATCCCCGGCTCCGACAGCGGCAGCACGCTCGGTGCACGCGAGCCGGGGACGAGCGCGCAGATCGCGTCGAGCGCCGACTCGGGCGCGTTCAACATGAGATAGCGCGTCGCGCGTGCGTCGACGACGCTACGGAAGACGTTCGCGAGCTGGAGCGCGTCCTCGCGCGGCTCCGGCGGGCCGATGAGCACCGCCTCCGACTCGAGGAGCACCCCGACCGAGCGCAGGCCGTTCGTCCGCAGCGTGCTGCCGCTCGAGACGAGGTCGACGATCGCGTCGGCGAGCCCGAGCCTCGGCGCCAGCTCGACCGAACCGTGCACGTCGACGAGGTCGATCGCAACCGGCATGAGATCGCGGGCGAGCTTCGGGAAGCTCGTCGCGATGCGCGCGCCGTCGAGCTCGTCCGGCGCGCCGACGTCCGACTCCTCCTGCACCGCGACCTCGAGCGTGCACGCGCCGAAGCCGAGACGCTGGAGCTCGGAGACGCGCGCGCCTCGCTCACGGACGATGTCGATGCCGGTGATGCCGCAGTCGACGACGCCGTCCTGCACGTACTCGGGAATGTCGTCGGCGCGCACGAGCAGCGCCTCGACCGGCGCGTTGCGGCACGGGAACGCAAGCGCGCGGTCGCCCGGCGTCTCCGGCCCGAGACCGGCGTCGTCGAGCAGCGCGATTGCGGGATCGCGCAGGCGGCCCTTCGAGGGGACGGCGATCTTCAGGATTTTCGACGGCGCTCCAGCGCCAACCGATAGCCGCCCTCGCCCCGCCGCAGCCACTGCGCCACGCGCGTCACCGTCGTCGTCGACGCGTGCGCGCGGCGGGCGACCTCCAGGTACGGCAAGCCCTGGTCCAGGAGCCGCGCCACCTGCCAGCGGTGCGCCATCGCGTCCAGCTCCGCCCGCGTGCACAGGTCGCGAAGGAACCTCTGCGCTTCGTCCTTCGTTCGCAGCGAGGCGACCGTCTCGAAGAGGTCTCGGTGCTCCTTCGCCGGCCAATGTCGGGGCTCCGTAGCTGCCATCGTGTTAGCATGGTAACATGTTTCAAATCATCCCGGCGGTCGACGTGCTGGACGGCCGCGCCGTCCGCCTCGAGCGCGGCGACTTCGACGCGGTCGCGCGCGAAGCCGGCGACCCCGTAGCGCTCGCGCGGCGCTTCGCCGCGCGGCGTCCTCCCTTCCTCCACGCCGTCGTCCTCCACGCCGCCCGCGACGGCGGCGCGCCGATCGAGCTGACGCAGCGGCTGGCGGCGGCCATCGCTCCTGTCCCGCTCCAGCTCGGCGGCGGCGTGCGCAGCCCGGCCGACGCCTATGCGCTCCTCGGCGCCGGCGCCGCGCGCGTCATCGTCGGGACGGCCGCGTTCGAGCAGGGCCCGGAGCCGTACGTCGAGGCGCTCGGAGACCGGCTGCTCGTCGCCGTCGACGTCCGCGACGGCGAAGTCCGCATTCGCGGCTGGGAGCACGGCAGCGGCGTCGCCGTCGACGACGCCGTCGACCGCTGCCGAGTGGCCGGGGTCGCGCGGCTCCTCTGCACTGCGGTCGACCGCGACGGGACGATGACCGGTCCAGACCTCGAGCTGATGAAGCGCGTCGTCGACCGCTTCCACGGGCCTGTGCTCGCCGCCGGCGGCGTCCGCTCGCGGGAGGATCTCGGCGCGCTCGCTGCGCTCGGGCTCGAAGGCGCCGTCGTCGGGCGCGCGCTACTCGAGCAGGCGCAGCTCGAGCACGTGTGACGCGTCGAATCCCCGGATGCGAAGGAGCGCGCCGGCGGCGGCGATCGCCGCGCCGGCCGGCATCAGCCCGACGAGCTCGGCGCCGGCGAGCTCGACGCCGCGCGCATCCGCCTCGCGCTCGATCGCGGCGACGATCTCGTGCAGCGCGGACGCCTCCCAGTCCTCGACGTTCATGCTGATCTGCGCGTGCCCCGCCTGTGGCAGGTCGAGGCCGAGCGCGCGCACGCCGGGGAAGCCGCCGTCGCGCTCGCGGACGGTGCGCGCGATCTCCCGCGCCGCCTCGACGTTCGCGTGCGCGAGGTTGACGTTGAACGCGACGAGCGGCCGGCGCGCGCCGACGATGACGCCGCCCGCGGCCGGATCGAGCCGCGGCGGGCCGAAGTCAGGGACGAGCTCGCCGTCGTCGATGCGCCGCTGGAGCTCCTCCGTCCCACCGCGGCGGAAGAACGCAGGCACGCGTCCCTCGCCGATCTCGCCGTAGAGGAAGACGGGAAGGCCGAGCTCGTCGCCGATGCGCTCCGCTGCGATCCGCGCGGCCTCGCGCGCGCGCTCGGCGTCCTCGCGGCCGATGGCGACGACCGGGACGACGTCGGCGGCGCCGATGCGCGAGTGCACTCCCTCGTGGCCGCGAAGGTCGATGCGCTCCTGCGCAACCGCGACGCCTGCGAGCAGCGCGTCGACGATGTCCGCCTCGTCGCCGACGATCGTGAAGACCGAGCGGTTGTGATCGGCGTCCGCGTGGACGTCGAGCAGCCGCGCGTGGCGCGCGAGCGCATCGCCGATCGCGGCGATCGTCACGCGGTCGCGGCCCTCGGAGAAGTTCGGGACGCTCTCGAGCGGGAGCTCAGACACGGCGGCATTCTTCGCAGATCTGCGCCGGCACGAGGCCGAGGCGCATTCCCAGGAAGAACGTCTTGCAGCCGACGCAGAGGCCGAAGCCCGACTCGAGCGAGGCGAACAGCGCAATGATCCCCGCGAGGACGAGCGCGGCGGTGTGCTCGCCGGCGGCGAACCAGAGCAGGCTCGCCGTGATCGTGAAGACGGCGCCGATCGACTGCGCGAACCGCTTCGCCGGCCCGGGCGCGTAGCGGTGCGCGATGTGCAGGCGCGGCGTGACGACGCGCGTTGCGACGAGCGCGAGCGGGCTCAACTTCGGGCCGGTCAGCGCGCGGGCGACGAAGCCGTACGCGAGCACGGGCAGGATCCAGCCCTGCTGAAATGCGATCGCCACGATGGCGAGCACGGCGACGACGCCGGCAACGAGACGGGCGGACGTCTCATTGACGGGATTCGGAAAACTGAAGAGACGGCTCAATAGATATGCAAGACGCGCCGCCACATCGGCGCTGCTGCGCGCCGCTCTGCGCGCACCCGCTTCTTATCCACGATCGCGCGGTGGTAGGCAATTCGTTCGAGCAAGAGCTTTCCGCCCGGGCTTTCGCGAACCTCACGCTCGGCCTGCTCGTGCCGCCTACGATTCCTCTCGTTCTTCTCCATCGTCCTCACTCAGGATTGTACGAATGTCGACCAGCTCTGCGCGGATGTTGAACAGCGCCGTCAGGACCGCGGTGACGTCCTCTTGGGCGATCGGTGACCTCCACGGCCAACGCATGACGTCAGGCTCTCTTGAACGAGTTCGCAGCGCAAGGCGCTCTTCCGGACTCGTCCCGTGACCGAGCGCAAGCAGTCTTACCGCTCGATCGCGTCTCTCCAGCGCGATGTCGCCCACTGCCGCGCCTGCACGGAGGCCGGCTACCCGCTCGAGTCGCTGCCGGTGCGCGCGCCGTTCGCGGAGCAGCGTGCATATATGTACGGCCAGGCGCCAGGGATCGTCGAGGGCGAGGAGCGGCTGCCGTGGCGCGGCCGCGCCGGCCAGACGCTCCGCCGCTGGCTGGAGATGGACGAGGACGCCTTCTACGCGACGTTCTTCTGCGCGTCGGTGACGCGGTGCTACCCGGGCCGCGCTCCCTCTGGCCGCGGCGACCGGACGCCGACACCGCGCGAACAGGAGCTGTGCGCGTTCTGGCGGCAGTGGGAGCTAGAGCTCCTGCGGCCGCGGCTGATCGTCGCCGTTGGCGGCCTTGCGATCCGGGCGCTCATCGGCCTGCCATCGCTCACCGAGTGCATCGGCGAGCGGTTCGAGCTCGACGGGGCGACGGTCGTCCCGCTGCCGCATCCATCCGGCGCGAGCAGCTGGCCGAACGTCCCTGCGAACCACGCGCGCCTCGATCGTGCGCTCGGACTCGTCAAGTCCGAGCTGGAGCGGCTGTAGCGACCGCGATCATCCGGCGATGCTCGTGCTTGAGCGGCTCGCCGTCCTCACCGAAGCCGTCGACCCGTTCGAAGCCGGCGCTGGCCAGCCAGTCGCGGAGCTCGGTGTACGTCGGCGACCGGATGAACACGGGATAGCGCCGCGTCTCGCCGCCGCGCATAGCGATGAACTCCGTCTCGAAGCCCCCGCGCAACGGGTCGTAGCGGCGGGTCTCGAGCAGGAAGTCCCCGTCGCGCTCGGTGATCCCGTGCGGGCGGTAGAACTGCATGAGCCCGGTGACGCTCGTCAGCTCGACCGCGAAGCGGCCGCTCGGCTTCAACGCCGCGCGGACGTCGCAGAGGATCGCGTGCAGTTCGTCGTCGGGGTGGTAGCCGAACGCCGTGAACCAGTTGAGGACGGCATCGAAGCGCTCCTTCCACGGGATCGCACGCATGTCTTCGTGCACGTACTCGACGTCGACGCCGAGCGACTGCGCATCCTCCCGCGCGCGCTCGAGGAAGAGCTCTGAGCTGTCGAGCCCAGTCATGCGCGCGCCCCGCTGCGCGAGCCGGTTCGTCATCCGCCCGTGGCCGCATGCGAGGTCGAGCACCTCCATCCCCGGCTCGAGCCCGAGTAGGCGCCACACGAGATCGGTCTCGCGCTCGGTCCGCTCCTTCGGCAGGACCGCCTCCCAGAAGTAGAGGTAGTCGGCGCCGAAAAGGTCGTCGAAGGCGTTCACCACCCCGATACCCTGACGGAAGTGAGCGCGGTCCCGTACCGGGCGACGTTCGTGCGTCTCCTCGGCTTCCTCAAGCCCTATCGGGTCGGCGTCGCCGTTTCGATCGTGCTCGCGGCCGGCTCGCAGGCAGCGCAGATCGCACTCGTCTGGCTGACGGGCCGCCAGATCATCGACAAGGCGCTCATCCAGCACGACGTCCACCGCCTCTGGGTCGTCGTCGGCGAGATCGTCGCGCTCGGCTTCGTCCGCGCCGTGCTCATGCTCGGCCGCCGCCTCCTCTCCGGGAAGCAGGCGCTCGACGTCGAGATGGACATGCGCAGCGGTCTGTACGCGCATCTCGTCCGCCTCTCGTACGGCTTCTACGACCGCCATCAGACGGGCCAGCTGATGTCGCGCGCGACCGTCGACCTGCAAGGCGTCCGCTTCTTCCTCGGCTACGGCCTCATCTTCTTCTTCCAGAACCTGCTCACGGTCGTGTCGGTGACCGTCGTCCTCTTCTTCTTCCAGTGGGAGCTCGCGCTCATCGCGCTCGCGATCACGCCGCCGCTCGTCGTGCTCGCGTACCGGTACAGCCACATCGCGCACCCGACGCTGCGCGACGTGCAACAGAAGCTCGCCGACGTCGCGACGGTCGCCGAGGAGAACATCGTCGGCGTCCACGTCGTCAAGGCGTTCGCACAGGAGCCGGCCGAGGAGGAGAAGTTCCAGTACCGCTCGGAGCTCGTCTTCGACCAGACCCTGCGCGCGAACCGGCAGCGCGCGACGTACGTCCCGCTCATCTCGTTCGTGCCGTTGCTCGCGCAGGCGTTCGTGCTGCTCGTCGGTGCGCGCATGGTCGCGCGCGGAGACCTCACGCCGGGCAGCTTCAGCGCGATCTTCCTCTACCTCGGCATGCTCGTCACGCCGCTGCGCTCGCTCGGCATGTGGATCGGCCAGGCGCAGCGCGCAACCGCGTCCGGCGAGCGCATCTTCCAGGTGATGGACGAGCCGGAGGAGGTCGCGGATCGTCCCGGCGCGATACGTCTGAGGCCCGGCCCCGGTCGTGTCCGCTTCGAGCACGTGTCGTTCGAGTACATGACCGGCCGGCCCGTCCTCGAGGACATCGACCTCGACATCCCGGCCGGCCGGACGATCGCGCTCATCGGCCACACCGGCTCGGGCAAGACGACGCTCACGTCGCTCGTTCCGCGCTTCTACGACGTCACCGCCGGCCGCGTGCTGCTCGACGAGATCGACGTGCGCGACCTGACGCTCGCCTCGCTGCGCGGCGCGGTCGGCGTCATCTCGCAGGATCCGTTCCTCTTCTCCGCGACCGTGCGCGAGAACATCGCCTTCGGCCGCGCCGACATCAGCGACGACGAGGTCGAGCGCGTCGCGCGGCTCGCGCAGGCGCACGAGTTCGTCGAGCGGCTCCCCAAGGAGTACGACACGATCATCGGCGAGCGCGGGATCACGCTCTCCGGCGGCCAGCGGCAGCGCATCGCGATCGCGCGTGCGCTCGCGGTCGATCCGCGCGTCCTCATCCTCGACGACGCGACCGCATCGGTCGACGCGACGACGGAGGCGCAGATCCGCGCCGGCCTGCGCACGGCGATGGAGGGACGGACGACGCTCATCATCGCGCACCGCCTCTCGACGATCGCCCTCGCGGACGAGATCGTCGTCCTCGCCGACGGCCGCATCGCCGCGCGCGGGACGCACGACGAGCTCGTGAAGACGAGCCCGGTGTACCGCGAGATCTACGAGCACGGGCTTCTCGAGCAGCAGTTCGCGGACGCGGTCGAGTCCCGGGCGGAGGTCGCGTGAGAGTCCACCAGCCCGGCGGCCACTTGATGCGCGAGCGCGGCGCCGAGGTCGAGGACTGGACGTGGCGGACGACGCGCCGGCGCTTCGGGACGCTGTGGCGATTGACGAAGCCGTACCGCGGGCGGACGTTCTTCTCGGTCTTCTCGCTCCTGACGGCGACGGCGGCCGCGCTCGCTCCTCCCTACCTCGCGAAGTACGCGCTCGACGGTGCCATCAACGGGCACACGGGAACGAGGCTCGAGCTCGTCGTCGGGATCTTCGTCGTAGCCGGCCTCGCCGGCTGGGGCATGACGTACGTCGAGACCTACTTCACCGGCTGGGTCGGCGAGCGGATCCTCGCCGACCTGCGCAACCAGCTGTTCGGGCACCTGCAGCGGCTGTCGCTCGGCTTCTACGAGCGCAACCGCGCAGGTGTGATCATCAGCCGGCTGACGAACGACGTCGAGGCGATCGACCAGCTCGTCACCGACGGCGTCACGACGCTCGTCCAGAGCACTCTGACGCTCGCCGGCACTGCCGTCCTCCTCTTCATCCTCGACTGGAGGCTCGCGCTCGCGACGTGCGCCGTCATCCCGCTGATGAGCGTCGCGACGATCGTCTTCCGCAAGCACTCCGCCCGCGCGTATGCGGCCGTGCGCGAACGGCTCGGCCTCGTCACCGCGACGCTCGCAGAAGACATCGCCGGCATGCGCGTCGTGCAGGCGTTCACGCGCGAGCAGGCCGCGTACGACAACTTCCGCACCGTCGCGCTCTCGTACCGCGACTCGAACATGCAGACGGTCGTGCTCAACGGCGTCTACTTCCCGATCGTCGACCTGCTCTCGACGGTTGCGCTCGCCGTCGTCCTCGGGTACGGCGGCCATCTCTACTTCGCGCACTCGATCTCGCTCGGCACGCTGTTCGCCTTCATGCTCTACGTCCAGAACTTCTTCGACCCGGTCCAGCAACTGTCGCAGCTGTACAACACGTTCCTCTCCGCGACGGCGGCGCTCGACAAGATCATCGGCGTGCTCGAGCAGCGGCCGGAAGTGGAGGATCGCCCCGGCGCGCGCGACCTTCCGGCCATCACCGGCCACGTGCAGTTCGAGAACCTCCACTTCGCATACGGGCGCGGCGACGAGGTGCTGCACGGCCTCGACCTCGACGTCCCCGCGGGGACCACGGTCGCGCTCGTCGGCCACACCGGCGCCGGGAAGTCGACGATCGCAAAGCTCCTCGCGCGCTTCTACGAGCCGACGTCCGGCCGGATCACGATCGACGGCCTCGACCTGAACGACGTGACGCAGAGCTCGCTCCGCGCACAGCTCGGCGTCGTGCCGCAGGAGGGATTCCTGTTCGCCGGCACGGTCGCGCAGAACATCGCGTTCGCGCGGCGCGATGCCTCGACCGACCAGATCGTGCGCGCGGCGCAGCTCGTCGGTGCGCACGACTTCATCCTGCGGCTCGAGGACGGCTACGAGACCGAGCTCGGCGAGCGCGGCTCACGCCTGTCGCTCGGCCAGCGGCAGCTCGTGGCATTCGCACGCGCGCTGCTCGCCGACCCGCGGATCCTCATCCTCGACGAGGCGACGTCGTCGGTGGACATCGGCACGGAGCGGAGGATCGAGGAGGCGCTGCGCGTGCTCCTCGCCGACCGCACGGCGTTCGTCATTGCGCATCGCCTGTCCACGATCCGCGACGCCGACCTCATCGTCGTGCTCGAGCACGGGCGCATCGTCGAGCAGGGCTCGCACGAGGAGCTGCTCGCGCGCCGCGGCCTGTACACGTCGCTCTACGGCGACTGGGCCGCCGACGTCGCGTAGCGCTTCCACGCCTCCGCCATCGCGATCCTCTGGACGATCGTCGGGTGGTTCTCCTCCATCAGGTAGTCGAGCGTCGACGGATCCGGCTCCTCGAGAGTCGTCGGGACGAAGCGCTGCATGAGCCGAACCATGTCGCGCGGATCGTGCGTCGTGCGCAGCGCCATCCAGTCGGCCTCGGCTTCCATGTGGCGGCTGATCGCGTTCTGCAGCGGCAGCGCGAGCAGCTGGAGGACGACGAGGGCGAGCAGCGCCAGCGGGATGGCGGCCGCCTCGCCCATGCCGCCGCGCCGGCGGGCGACGAGCGACAGCAGGAACGTGCCCGGAAACGCGAAGAGCGCGTACCAGCCGACGTCCTTCCAGATGTGATGGCGTGCAAGGTGACCGAGCTCGTGCGCGATGACCACCTTCAGCTCCCCGGTCGTGAAGCGGCCGTCGAGGAGCGTGTCGAAGAGGGCGACGCGCCGGCTCGGGCCAAGGCCCGTCGCCTCGGCGTTCGGGAGCGACGTCACGTCGTGGATCGGCTCGACGACGACGAGAACGTGGCCGACGTGCTCTTTTTTCTCCAGTCCGGCTGCGATGCGGGCGAGCCCCGGCTCGTCGAGGCGTTGCGTGCCGAGGAGGTACGGGCCGACGAAGGCGAAGAGGAGCGCGAGCCCGACGAACACGGGCGCGGCTAGCGCCCACCACGCCTGTTTGAATCGCCGCGCGAGCCCCATGACGATCGCGAGCGCGACGCAGAGGAAGACGAACTCGCCGCCGAGCGCGAACCAGTCGCCGAAGAGGAACGACGCGTAGCCGACGTGCGAGATCCCGTGCCGGCGCTGCCACCACAGGTCGACGACGGAGAGCGGCAGCTGCGCGGCCCAGACGAGCGCGAAGCCGAGCATCCCGAGCAGCATCCCCGTCCCGACCGGCCCGGCGGCCGACTCGCGCGCCCACCGGCCGCCCCAGCGCGCGAAAACGACGAGCGCCGCGATCTGCGCGAGCGTCGTGCCCCAGAACAGGACATCCTCGACACTCGAGAAGCTCGACGCGGCGTGGATCTGCGCGGCGGTGAAGAAGCGGTGCTCGTCGACCTGCGGCAATCGGAGCGACGACGGGACGACGCTCGTGTGCCAGAGGAACCACGCGGCGGCGGCCCACGCCGCGGAGAGCGCGGCGGCGAGCGGCAGCCGTCGCGTCACGCGGCGGCGGCGGCTTCGGCGAACTCGTGCTCGGGCGTCGGCGCTCCCTCGAGCGGGCTCGCGTGCGGGTACGAGTCGGTCAGCAGCGCGAGGTACGCGTTCGTTTGCGCCTGGTAGCGCAGCGCGTACGCGGCGAAATTACGGAACCCCCACGGCGCCGCGCCGCGGGCAAGCCCGACGAACCAGGTGAGCACGGCGGTGACGAGAAGGCCGTAGCTGAGCGCGCTGTTGACGAGGAACGCCGGGATCGCGAGCACGATGCGGAATCCGGTCTTCCACCGATTCTGCCGTGACGGGCCCGGGAGCTCGAGATCGAGGGGATAGCGCGCGGGCGCGCCGTCGAATCCGGGGAACGGGTTCGCTGCGAGGTAGAGGAACGCGTACACGTGCAACTGGTAGCGCACGTAGCGCGAGAGGAAGCCGTGGAGTCCGCGCGCCGGCGCCCCGCGAAACAGCGTGATGAACCAGTTCGCGATTGCGACGAAGAACGCTGCGATTCCCCAGAGCAGGAGCCACACGATGTGCGGGATCGCGAGCAGCAGCCGGAAGAACACCGTTACGCGCGAGAGGCGGAGGTCGTCGGCGTCGCCGACGAGCCGGATGACATGCTCCGGCGGGCGTCCGACGCCGTCGAGCATCGCCGTCGGGTCGGCGTCGGGATAGCGGTCGGTGACGAAGAGGAGATAGGCGAGCGACTGCGCGCCGTAGCCCACGCCGTATGCCGAGGCGTCGCGCAGCCCCTTCGGCATCTCGCCCCGCACCATGGAGGCGAACCAGCCGAGGAGGGCGCACGTGCTCGAGAGCGCGCCCCGCGCGCTGAACCCGGCGTACCGCGAGCTTCCGCTGCTGCGGGACGTGTAGTTGAAGCCGCTCCCGCCGCCGAGTGCGGACGCAAGGATGAGCGCCGGGAGCGCGAGGAAGATGCGGAAGAACGTCTTCCAGCGCGGTTGCGGACCGGGCGTAGGCAGCTTCACGTCGATCGGGTACTCGCTCTCTTCGCCCATGAAGCCCGGATACGGATTGCCGACGAGGTACAGGTACGCGTTCAGGTGGACCGAGTACCGGATGTACGCGCACGTCCAGCCGTGCAGCGCCTTGTGCGGGCTGCCGGTGGCGAGGGTGACGAACCAGTTCGCGATGGCGATGAAGACCATCGCGATCGACCACAAGAAGATCCAGATGAAGTGCGGGATCGCGAGGATCAGCCGGAAGAAGACCGTGAGCCGGTTGCGCTCGAGGTCGTCGCGGACCACGAGACGGACGGGATGCTCCGGGTGCATTCCTGATGTATGGCACATGCGTCAGACTGCATCCATGGCGATCGACAAGGAGACTGCCGAGCGGATCGACCAGCCCGCCTCGGTGGAGGCCGAGCGCGAGGCGCGGCTCACGCCTGCCGAGGCGATCGAGCGGATGCGCATCAACGTGCCGGTGCGCGGCAACCGCAAGCTGCGCACGCTAATCGAGCGCGTCAACGAGGACAAGCAGATCAAGGCGTGGTGGCACGTCTCGAACGTGAACGCGGTGGCGCGGATGGAGATCAACGACCACTCGTGGGTGCACATCCAGATCGTCGCGAACATCGCCCTCAAGCTCCTGCGGCAGCTGACGAAGCACGGCGTCGAGCCGGCGATGGTGAAGGACTACGGGATGACGTCCGACGATTCCGAGGTGGTCGTCACGCTCGCCGCGTTGATGCACTGCATCGGCATGTCGATCCATCGTCACGGTCACGAGGACTTCAGCCTCTTCCTCGCGGAGCCGAAGCTGCGCGAACTGCTCACCGGGATCTACGACGAGCCGGAGCGGACGGTCGTCGTGTCGGAGGTGCTGCAGGCGATCATCAGCCACCGTGCCGACGGCGAGCCGCTCACGACCGACGCGGGGATCGTGCGCGTCGCCGATGCGCTCGACATGGCGAAGGGGCGTTCGCGCATCGGCTTCGAGCGCGGCCGCGTGTCGATGCATTCGCTTTCGGCGGCCGCGATCGAAGACGTCACGATCACCGACGGCGAGGAGCGGCCGATCCTCATCGAGATCCGGATGAACAACTCCTCCGGGCTCTTCCAGGTGGACGGGCTCCTGCGCGCGAAGCTGCGCGGTTCGCGCCTCGAGCCGTACGTCGAGGTGGTCGCGCACATCGACACCGAGACCGAGCAGCGGCTCGTGCAGCAGTATCGCCTCGACGTGTAGCTGGCTACACTGCTGGGCACCCGTTGCGGGATCGTCTAACGGTAGGACGCCGGTCTCTGGAACCGGAAGTTGGGGTTCGAATCCCTGTCCCGCAGCTTCACAGGCGGCTCAATCCATGACGACGCCGCAGGTCACATTCGTCACCGCGGCAGTGATCGCGCTGGCCTGATCAGACGCCATCAGCGCGGCCGCCGCACCGACTTCGGCGAGGCGTGGCAGCCGCTTGAGCAGCGTTTGCTCGGCCCACTGATCCTCGAAGGCTCGGCGAGAGATGCCGGCTTGCTCGGCATGGCGCGTCATGGCGTACTCCACGCCGGGCGCGTCCGGCGAGCCCGCGCTGCGGAGGCAGACCACGCGCACGCCCTGCGGGCCGAGATCAGCCGCCAGCTGCCGGCAGAGAGCCTCGATGGCAGCCCCGACCACACCCAGGCTTCCCTGGTTCGGCGACGTAAGGCGCGCCGGCGAAGCGGTGATCGTGAGAATCACGCCCGAGCCCGCCGCGGCCATGCGCCGACCCGCTGCTATCGCTGTTGCGAACTGCGTTCGCATCGCCTTGTCCACCGACGTGACGAAGTCGTCGCTCGACGCGCCGGTGAGCGGCTCGCCGATGACGTAGCCGAGGCCGACCGCATTGAAGGAGATGTCCACGCGGCCGGTGTCGTCGACGAGCTGCTTCATGTGTTCCTCCACGGCCTCCTCGTCGTATGCGTCGACGGCGGCAACGTCTGCTTGACCGCCGTCCCGGCTGATCTCGGCGCTGACCGTTTCGAGGCTCTCGACGTGCGGACCCGTCAGCGCGACGCGAGCGCCCTCGGCCGCGAATGCCTTCGCAACTGCCCCACCGATGGCGCCGCCCGCGCCGTACACCACTGCAGACTTGCCCTCGAGTAACACGCTGCCTCCTGCCGATCGGATGTGAGCCCGTAACACTCCGACTCCACGAGCCGAGTGAACTCATCGATGCAGGATCTCTATCCCTTCGGCGAGCCACGTCCGCGCCCTGACGATGTTCGGGACGTCCGGCGCGAGCGCGGCCGTGTCAGCCTGAAGCTCCGTCATGGCGAGGAGCGCGCGGACGGGATCCGGCTCCGTCAGCGCCTCTTCGATCCGCTCGGCGAGGCGGTCGGGCCTGACCGGCAACGTTGCGGTGCGGGCCGCGAGCCGCTTCGCCG
>JBOGZQ010000096.1:0-8527 GCA_050697375.1 Gaiellaceae bacterium | reverse complement strand
AACGGGAGCGACGGGACTCGAACCCGCGACCTCCGGCGTGACAGGCCGGCGTTCTAACCAGCTGAACTACGCCCCCGGGACGGCGCATTGTAGCCGCCCTCGTCACACCAGTCCGCGAGACTGCGGCGGTGAAGCTGAACATCGTGGATTGGATCGCTCTCGCGCTCGTCGTGCTGAGCGCGCTCGGTGGGGTGCGGCGCGGCCTTGTCGTGACGGCGCTCTCGCTCGGCGGCCTCGTCGCGGGCGCCTATGCAGGCTCGCGGATTGCGCCGCACCTGCTCCACGGTGGGTCCGGCTCGGCTTGGACGCCGGTCGCCGGCCTCGTGGGCGCGGTCATGGGCGCCGTCGTCCTCCAGACGGCGGCGGGAATTGCGGGCTCGATGTTCCGCGGCGGGCTGCGACTGACCCCGTTCCGGCTGATCGACTCCGCGGGCGGGCTCGTCCTTGGCGCGGCGAGCGGCCTCGTCCTCGTCTGGGTGCTGAGCGCAACGCTGCTCCTCGTTCCCGGCCAGTCGTCTTTGCGGCGTGACGTGCAGCGCTCGGCCCTCGTTCGCCATCTGGATCAAGCCGTGCCGCCGCGGCGCCTGCTCAAGCTGCTCGCGCGCATCGACCCGTTCCCGTCCATCGTCGGCCCGACGCCGCCGAGCCAGCCGCCGCCGAGCGCAATCGCAGGCAACGACGCCGTACGGCATGCGGCGCACGACGTCGTGCGCGTGCTCGGCACGGCGTGCGGCGTCGGCATCGAGGGAACGGGATGGTTCGCGACATCGGATCTCGTCGTCACCGCCGCGCACGTCGTCGCCGGCGAGCAAGACACCGGCATCCAGATTCCCGGCACGTCCGCCATAACTGCCGTCGACGTCGTTGCGTTCGACCCGCACGGCGACGTCGCGATCCTGCGCACGCGTACCTTCCACGCCGGTTTCGCGCTTCCGATCGTCGATCCGCAACCGGGCACCGCTGTCGCGATCGTCGGCTATCCGGAGGACGGCCCGCTGCAGAGCACGCCGAGCCGCATCGGGCACACCGCGGCGGAGCTGACGCAGGATGCGTATGGCAACGGCCCGGTCGATCGGACGATCACTGCCGTCGGCGGCGATATCCGCCACGGCGACTCCGGCGCGCCCGCGATCGATGCGAACGGCGCCGTCGAGTCGACGATCTTCGCGGCGCGCCTCGGCGCGCCGGGCGGCTACGGCGTGCCGGCTTCCGTCGTGCGGCCCGTGCTCGACTCGGCCGGCACCGCGTCCGTTTCGACGGGCGCATGCGCCTCCGGCTGATCCAACTCCGGCAGAAAGTCGACGACGTTCATCGGCACGCGGAACGGCGCCATCACGTACACGCCGTCCGCAACCTCGCGTGCACCGGCGATCAGCTCATGCCCGAGCTCGCCACCGACCTCGCGCGCGTTCGCGCCGGCGCGCCTGTACCTCGCTTGTACGTGTTCGGGGACGACCATGCCCGGCGTCTCGTTGTGCACGCGGACGAGCGTCTCGATCGTACGGATCGGCCAGACGCCGACGAGAAGCGGGATCGGCCAGCCGCCGATGCGATCGCGGAAGGCGGCGAGCGGCTCGAGGTCGAACAGGATCTGCGTCATCGCGAAGCGCGCGCCGGCGGCGACCTTGCGGTGGAAGCGCTCCGCCTCGAGCCCGAGGTCGTCTGCGGTGGGATTGACCGCGACGCCGGGGAAGAACGACGTCGGCGCGTCGATCGCGCGGCCGTGCCAGTCCTCGCCGCGGTTGAGCTTGGCGATCAGCTCGACAAGCCCGATGGCGTCGACGTCGTAGACGGTGTGCTTGCCCGGATAGTCGCCGGCCTCGGGCGGGTCGCCGGTGACGGCGAGGATGTTGCGCACACCTTCCGCGTGTGCGCCGAGGAGGATCGACTCCAGCCCGGTAAGCGTCATGTCGCGCGGCGTCAGATGCGGGATCGTCTCGACGCCGGTGAACCGCTCGATCGCGACCGACGCCATGATCCCGCTCATCCGCGCGCGGGCGCGCGGATTGTCGTTCACGTCGACGAACTGCGCCTTCCCTGTGTCGCGCACCGCCAGTGCCGTATCGATCAATGCCTCGGGGTTCGCTCCGAGCGGCGGATCGAGTTGGACGGACACGACGAACGTGCCGTTGTCGAACAGTCGCTGGAGCTGCGTGCGCTCGGTCGCAGCCGACGGGCGGGTTGCCTGCGGTCGCTCGCGCACGAGCAAGGGGCCGGACGGCGCGAGGTTCTCGTCGACCGCGGACCGGATCGCCGCAATTTGTGCGGGTGTCGTCCCGCAGCAACCGCCGATGATGCCGGCACCGAGCGCACGCGCCTGCGCGGCGAATTCACCGAAGTACTCGGGCGTCGCATGCGGGAAGACGACGCGCTGGCCGGACATGCTTGCGAGACCGACGTTCGGGAGTGCCGCGAGCACGTTGCCTTCGCCCTGCATGTCGCCGAGCGCGCGCAGCGCGGCCGCGGGACCGGCGCCGTGGTTCGCGCCGAACGCGGCGACGCCGAGCGTGTGCAGCCGCTCACCGGCGTCGTGCGCCGACACACCGGCGATCGTCTCGGCCTCCGAGTCGAACGACATGAGCGCGACGATCGGCAGGCTCGAGACGCCGCGGATCGCTGCGACAGCCGCCTCGAGGTCGTCGAGGTCGAAGAACGTCTCGACCATGAACAGGTCGACGCCGCGGCCTTCGAGGATCTGCGCCTGTTCCTCGTAGCCACGTCCGGGGTCTGGCCCCAACGAGCCGGCGATGAAGACGTCGCGGCCGGATACCTCGCGCGCCTCGCGCGCGAGGCGCGCTCCGGCGGCGACGATCGACTCCAGCTCGTCCTCGAGGAAGGCCTCGGCGAGCTTCGGCCGGTTGGCGCCGAACGTGTTCGTCTCGATCAGCTCCGCGCCGGCCCTGATGTAGCCCAGATGGACGTCGACGACCGCCTCCGGCGCCCGCAGATTCGCCTCCTCGGGGCAGCGGAGCCGCGGCACCGCGCTTGCGAGCACGGCGCCCATGCCGCCGTCGGCGACGATCGGCGGCCCCGACGCCAGCCGCTCGAGTAACCGGCTCATCCAAGCCAGTCTAGGGGCTAAAGATCCCGCTCCAGGATGCCGATACGGACAACCACTCCTCCCGGGGACTGACGGCAATCATCTCTGCGGCAGGGGACGCGGCGGCGCCAACGGCGCCGCTTCGCGTATCTACGCGACGATCTCGGTGGCTCGCCCGACGGCCGCCCGCTCGATCCACGGCCGGGCGCCGAGGCGCTCGAAGCACTGGCGCGCTTCCGCACGCGGAGCGTCGTCGCCGGACAGCTCCGCCAGCTCGAGCAGCGCGACCGCGCGGTAGAAAGGCATCTCCAGCTCGCGGAACCGCTCCGCCGCCGCTGCGAGCCCGTCGGCGTCTCCGGCCGTACGCGCGCGCAGCCTCTGGACATGCGTCTCGACGAAGGGCGTCCGCTGATGTGGAGCGATCGATTCGGTGAACGCGAACAGCTCGTCCGCTTTCGCAACGTCATCGAGCGCGAGCGCAATCTCGAGCGCGGCGACGATCGCATGCTTCACGGTCTGGAAGTTGGTACCGAGCGTATCGGCGAACGCGATCCCCGCAGTGGCCGCGTCGAGTGCCTCGTGCAGTTGCCCTTCCGCCAGTCGAAGCTCGGCCGTCGCGATGAGGAACATCGTGCGCGCCTGCAGCTCCGACGAGTGCTCGAGCCACGAAAAGAGATCGAACAGGCTGCGCGCCTCGTCGAGCTCGCCGCGATGGACGTGCACGCTGAGTCCCGCTTGCAGCAGGCTGAGGAGAAGCGCGCCCGATTCAACCTGCTCGGTCGTCAGCTCGCCGCGTGTCCGGAGCACCTCGTCCCAGCGGCCGAGCATGAAGTACGGGTACGTCATCTCCGCGAGGGCGGACCATTCACCGGGCCGGTGGCCCCGCCGACGCGCCGTTGCGACCGCCTCCTCGAGATAGACGAGTGCGTCGTCATAGCGGTCGCGGCTGAAGCAGCGGTCGGAGAGCTGGACGCACAGGCGGCTGACGTACTCGTCGAGCCCGTACTCTCGTGCGAGCTTGAGCGTGTGCTCCCGAAGCGCGAGAGATTCTTGCGGGTGACCGCGCGTTTCCGGGATGAACGACTTCCGCATCAAGGCGTGTACGAGCGCCTCGTGGTACTCGGCCGCCTCTGCGATGTCGAGGGCGAGCTCCGCTCGTTCCTCCGCCCTCTCGATATCGCCTCCGAAAAAGTAGTAGCCGGAGAGCTGCGCCGCCAGGACAGCGAGGTCCTCGTCGGGCTCGTCGCCGGCGATGACGTCGAATGCGCGCTCGAGCATCGGCCCGACCTCGTCGCGGCGTGCGGTCATCGCAGCGACGCGGCCGAGCCTGACGGTCGCGCGCGCGACCGCATGCGTGTCCCCCTCTGATTCGTACAGCGCAATCGCGTCGCCGAAGAGACGCCATGCCCTGTCGACATCCCCCGCGAAACCCGCCATCTCGCCGGCCTCCGCCAGCAGCGCGGCGCGCTGCTGGGATTCCTCCGTCAGTGCGGCCGCCTGCTCGAAGTAGCGAGTCGCTTCGGCCGCCGCCGCAAGCGACTGTGCATGGCGGCCTGCATGGACGAGGGCGTTGCGCGCCTTCGACTTGATCGCGTCCGCGTCCTCCGCGTCCGGTCCTGCTTCATAAGCTGCCACGTAGTGCGCGGCGACAACCTCGATCGACTCTGCCTCCTCGCGGGAGAGATGCTCGGCGGCGGCGAGGTGACGCATACGCCGTTCGCGCTTCGACAACGTCTCGTACGCGACGTGACGGACGAGGTCCTGAAGGAATCCGTATTGACCGTGCTCGGGGGAGCGCGGGTCCGCCTGCACTCCGAGGACTTCCTTGCGCACGAGCGAGCCGAGCAGCTCGGCGATCCCATCCGGCGTGAGATCCGACAGCGTCGCAAGCCCGTCGCGCGAGAACGTCTTCCCGAGGACGGCGGCGTCCTGGAGCAGCCGACGCTCCTCTGCCGGTAGCCCGTCGAGACGCGCGGCGATGAGCGCGTGCAGCGTCTCCGGCACCTCGAGCGAGTCGATCGCACCGGTCGGGCGGTATGCCGGCCCGTCCTGCACGAGCAGGCCGCGGTCGAGCAGGGTTCGAACCGTCTCGACCGCGTACAGCGGCACGCCTTCGGCGCGCGCCAGGATGCGGTCGCGGAGGTCCTCGGGAAGCCCGGGGACGAGACCGGCGAGCAGCTCGTCCATCGCCTCCGGCGGAAGCGACTCGAGGAACATCGACGTGAAGTTGCGGCGTCCCGCGCCCCACGTCGGCCGCCGCTCGAGCAGCTCCGGGCGCGCGAGCGTGACGACGAACAGCGGATGGTCGCGCGACCAGTCGAGCAGGTACTCGATGAAGTCGAGCAGGCTCTCGTCGGCCCACTGGAGATCCTCGAACGCGAGCACGGTCGGGTAGACCGTCGTCAGCTTCTCGAAGAAGAGCCGCCAGGCGGCGAAGAGATCGTGCTTCTCGTGCTCCGTCTGCTCCGCGTAGCCGAGCAGGTGCGCGAGGCGCGGCTCGACGAACTCGCGCTCTTCCGCATCGAGCACGTGCTCGTCTAGGACGGCGCGCAGCTTCGCAAGGCCCTGCGCCGCGTCGTCGTCCTCGCCGATGCGGCAGCGCATGCGCACCATGTCGGCGAGCGCCCAGTACGTGACGCCCTCGCCGTAGGGGAGGCAGCGGCCGCGGTGCCAGTAGATCGTCTCGGCGATGCCGTCGAAGTACTTGTAGAACTCCCAGCCGAGCCGCGACTTGCCGATGCCGGCGATGCCGGTCACCGAGAGCAGCCGCGCCTTGCGCTCGTCGGCGGAGGCGTGGAAGAGATCCTTGATCGTGCGCAGCTCGCGGTCTCGCCCGACGAACGGCGCCTCGAGACCGTGCGACTTGAGCGACCCGCGCAGGCCGGAGACGATGCGCAGCGCGCCCCACAGCTGCGTGAGCCCGTCCTTGCCCTTCAGCTCGAACGAGCCGGCGTCCTCGTAGACGACCGTCTCCTCGGTGGTGCGCCGCGTCGCCTCGCCGACGTAGACGCCGCCCGGCGGCGCCGCCGACTGGATGCGCGCCGCGGTGTTGACGAGATCGCCTGCGACCATGCCCTCGCCCTGGGCGCCGATCGTCACGGCCGCCTCGCCGGTCAGGACACCCGCACGTGCGCGCAGCTCCGATGCGCCGACTTCGTCGCCGAGCGCGGTGACGGCGGAAACGAGGTCGAGCGCGGCGCGCACCGCGCGCTCGGCGTCGTCCTCGGTCGCCGTCGGCGTCCCCCACACCGCCATGACCGCATCGCCGATGAACTTCTCCACCGTGCCGCCGTAGACGGAGATGATGCGTCGGCACGTGTCGAAGTAGCGGGAGAGGAGCTCGCGCACCTCCTCGGCGTCGCGCGACTCGGAGAGCGGCGTGAAGCCGACGAGGTCGGCGAAGAGGACGGACACGAGTCGCCGCTCGGCCGAAGGCTCGGCGCGCGGGGCGGCGGCAGGCGTCTCCGCGGTGAGCGGGGAGCCGCAATCGCCGCAGAAGGCGTCGCCGGGCTCGTTGGCCGCGCCGCAGCTCGGGCACGCGAGCGCGAGCGCGGTGCCGCAGCGGGAGCAGAACTTCCGCCCAGGCCGGTTCTCGGTCCCGCACGACACACAGGTCATACGGGGGAGTCTAGGAGTGAATCGTCCTGCCTTCCATCCCGCCCGCCACCGTCACGACCTCGCCGGTGACGTGGCCGGAGAGCTCGTCGGATGCGAGGACGACGACGGCCCGGGCTACGTCGTCGGCGACCGCGACCTTGCGCAGCGCCATCGTCCGCGAGAGACGCTCGACGAGCGCCGGGTCGAGCTCGCCGCGCGTCATCGGCGAGTACGTCCATCCGGGCGCGACCGCATTGACGCGACCGCGGGGCGCGATCCGGACGATCTCGTTCTTCAGGCTGAGGAGCAGGCCGGCCTGGACGGCGGATTTTGCGGCCGCGTAGTCGGCGTGGCCGGCCTCGCCGAAGCGGCCGGCGGTCGACCCGACGAGGACGAGGTTGCCGTGGCCCGTGCGCTCGACCTCGCGCAGGAAGGCGCGGGCCGTGAGGAACGTCGCCGTCAGGTTCGCGCGCAGCGTGTCCTCCCAGCGCGCGAGCGGCAGCTCCCACACCGGCTCGTCCGCGCGCGGCCACACGCCGGCGACGGCTGCGCATACCTCTATAGGACCACTACTCTCGCGCGCGCGCGTGAACAATAGATCGACCTGCGCCTCGTCGGTGAGGTCGGCGCCGATCGCGACCGCGCCTCCGATCTCGGCGACGAGCGCCTCCGCCCGGTCGCGGCTCGTGTTGTAGTGCACGACGACGCGTGCGCCTTCGGCCGCGAACGCGCGCACGCACGCGGAGCCGATCCCGCCGGCTCCGCCGGTGACGAGGACGACCTTGCCGGCGAGCCCCGTGTCCACGGGCAGACAGTAGTCTCCCGCCGTGCGCGTCCACGTCATCAGCGACATCGAGGGCGTCGCCGGAATCGTCAAGTGGGGCCAGGCCGGCGGCGACTCGCCGCTCTACCAGGAGGCGCGCAAGCTCTACACCGAGGAGATCAACTCCGCCGTGCGCGGCGCGAAGAAGGCCGGCGCGACGGAGATCGTCGTCATGGACTGCCACGGCGCCGGCGGCGAGTACGACTTCAACTCGCTCGTCGCCGACATGCTCGATCCCGACTGCGAGTTCGTCGTCCAGAACGAGTGGACGGAGTACACCGCCTTCCTCGAGCAAGGCTGCGACGCGGCGCTCTTCATCGGCATGCACGCGATGGCGGGCACGCCCGACGGCGTGCTCTCGCACACGGTCTCGGGGCAGGCGTGGCAGAGCCTGAAGTTCAACGGCACGCTCGTCGGCGAGACCGGCATCAATGCCGCGCTGTGCGGGCACTGGGATTGCCCTGTCACGCTCGTCAGCGGCGACCGCGCCGTCTGCCGCGAAGCCACCGCGCTCCTTGGCGACGAGCTGACGACCGTCGAGGTGAAGGAAGGCCTCGGCCGCTTCAGCGCCCGCTCGAGGACGCCGCTGAAGGCGCGTGAGCTGATCGAGGACGGCGCGAAGCGCGCGTTGAAGGATCTGGAGGCCGTGCGGCCGTACGACCCGGGCCGGCCGAGCGAGATCGAGGTCGTGTTCACGACGCCGGACCGGCTCGAGGAGTACCGCCACCGCCGCGGCGTCGAGGTGACCGGCCCCGCCACGATCGTCTCCCGTGGAGACGATTGGTGGCAGGCATGGTCGGCCTTCTACTTCTGAGTCCTCACCCACGCTGGGTGAAACGGATCACGATCTAATCCCCCAAATGGGGCTGGTTCAGGCGTCCGGTCGAGCCGATGCATCGGATTACGATCCACGCTCGACTCTCGTCTCGGAAGGAGCTTCGGAATGGTCAGCAAGATCAAGACGCGCCTGGCTCGTGAGGAAAGCGGCTTCACCCTCATCGAGCTCCTGGTCGTCATCGTCATCCTCGGCATCCTCGTTGCGATCGCAGTTCCGTCGTACCTGAGCT
>JBOGZQ010000095.1:0-11988 GCA_050697375.1 Gaiellaceae bacterium | reverse complement strand
CGATTGCCGAACCTCTTCTGCGTTTCGCGACTGGATCAGAGCCCGCTCGAGCGCATGCTCGAGGGTCGACCGGCGAAACGGTTTCATCACGTAATCGACCGCGGCCAGGCTGGACGTGTCCTCGCCGGGTGGTTCGATACTGACGCAGAGGATCGGCAGCTGCAGGAGCCGCTGCCGTAGCCGGTGAGCTAGCCGCAGACCCGGCTCCGAGGCGGGCTCGAGCAGCATCAGATCGGGCTCCTCGCCCTCGGACAGCTCACGCTGGCCGATCGGTCGATGACCGAGCCGCAGGACGAGTAGCTCGAGGAGCGACCGGTTGGCCGGATCAGGATCGACGATCAGGATGGTCGCCACGGGTCAAAAGATCGTCTACCCCCGAGGGAACAGCGGCTGAGCGTGGTATGAAATCGGTATGAGCGCCGCCCGCGTACTGGTCGTCGATGACGACGAGGACATCCGCAGCCTCGTTCGGACCCTGCTCGAGCGCGCCGGCGCGGTCGTTTTCGAGGCGCCCGACGGCCGCGACGGCCTCCGCGAGTTCCATGCGCAGCGCCCCGACCTCGTCATTCTCGACGTCTCCATGCCCGAGCTCGACGGCTGGCAGATGCTCGATCGCATCCGCGACATGTCGGACGTGCCCGTGCTCATGCTCACCGCGCGCGCCGACGAGCTCGAGCGCGTGCGGGGCCTCCACGCGGGCGCGGACGACTACGTCGTCAAGCCGTTCGGCAAGCAGGAGCTGATCGCGCGCGTGCAGGCGCTCCTCCGCCGCGCGTCGCGCGGCGGGCGCACGCAGGAGGCGGACTCGTACGGCGACGGGTACCTCACGATCGACTGGGGCCAGCACCGCGTCACCGTCGGCGACCGCGAAGTGCAGCTGACGCCGCTCGAGTTCCGGCTGCTCTCGACGTTCGTGCGCAACCCGCGCCAGGTGCTGAGCCGCGAGCAGCTGCTCGAGCTCGTGTGGGGCGACACCTACGGCGTCGGCGGCGACCAGGTGAAGCTGTACATCGGGTACCTCCGGCGGAAGCTCGAGCCGGACACTCCCGACGTGGTGCCGATCGAGACCGTGCGCGGCTTCGGCTACCGCTACACGGCGCCGCCTGCGTAAGCCGGAAATGTTGCGCGTTCCCGGCTTGTGAGGGGTCCCGCTTCGTGGGAGCGGAGTCGGGCAAAGCCCGCCTCCTCTTGAGCTGTAGCCGGATGGTCGCGTCTGCGCGGGTGGGCGTGCCTGCGGCATGCCCGCCCGCTGGTTCGGCCGGCGCGAACGCTTTGCGTTCGCTTCGTCCCTGGATGGATGGGCTGGGCGAGCGGTTTCAACCCTTCGCCCGGACCGGAACAGCCTGGCCGGAGCCAACGCGCAGCGTTGGCGGGGGACGTGTAAAACAGAACCGTCGCCAGGGCCCGTAAGAGCTCGCGGGCTCTGCCCGCGAGCGCTCCCGCGAAGCGGGAACCTTCAACAAGTGAAAGTGCGCAGCACTTTCACTTGAGCAACGCGCGTACGCGCGCGGAGAGATCCGCCGGCGAGAACGGTTTGCTGAGATATGCGTCCGCGCCCGCGTCGAGGCCGCGGCGAACGTCCGACTCCTGCGCCTTCGCTGTGAGGAGCAAGAGCCGCATCGAGCGAAGCTCGGCGTCGCCGCGAATGCGCCGAACGACCTCGAGCCCGTCGGGCGGCGGCATGCCGATGTCGAGGACCGCGACGTCCGGCCTCCGCTCGCGCATGACCTCCAGCGCCTCCGCGCCGCTGCGCGCCGTCACGACGTCGAAGCCGTCGCGCTGAAGCCGCGTCGTGACGAGCAGGAGGATGTCCTCGTCGTCCTCGGCGACGAGCACCGTCGTCATGCGACGAGCTCCGTCTCCGGATCGGCTGTAATTCGCGGCGCCTCGGCCGGGAGCTCGAGGCGAAAAACACAGCCACCCCCTTCGCGCCTGCGCGCGACGAGCTTTCCGCCGTGCCGCTCGGCGATCGCGCGCGCGATGAAGAGCCCGAGCCCCGTTCCGGGCACATGGTCGGTGACCGCGCTCGGCGAGCGGTAGAAGCGGTCGAAGATCCGCTCTTCCTCGCCGTCCAGGATGCCCACACCGGTGTCCGCCACCTCGACCGCCGCACCCCCGAGCGTACGCTCGACTCGCACTTCGACGCGGCCGCCCTCGGGCGTGAACTTCACCGCGTTGCCGACGAGGTTGTCGAGCAGTTGGAGCAGGCGGCGGCGGTCGGCCGCGACGCGGACCGGCCCGTCGCACGCGAGGAAGAGCGACACGCCCTTCCGTTCCGCGCGCGCATGCGTCTCGTCGAGCGCATCCGCGGCAACCGACTCGAGATCGGTCTCGTCGACGTTGAGCATGAAGCGGCCCGACTGCAGGCGCGCCGCAAGCAGGAGGTCGTCGACGAGCCGGAGGAGGCGGTCGGAGCTGCGCGCGACGACTTCGATGTAGCCCCGGCGTTCGGTGTCGAGCGGCTTCATGCCGTCCTCGTCGAGCGCAAGCTCGACATAGCCGATGATCGACGTCAGCGGCGTGCGCAGGTCGTGCGAGACGAGCGCGATGAACTCGTCCTTCAGCCTGTCGGCCTGCACGAGCTCCTCGTTCTGCTCTGCGAGCCGCCCGCGGATCCGGTCGGCCGCGCCGAGGATGAGCGCCATGCGGAGGACGACGAGAAGCGCAATGGCGGCCTGGAGTGCGCCGACGACCCAGACGCCGACCATCTTGTGCCCTACGTCCGCGACCGCGCGCGCGACTGGGACGGCGAGGAATGCACTGCCGAGCGCCGCGAGCCGCCAGCGGCTGCCGTGCTGCTGTTGCGTCTCGTCTCCGTGTTCGGAGAGGCGGCGCATCGACGGATGCAGTGCGGCCGCGGTCCAGAAGATGTAGGAGGCCATCCACGGCCAGTCGATCCAGTTTCCGCCGGAATACGAGTTGACTCCGTTCGCGACGTCGCCCATGAGCTGCGACGCGGCGCCGAGCACGAGAAACAGGAAGGCGGGCGTGCGCCACGCGGGGGAGACGAAGAGCCCGGCGAACGCGCCGAGGAGGACGATGTCCATGAGCGGGTAGAGGCCGCCCCAGACGACCCGCTGGCCGAGCGGGCCGCCCATGTGGAGCGCCGGCTCCATGACGAAGATCCACTCGAAGACGCCGAACGCGAGCGTGACGATGGCGGCGTCCACGAGCGCTCCGACGCGCCGATGGCTGCCGGAGCGGACGAGGAGTGCGATCGGCAGGGTGGCGTACATCAGGTACGCGACGAGGTAGACGTCGTCGGCCGGCGCCGGGGCGGACCAGTCGGGGTAGAAGTCGACGAGGATGTCGGCGGCGACGAACAGCGCGTTGCCGAGCGCGAACACGTACCAGGGCCACGCGGGCTCGGGCCGGTAACGCCGGACCGCCCAGAGGATGGCGACGATGCAGCAGACGCCGAAGACCTCGTACAGCGTGTACTGGACGAGGCTCGACGGCGAGAACAGGAAGTACACCCCGCTCAGCAGGAGCTCGACGGCGAGCACGCCGCCCGCGAGGCGGAAGTCGCGCGGGACGAGGTTCACTCCTGTCAATGTAGACCTCAGGCCAGAAAGCCGAGAACCGCCGCGGCGAGCTCGTCCGGCCGGTCCTCCTGGAGGAAGTGCCCTGCCCCCTCGAGGACGATCGGCTCGCCGGCGCCCGGAATGAGCTCGGCGAAGGTGTAGGCGAGCGACACCGGGAGCGCGGCGTCCTCGGCGCCCCAGACGACGAGCGTCGGCTTCGTCCACGAGCGGAGCGCGTCGCGGACGCGGTTCATGGGCTCGGCGTTCGGATGATCCGGCTCCGCTGGTACGAGCTCGGGGAACGCACGCACGCCTGCCTTCGACTCCGGCGTCGGGAACGGCTCGGCGTACGCCGCCCGCGCCTCGTCTTCGAGGCCGCGGACCGTGCCGGACTCGACGAGCCGCGCCGGGTCGACGTCGCCGCCGGCGCTGCGGACGACCTCGCGGAAGCGGAGCCACAGCTCGCTCGGAGCGCGGCCGCCGCCGATGCCCGTGTCGAGGACGACGAGCCGGTCGACGAGATCCTCGTGCTCGACCGCGAAGCGGAGGCCGATCGGCCCGCCCCAGTCATGGACGACGAGCGTGATGCCGCTGAGCCCGAGCTCGTCGACGAGGTGCTCGATCGAGGCGACGTGGCGGTCGTACGAGTACCACGCGACGTCGGCGGGCTTGTCGGAGCGGCCGAAGCCGATCAGGTCGGGCGCGACCGCGCGGTAGCGCTCCGCGACGAGCGGCGGGACGAGGTTCCGCCAGAGGTAGGACGAGGTGGGCTCGCCGTGGATGAGCAGGACCGGCGGCCCGTCGCCCTCGTCGACGACGTGCATGCGGTGGCCTTCGAACTTGACCTCGGGCACCCGCTGAACGATAAAGGCCGAGCTAACGCGCAACGTTAGGGAGGGCCAGAGTGAGCGTGCGGTCATGCCGCAGGCACGACCGCGCGTGCAGAACCAAACCGTCGCCGGCACCGTAAGAGCCCACGGGCTTTGCCCGTGGGCGCTCCGCGAAGCGGAACCTCAATCAGCGGGAAGCGTGAAGCGCTTCCCGCTGAGGTCTGAGGCGGGACGGGCTGCGGCCCACCGCCCCGCCTCGTTGATCAGATGCCATCTCAGCCGAAAACTTGCGCGTCGAGGATGTCGTGGCAGAGCGCGAGCGACGCGACGCCGATGCGGTGGACGATCTCCTCCTCCGCCGGGCCGCAGGCGACGACGGGGAGCGAGACGACGCCCTGCCGGCTGACGTTGACGATCAGCTCGTCCTCGATCCGCCCGGCGACGTCACGCCAGCCCGGCGACCGGCCCGCGCGCTCGACGGCCGCTCCGTCGTCGGTGATGCTCGTCCGGCCCTCGCGATGGACGACGCGGACGACCACGCGGTCGCCGGGGACGTACTCGAGCCCGGTGTCGACGAGCAGCTCCTCACGCACGGGGAAAAGGTTACGCCGCGCGCGCGTGCTCTGCGGTGCGCGGCACCTGGATGGTCGGCCGGCGGCGTAGGGCGCCCGCCGCGGCGGCCGTGGCGACGATCCCGACGATGCCGGCCACCGCGAAGGCGAGGTCGGTGCCTCCCTGGGCGCAGAGCCAGCCGGTCAGCAGGCCGGCGACGGGGCCGGTGCCGTTGAACGCATAGAAGTAGATGCCGATGATGCGGCCGCGGAGCGCGTCCGGGGCAGCGAGCTGCATCGACGTGTTCGAGTTCGCAGACCAGGCGGTGAAGCCCGCGCCGACGAGGAAGAGCAGGAAGCCGGCCATGAACTCGTTGCGCGCCGGCGCGAGGAAGAGCTCGGCGACGGTGAAGACGGTCGAGCCCAAGAGCATCACACGTGTGGACGCGCGCCCGCGCGACGCTGCGACGAGTGCGCCGACGAGCGCACCCGCTCCGAACACCGCGGACAAGAACCCATACACCGCGCCGTGGCCGTGCAGCGTCACCTTCGCGAGCACCGGCAGCGTGACGTTGAAGTTGAAGCAGAACGTGCTGAGGATCACGGTCAGGCCGAGCAACGTGAGCATGCGCGGCTGCCGCCGGACGTAGGCGAGGCCCTCGCGCGTGCCGGCGAGGATGCGCGGCCGCTCGAACTCCTCCACCGGGAAGAAGTCCCGGGTGCGCATCATGAACAGGCTGAGGAGCACAGCGAGGAAGCTGATGGCGTTGACGAGGAAGCAGACGCCGACGCCGGCGAAGCCGAGCAAGATCCCCGCGATGGATGGTCCAAAGATGCGCGACGCGTTGAAGAGGCTGGAGTTGAGCGCGATCGCGTTCGGCAGCGTCTCGCGGCCCACCATGCGATAGGTCAGCTGCTGCCGCGACGGGACGTCGAGCACGAGCACCGTGCCGTTGACGAATGCGATGACGTACAACATCCACGGCTTTGCGAGGCCCCCGATCGCGAGCCACGTCAGCACGGCGGCGCTGATCGTTTGTCCCAGCTGCGTACAGATGACGAGCTTCCGCGCGTCGAGACGGTCGGTGAAGACGCCGGCGAAGAGGCCGAAGAGGGTGTACGGCAGGAACTGCGCGAACGCCATCACGCCGACGGCGAACGCGTCGTTGTGCGTGAGGTCGAGGATGTACCAGCCGAGCGCGATGCGCTGCATCCACGAGCCCGTCTGGGAGGTCAGCTGACCGGCGAAGAAGAGCCGGTAGTTGTACAGGCGGAGGCTCGAGAACGTCTGCTTCACCGCCGCGCCTCCTCGGGGAGGAGCTTCAGCAGCGGCTCGACCGCCGCCTCGACGGCGGCGAGCTCGGCAGGAGTCAGGCCGTCGAGCCGCTGCGCGAGCCAGGCGGTCCGGCGGGAGCGCACGCGCCGGAGCAGGCGCTGGCCCTCGTCGGTGAGCGAGACGCCGACGCGGCGCCGGTCGTCGGCGCTCGGCGTTCGCGCGACGAGCCCGTCGCGCTCGAGCCGGTCGACGTGCTTCGTCATCGCCGGCGCGCTCACCCGCTCACGCCTCGCCAGGTCGCGGATGCCGATGCCGCGCGCGTACTTGATCGCCACGAGGAGCGACACCTGCTCGGGCGAGACACCGGCCCCGCGGGCCTCGCGCCGCAGCTCCCGGCCGACCTGGAGCAGGGCGGGGCGGAGGGCGTCCGCGAGGACGACGGTGTCGACGGCGGTCTTCGGCATATCGTTAACCAGGTTAACGATAGCTGAAGTCGCGCTGCCTCAGCACCTCCGAGTTCGTGACCGTCCCGAACGAGATCGGATTCGCCTCCAGCTGGTTCTGCCAGAGGTCCGCCTCGGACTGGAAGCTCGAGAGCACCCCGAACCCGCCGCGGGCATAGCCGCCCGACGGGTCCGGCTTCGTCCCGTAGACCGTGTTCCGCTCGATCATGCACATGGAACGGTCGTTGCAGTAGATGCCGACGCCGAGCGTGTCCCTCACCTCGTTGTCCATCACCATTCCCATCGACATCTCCGTCACGGAGATGCCGTTGAGCGTCGTGCGGCTGACGTGGTTGCCGACCACGTCGGACATCGACGAATGCGTCGTGATCCCCTCCATGCCGCCGACGATGGTGCAGCCCTCGACCATGCTCATCCCCATGCCCATGTTGTAGGAGATGTCGATTCCCTGGCCGAGCGAGTTGCCGAGCATGTCGACGGAGCAGTTCTTGATCACGATCCCGGCCAGGCGCACATGGATCCCGTCGAGCTTCGCACCCGACACGGAGACTCCGTCGAGCACGGTGTTGCGCACGCCGTCGACCGTGATGCCGTTCTCGCCGCCGACGACGGCGACGTTCTTCACCGTCACGCCGCTCGCGCGAATGACGATGCCGCCGCGGACGACGGCGCCCGGCTCGCCGACGAGCACCTCGCGGCGCGAGATGACGAGCGGGCCTTGATGGACGCCGGCGGCGAGATGGACGACCGGCGGCCGAAGTGCGTACGCAGTCGCGCCGGCACCGGCGAGCACGACGCCGACCGCGACGGCAGTGACGGCGCCGAAGCGGCCGAGCTCACCGCCGCCCTCCGAGTAGCTGAGTCGCACGAGCGGGAACGCAGCGTGCCCGAGGAGCTGTGCGAGCAGCCACCCCGCGGCGAACAGCGTGACCGCCTGCCACAGCGGCGCCGCCACTCCGGCGACGTGCATGAAGAGGATGACGAGGCCGAGCTCGAGCAGGCCGAGCGGCGCCGCAACCCAGCCGGGCTGGTAGCGGAGCAGCAGGTGGTACGCCTGTACGTCGAGTGCGAGCCCGACGCCGACCATGAGCCCCGCCGCCTCGACGGGCCACCACTTGTGCTCCACGGCTGCGAGCACGCACGCCGCCGCGACGACCGGGAGCATCGCGGCGAGCCGCGACTCGATGCGGCCCCTCAGCGTGTACGACACCGTTGGATCCTCGCGAGGAAGCCGTGCGCGACGTATTTCGCGCCGGACAGCGTGTCCGCAGCGGGGAACGCCCACTGCGCGGCGACGCCGGCGAGCGCGAGCGTGCGCGTGTCGTCGGTGAGCGACGGGACACTGCCGTCGCGCGCGAGCATGATCCACGCGTCCTCCGTCTCGAGCTCGTGCTCGTCGGCGAGCCGTGCGAGCAGAGGGTCGTGGCGGAAGCCGCACTTGAAGCCGGTGGCGCAGATCACCTGCGCGCTGCCGTTCAACGACGGCTCGACGCGGAACCGACCTTCCACCTCGGCGAGCACGATCGGCTCGTCCCATTGCCGGCCCGGCGGATAGCTCGGTGCGAGCAAGGAGCGAAGCCGTCCGGCCCGCGCCTCCGCGGGAAGTCGGTGGAAGCCGGCGAGCCCCCGCTGCGAGAAGTACTCGCGCGGGACGTTGAGGGTTTGGCGCGCAGGCTCGCGGCGGCGGACGGAGACCACGTCGGAGCCGGCCGCGAGCGCGTTGATCCATTCCGTCGCGGCGGCGAGCCCCGCGCCGAGGACGGTGACGGTCGGCGCGTACTCGTGCGGCTCGTAGGAGTGGACGACGCGGGGGTCGTCGCGCAGCTCGTCGGGGACGTTCAGCCCCGGATGGCCGGATGCCACGAGCACGTGCCGGAACGTGCCGTGGCCGTCGAGGTCGAAGCCGCCCTCCACCGCGCGGATCCGCTCGATGCGCTCCGTGCGCACGCTGCGGTCCCAGCCGCTGCGCTCGCGCAGGCGCTCGACGTGCGCGAGGAACTCGTCGACCGTCGGGTGGTAACGGTTGCACAGCGTTCCCACGAGCGGCGCGGGGGAGCGTCGCTCGACCGCCGACCGGAACGCGAGCCCCGGGAACGTCGTCGGCAGGCAATGGCCGTCACTCTCCGAGCGCATCTCGCGCTGGCGGATCGCCTCCGCGTGGCGGCGGAACGTCGCCGCGGGATCGTCGTCCGTGCCGAAGACCGCGATCTCGCCCGGCTCGAGCTCTCGTCGCAACGCCTGGTATGCCGTGAACCCGGCCAAGCCTGAGCCCACGATCGCGACCGGCATTACTTCACCGAGCCCGCCAGCAGCCCCTGGACGAAGTAGCGCTGGAACGCGAGGAACACGCAGAGCGGGATGACGAGGGAGATGAACGAGGCCGGCGCGATGATGTCGATGCTCGTCCCGAACTCGCGCAGCTGTCCGGCGATCCACACGGTGATCGGCGTCGTGTTCTGCCCGAACGTCAGCGCGACGAGCAGGTCGTTCCACGTCCAGAGGAACTGGAAGATGGCGAGCGACGCGATCGCCGGCAGTCCGAGCGGCAGGATGAGCCGCAGAAAGATGATGATCTCGTTCGCGCCGTCGATGCGCGCCGACTCGAGGATGTCCTTCGGCAGCCCAACGAAGAAGTTGCGCAACAGGAAGATCGCGAACGGAAGGCCGAAGGCGGTGTGGAAGAGCGCGATGCCGTACCACGTGTCGAAGAGCCCGAAAGTGTCGTACAGCTTGAACATCGGGATGAGCGCCATCTGCAGCGGGACGACGAGCAGGCCGATGACGGCGATGAAGATCCAGTCGCGGCCGGGGAAGTCGAGCCATGCGAACGCATAGCCGGCCATCGCGCCGATGATGACCACGAGCAGCGTGTTGCCGACCGCGATGTACGCGGTCGTCTTCAGCGCCTGGATGAGACCCGAGTTGTGGAAGAGCGCGTCGTAGTTCGACCAGGTCGCGACGCTCGGATGGGAGAAGATCTGCCACCAGCCCTTCGACGCGAGCGCCGACGCGGGCAGGATCGACGTGATGAAGAGGCCGGCGGTCGGTACGAGCCATGCCGCGCCGAGGATGACGAGCACGATGTGCACGGGCGCACGCGTGATGAAGCGCAGGACCTTCGCCGCCGCTCTGTCGCGCGGGGCGGGGATCTCGATCGCTTCGGCTGCAGCGGCCATCAGGCCTCCCTTCTGAAGCGGCGGATGTTCAGCGCGAGAACAGGGATGACGAGCAGGAAGAGGAAGACGGCGATGGCGGAGCCGAGGCCGAAGTTCCCGCCACCCTGGAAGGCGGTGAAGTACATCGCCAGCGCGATGACGTTCGCGTTCGCGTACTCGGACTGCGGCGCGAGTGCGAACACGATGTCGAAGACCTTGAGGACGTTGATGATCATCGTGACGAACACGACGCTCAGCACGGGAGCGAGCAGCGGCACGGTGACGCGGCGGAACGTCTGCCACTCGGTGGCGCCGTCCGTGCGCGCGGCCTCCAGCACGTCGCGCGGCATCGCCGAGAGCCCGGCCCCGATCACCACCATCGCGAAGCCGGCCCAGATCCAGATGTAGGCGATGAGGAGCGACGGCACGATCAGGCTCGAGCCGAGCCATGCAAAGCCGCCGAAGGGCTTCGCGAACGTCTTCGCCCCGATCGCTGCGTCGTAGGTTCCGGAGCCGACCTTCGAGAAGTCGAACGTCCCGTCCTTCTTCGTCTTCGTCGAGCGCACCACCTTGCCCGACGCGTCGCGCAGCTCGACGGTCACGCCCGGTAGGCCGACCTCCTGCGTCTCGACGACGCCGATCTTGCCGCCGCCCGGCTTGAAGTCGCGCCAGACGGTGCCGACGACGTCGCCGGGCTTCGGCGCCGGTTTCACCGCCTGCGCCGCGCTCTTCGGCACCTGGTCGGGGGCGATGCCGGTGAGCCCGAGCAGCGCCACTCCGCCCGCGTGCAGCGGCGTCTTCAGCACCAGCGCGCCGCCCTTCTGCTGCAGCGCAGGTGTCGACGGCAGCGCCGACGAGAGCACGCCCGCCGGGCTGACGGCTCCGGAGACGACCTTGCCGAGCGCGTTGATCGCGCCGAGACCCGGATCCTGCTGGTACATGATCCGCCAGGTCACGCCGGTTGCGAACGCGGAGATCGCCATCGGCAGGAAGACAGCCGTCTTGAACGCGACCGACCAGCGGACGCGCTCGGTCAGCACGGCGAAGACGAGGCCGACGGCCGTGACGAACGCCGGCACGACCGCGACCCAGATCGCGTTGTTCCTGATCGCGATCAATAGCTCGTGGGTCGTGAAGACGCGCTTGTAGTTGTCGATCCCGACCCACGAGCCGAGGTAGCCGCTCTGGCCGAAGAAGCTGCGGATGATCGTGTAGACCGTCGGGTAGACGAGCCAGACGACGAGCAGGATCGCCGCGGGCACCAGGAAGAACGCGCCGGTCAGGTACCGGGATGCGCCTTCACCGCCGTCGGCGGGAGTCGGCGGAGCCGCCCTGACGGGCGGCTCCGCGCTGATCCACTGGCTGCTCAGTGCTACTTCCCGCTCTTGTATGCAGACGTGGCGTCGCTCTCCATCTGCTGCTCGAACCCGGTGATGTTGCTCGGGCTCTGCATCCACTTCTGGAAGCCGCCCCACAGGCCCTGTCCGGTAGTCGAGCCGAACGCGGCCGGCTGCTCGTCGGACATGTCGAACACGACCGCTTTGGCCGTGCCGATCGGAGCCTCGGTCGCGCGGGTGATCGCGTCCGGATAGGCGCTGGCCGGGACGTTCTTGTTGCCCGTGCCGAAGCCGCCCGCCTTGGCCCAGATCTCCGCTGCCGGCGCCGTGGCGAGGTACCTCATGAACGCCTCGATGGCCGGCGTGTCGCGGAACGTGACGAGCAGGTCGCCGGCGATCTCGACCGCAGTCGAGTCGGGACCCGGCGTGATCGACGGGAACGGGACGACGTTGAAGCCGGTCTTAGGCTTCGCCTTCGTCGCCTGCAGGATCTCGCTCGAGACGAAGTCCGCCTCGGGGATCATCGCGGCCTTCGGCGGGCTGGCATAGACGTAGTCCACGCACTGCGGGTACGCGGTCTGCAGCGCGCCGCTCGTGCCGCCGTACAGGTTCGAGCTGTTGCCGATGATCTGCTTCATGTACGTGAGCGCCTTCGTCACCGACGAGTCCGTCCACTTGATCGTGTGGGCGGACAGCGCGTCGTACTTGGCCGGCCCGTACAGCCGGAGGTAGATGTTCTCGAACAGGTCGGTGAGCGTCCAACCGGACGAGCCGCACAGCGACCACGCCGGGGTGCCCGAGGCCTTGATCGTGTTCGCGCCCTTGATCAACTGCGACCACGTCTTCGGCGC
>JBOGZQ010000094.1:0-13091 GCA_050697375.1 Gaiellaceae bacterium | reverse complement strand
CCGATCGTGAAGCAGACGCTCCGCGACCTCGCGGGCAAGAGCGTCCTTCATCTCCACTGCGGCACCGGCGAAGGAAGCGCGGAGCTCGCCGAGCAGGGTGCGACCGTCACCGCGATCGACCTCGACGAGGCGATGCTCGACGCCGCACGAGAGCGGTGGCCGTCGATCCTCTGGATACCCGCGGATCCGCAGTCGCTGCCGGCGAACCTCCGGCGCGCGCGCTTCGACCTCGTCTACTCGCCCGAGGGTGTCCTCGCCGGGCTCACCGACGTGGATGCGTGGGCGGCGGGCGTCGTCGCGTCGCTGCGCAAGCACGGCGAGCTGCTCGTGTACGACGACCATCCCGTCTCGCTCTGCGTCGACGGGCTGCTGCGCTGGCATGCCGACTACTTCGACGACGGGCTCGTGCGGATCGGCCGCCTCGTCAGCGGGCTTGCCCGCGCCGGCCTCCGCGTCGAGGCGCTCGAGGAGTATCCGCTCGACGCCGCCGGCCGCCGGAGCGACCGCCGCATCCCCGGCTCGTTCCTGCTGTACGCGACGCGCGTCTAGATGCGCTCACAGCGTGCTGAGAAACGCTCCAGCTTCCTGTTTCGACCCGAGCACGTACAGTGCCGCGTGCCGCCCGTTCTGCGAAACGATCGCACGCGCTCGCTCGGGGTGTGAACGGCGGTTACGCCAGACAAGCCCAATCAACCGCCACTCGTCGACCAGCCGTCGTGTTGCAGAATCGTCGCAACCCTGGGGCATTTCGCCGACCGGCTGTCGAAGCCCGCGCACGAACGCTCGGGCCGCGCACATCCACCACGGCGTGTCCAGAAGAACGACAGTCTCAGCTCGTTCGAGCCGAAGGTCGAGCGTCTCGAGGTCGTTGCCGTCGGCAATCCAAGCAGCGCCCGCGAGCAGGCCGCGCTGCTTCTCCCGCCACTCGTCCTCGGACGGTTCCACCCACCCCGGCTTCCAGTAGTGAACGTCGAGATGAATCACGGGTAAGCCCGTCCTGGCTGAAAGTGCGCGCGAGAACGTGCTCTTCCCCGCCCCCGCCATCCCGATCACGAGGACGCGGCAACCGATCGTCCGCAGGAGCATTTCGGGCTCGGTCAACGCCCTGCCACTCAGGCGCGAGTGATTCGTACGGCGCGTTCGACCGTCGCCCGCGCGATCGTCGTCGCCATCGCCGGGTTCTCCTGGAGCCGGCGCAGCGAGTACGCGTACCAGTGCTCGCCGAACGGGACGTAGATGCGCACCCGCCGGCCGGCGGCGACCAGCTCGGCCGCGCGCTCCTCGCGGACGCCGAGGAGCATCTGGAACTCGGGCACGTCGCGCGCGAGCGCTTCCCGGATGAGCGACTCGTCGTGCGTCGCGGCGGCAACCTTCCCACCCGCCTCCAGGAGCGCGTCGAGGCACTGGACGAAGCTCGTCCGGATCGAGCCGGCATCGGCGTACGCGAGCGAGGGCGGCTCGACGTAGATGCCCTTGCACAGGCGCACGTCCGGCTTCAGGTCGGCGAGCGCGCGCACGTCGCCGAGCGTTCGCCGCAGGTATGCCTGGAGCACGACGCCGACGTTCTCGCGACCCGATTCGAGGAGCTCGCGGTAGAGGCGAAGCGTGTCATCGGTCGTGCTCGCGTCCTCCATGTCGATGCGCACGAAGCGGCCCTGGTCGAGCACGCCGAGGAGGTTCTCCTTGCACAGGTCGTACGAGAGCTTCAGCCCGAGCGCCGTCAGCTTGACGCTGACGTTCGAGTCGAGCCCCTCGCGCTCGATCGCGTCGAAGACGTCGAGATACTGGCGCGCGATCGCACGCGCCTCGTCGGCGTGCGTGATCTCCTCGCCGAGGACGTCGACCGTTGCGAGCTTTCCCTCCGCGTTCAGCGATCGGACGCAGGAGACGGCTTCGTCGAGCGTCGCGCCCGCGATGTAGCGCGCGGAGAACAGTTGCACCACCAGCTTCGGGACGGCCGGCAGTACCCGGACGAGCGCGCGATCCAGTAACAACTACCGCTCGCGCATGAAGCCCTGGCGCGCCGCGCTCACGAGCGCGACCGCTTCCGGGAAGAGCACGCGCATGGCGTCGCGGAGCGCGAGCGCCTGCTCGTCGACGCCGCCCTGCGTCTGCACCTGCGCGAGCGCGGCCGAGGTCAGCTCGACCGCGGTGTTGAGCGTCAGCGTCGCGAACTGCTCGCGCTGCGCCTCCTGCACGTGCTCGGCCTGCGCCTCCGCGAACTCGCGGAGGCTGCGCATCAGGTCTTCGGGATCGCCGCCGAAGGGGAATCCACCTTCCATCGATTCCACTCTAGGCGAGGGGCGTGAGGTGCCGCGCCACCACCTGCGCCGACAGCGCTTCGACGGCGGGGAAGGACTGCTCGAACGAGGCGGTGAGGCCGGGACCCAGTCGGGCGCCAATCGTGTCGAGGTACGCGTTCGAGGCGAGGCGCGGCAGATTCGGTTCCACCTCCGCCAGCTCCTCGGCCACCTCGCAGAGGGCGGAGAGCGACGCGGCTTCGTGCACCGCCCGACGGCTCGCGATCGGTTCTCCGTCATCTCCGAGCGCGAGCCATGAGCCGGATTCGAACGCGCACAGGTAGACCCGCGTGCCGTCGACCAGGTCCGCGGCGAGAACGCCGCTCACCGGCTCGCGCGACTGCGCCGCCTGCGCGATCCGCTCCAGGTCGTCGGCCAGTGCCATCATGCGCAGTGTGGCCGAAGTCTCCGCGCGCAAGCTCTTTGCACCGCTCGGCCCGACGTACGACCGCTACGCACGGCTGCTCTCGTTCGGGCAGGACCCGCGCTGGCGCCGCTTCCTCGTCTCCCGCGTGCCGCCGACCGCGACGCGCGTCCTCGACGTAGCCACCGGCACCGCCGCGGTCGCGATCGAGCTCGCGCGCACCGCGCCGGCACGGACGATCGTCGGCGTCGACCAGAGCCCGGAGATGCTGGCCGCCGGCCGCGCGCGCATCGAGGCGGCCGGGCTCGCCGGCCGGATCGAGCTGCGCGAAGTGCGCGCCGAGGCGCTTCCCTTCGCGGACGGCGAGTTCGACGCGCTCACGTTCACGTACCTGCTGCGCTACGTCGACGATCCGCTCGCAACGATGCGCGAGCTCGCGCGCGTCGTCCGTCCCGGCGGCGTGATCGCGATGCAGGAGTTCGGCCTCCCCCGCGGCGTGTGGCGGCCGCTGTGGGAGCTGTACGTGCGCGTCGGTCTGCCGCTCGCGGGCGCAGTCGTCTCGCCGGGCTGGCACGAGGTCGGCGGGTTCCTCGGGCCGAGCATCCGGCAGTTTCACCACCGTTACTCGCTCATCGATCTTTTCGGCGAGCTATCGGACGTGCACGAGCGGCGCCTCAGCCTCGGCGGCGGAGTGGTGGTGTGGGGAACGAAGTAGCTCCCGCCTTCTATGCGCTCCGCTCCGGCGGCTGGCGCGACTACGTCACGCTGCTCCATCCGCCCTACACGCTCTGGCATCTGTCGTACGCGGCGATGGGAGCCGCGCTCGTCCCGCGCATGAACTGGACGGTGCTCGGCTGGACGGTGCTCGCGTTCTTCCTCGCAATGGGCATCGGCGCGCACGCGCTCGACGAGATGAAGGGACGGCCGCTGCGTACGCGCATCCCAGACCGCGTGCTCGTCTTCCTCGCGATCTGGTCGATCGCTGGGGCGTGCGTCATCGGTATCCACGTCGCGATCGACTCGACGTGGTGGCTCCTCGTCTTCATCGCCTTCGGCGCGTTCATCGTCGTCGTCTACAACCTCGAGCTCTTCGGCGGCCTCCTGCACACGCCGTTCTGGTTCGCGGCGGCGTGGGGCGCCTTCCCGGCGCTCACCGCGTACTTCGCGGCGGCGCGAACGATTCGCGGCGAGGCGGTCGCGATCGCCGCGTTCGCGTTCGTCACGAGCCTCGTCCAGCAGCGGCTCTCGGTCGACGTCCGGCATGCCCGCCGCGTGACCGCAGACATGTCGCAGGCGCGCGCCGCGGAGGCCGCGCTGAAGCTCCTCGCCCTGTCGATGCCGGTCCTGGCCGGAGCGCTCCTGCTGTCCCGGTGGCACTACTAGGATGCAGCGATGTCCCTGACGACCGGCTTCGACATCGGCTTTGCGGTCGCCGTCGGAATCGCCGCCCTCGCGCTCGCCGGCGCGGCGCTGCGGGTTCTCCCGCGTTGGGCGCTCGTCTGCCTGGGCATCCTCGTTCTCGGCGGCGCCGCGGGCGGCTGGGCCGAGTACGCGCTGCGCCACAGCCATCCCCGCGAGCTCCTCGTCGCGTCCGGAGGACTGACCGCCGCCGCGCTCGCGTGCGGCGCGGCACTCGTCGTCGCGTGGTCGCTCGCGCACGCAGCCGCGACCGAGGCGCACGTCGCCGCCGCACAGATCCGGCTCATCGAGCTCGTCGAGCTCGATGCGGCCGAGCGCACGTCGGAGCTCGAGCGCGCGCTCGCGCGCGCTCGCGCAGACTCGGTGTCGCTGCTCGCCGACGAGGAGCGGCGCATCGCGGAGGAGCGCCGCACCGCGTTCGGCGATCGCGAGCGCGAGCTCGTCGCCTCGCTCACGCAGGCATTGACGGAGACGCAGGCGCAGGTGTCGCAGCGGCTCGCGGACTGGAAGCAGGATCTCGACCGCGCCGCCGGCGCGACGAAGGAGCGTCTCGGCGAGCTCGCCGAGCGGCAGAAGCAGCTGCTCGCCGACGCCGGCGCGCGCCTCGACACCGACGGCGAGCGGCTCGCCGCCGAGAGCGCGGCGCAACGCGAGGGCCTCGCCCGCCTTCGCGCGGAGCTCGACAAGGCGCTCGAGGACATGCTCGCGACCGCGCGCAGCGAGGTGGAAGGCGAAGCCGCGGAACGGCGCCGCGCGCTGCACGAGCTCGAGGAGCGCATGCGCCGCCGCGAGAAGGAGCTGATGGAGCGGATCGAGCGCGAGGAGGTGGACGCCGCGCAGCGCATTCGCTCCGGCTTCGAGGACGTGCAGCGGCGGCAGATCGAGCAGGTCGCGCGCACGGTCGAGCGCGCGACGGCCGGTTACGCCGACGAGGCGACGCAGCAGTTCGCAGCGCTCGTGAAGTCGAACCGCGAGGACGCGGCGCGCCGTCTCGCGCGCGAGCTCGATCGCGCGGTCGAGACGTTCGCGCGCGAAGCGGAGGTCGTGCTCGCGGAGCGGCTCGCGCACGTCGGCGACGCCGGCGCGCAGCGGCTCGAGAAGCGCCTCGCAGACGCGGCCAAGTCGCTCGAGCGGCAGCGCGACGAGTGGATGTCGGCGCTCGACGGCCGCATCGCCGAGCTGGAGCAGGACGTGAGGCGCCGGCTGGAGGAGCTCACCGCCGACGCGGACGCCGACCGGGCCGTGCTCGAGGCGCGTTTCCAGGAACTTCTGCGCCGCGCGGCCGCGACAACCTGAACGCTTCCCTTACAAACTTCACGGTGAAGGGTTCGTCGAAAGGGGCACGAACTTTTGTGCCCATGAGCGAGTCGACCGAGATACTGGAGCCTGAGACGAGCGAGCGCTCGAAGGTCGAGAGCTGGCGTCTCCACGTGCTCATGGAGGCCGGTTATCCGCTCCACGTCGCCGAGCGCCTCGCGGCCAGCGAGGCCGATCTCCACCAGGCGGTCGAGCTCGTGCAAAGCGGCTGCGAGCACGGCACCGCCGCCGAGATTCTTCTGTAACACGTCCGGCGATACGCTGCGACCGTGGCCAAGGTCGAGGCGCTGCCGTACGACGACAAGACGGTCTACTCGGTCGCCGCGTTCAACCGCGGCATCGCGCAATGGCTCGGCCGGCTGCCGACCGTCTGTGTCGAGGGCGAGGTCACCGAGCTGCGCCGGCACGACCGCTGGGCGAGCGTCTTCTTCACGCTGAAGGACCCCGCCGACGGGTCGTCCCTCGGTGTGACGATGCCGCGCGGGATGTTCGACGGGCTTCGCCTCGAGCTCAAGGACGGCGAACGCGTGCACGTGTACGGGCGCCCCGAGCTGTTCGAGAAGCGCGGCGACTTCCGGCTGCGCGCGCTCACGATCGAGCGCTTCGGCATCGGCGCGCACCTCGCCGCCCTCGAGCGGCTGAAGACGAAGCTCGCGGCGGAGGGGCTGTTCGCCGCCGAGCGGAAGCGGCCGCTGCCATTCCTCCCGCGCTGCATCGGCCTCGTCACCGGCAACGACGCCGCGGCGAAGCGCGACGTGCTGACGACGATCCAGAACCGGTTCCCACCCGCGAACGTCCTCATCGCGGAGACGTACGTGCAAGGGCCGCGCGCCGCGCTCGGCATCGTCGACGCGCTGAACGCCCTCTGCGCGCGCGACGACGTCGACGTCGTCATCCTCGCGCGCGGCGGCGGCAGTTTCGAGGACCTTCTTCCGTTCAGCGACGAGCGGCTCGTGCGCGCGGTCGCCGCATGCCGCGTTCCGATCGTCTCCGCCGTCGGGCACGAGCAGGACACGCCGCTGTGCGACTTCGCCGCCGACGTGCGCGTGTCGACGCCGACCGCCGCGGGCAAGCTCGTCGTTCCCGACCTCGCGGAGCTGCTGCGCCACCTCGAGCGTGCGCGCACCGGTCTCGGGCGCGGCGTCCGCCGCACGCTCGACCGCGACGTGCAGACGCTCGAGCGCACGCACGAGCGCCTGCGCCGCGCGCCGGCGCTCCTCGTCGAGCGCAGGCAGGCGCGGCTCGAGGCCGCTCGCGGAAGGCTCGCGGCGCTTTCTCCGAGGTCGACGCTTCGCCGCGGGTACGCGATCGTGCGTCGCGACGGCGCCGTCGTCTCGTGCGTCGCCACCGGCGAGCGTGTCGACGTCGAACTCGCCGAGGGCGGCTTCGGCGCGCGGGTCGAGGACACGCATGGCTGAGAAGACCTTCGAAGAGGCGCAGGCGGAGCTCGAGCAGATTGTCGCGCGGCTCGAGAAGGGCGACGCCTCGCTCGACGAGGCGCTCGCGCTCTGGGAGAAGGGCGAGCAGCTGTACGCGTTCTGCCGCACGCGGCTCGACGCCGCGCAGGGCAAGGTGGAGGAGCTAGCGCGCCGCGTCGAGGAGGCGCGCCCCTAGCGCTTCGAGATCCTCGGCGGCTCGTGCCTTGTCGCCCGAGAGCGCGACCGTCTCCACGCCGGGCAGTGGCTCGTCGACGATCCCGCCGAAGACGACGCAGCGGACGCCGGCCGCGATGCAGCGCCGCGCCACCTCGAATGGGACCTTCCCCTCCAGCGTCGTCGCATCGACGTGGCCTTCGCCGGTGACGACGAGGTCGTAGCGCGACGGATCGAAGCCGAGCAGGTCGAGCACGGTCACCGCTCCCGGGACGAGCTCGGCGCCGAGCGACGCGAGCGCGGCGCCGAGCCCGCCGGCTGCGCCCGACCCCGGCACCTCGGCATACGGCGCGAGCCGCTCGTTCGCGCGAAAGCGTTCCTCGAGCTCCGCAACCTGCTTCGGCGTCGCGCCTTTTTGCGGCCCGAACAGGCCCGGCGCGTCGTACAGCGTCGTGGCCACGTCGCAGAGGACGGTCGCGGGCGGGAGCGAGTCGACGACCTCGAGCATCCCCTCGCCCGCGTCCATGTTCGCGGTGCCGCCGAGCGCGATGAGCAGCTGGTCCGCCTGCAACGACGCGAGCAGCTCGCCGAATGGGCGGCTCGACGTGAACGGGTCCAGGTGCGCGGCGTCGAACGGGATGACCGACGCGGCCTCGACGACGCCGGGCAGGACGTCGGCCGTTCCCTCTCCCCCGTCGGCGAGCGGCAGCTCGTCGCAGTCGCCGAGGCCGCGGGCGAGCGCGGCGGCAGCCTGGCGCGCGGAGAGGACGCCTTTGAGGCTAGCCGGGCAGGCCAGCGCGCGCGGGCGCGGCATCGCCGTCCTTCTCGTCGCCCGGCAGCTCCGTCTGCGCCGCCGACGGCATCACCTTGAGCATTGCGACCGACAGGCCCTCGCGCGCGAGGAAGATGAGCCCGACACCGATGCCGACGGACGCCTCGATCGCCTGGAGCCCGAAGCCGTAGGCGACGCCGGTCGCGTACGCGACGCCGTAGCTCGCCGACAGCGGCGCGGCGATCGCGAGCTGCACGGCACCGACGTTGCCCGGCCAGAACGGGAAGATCGTGACGACGTTCATCACGAGCAGCACGACGCCGGCGGCGGGGAGCGGCGCGTGGATGTGGAACGCGCGCATTGCCGTCCACACGGCGAAGAGCTGGCAGACCCAGCCCGAGATCTGGAACGAGATCGCGAGCGCCATCCCGAGCGGCGAGCGCATGACGCCGAGCCCTTCGCGCGCCATCGCGGCCACGCGGCGGACGGCGCCGACGCCGTCGAGCCTGCCGCCGTGGTGCGTGCGCGCGCTGACGATCGAGAAGGTGAAGAGGCCGACGCCGATGCCGACGACGGCGATGAGGATGGTGATCGCCCACGCCGGCACCTTCGCGGTGACGAGCACGAACAGGATGAGCAGCATCACCGGGACGATGTCGAAGACGCGGTGCGCGAGGACGGTGCCGACGAGCGTCGCCCACAGTCCCTTTCGCCGCGGCAGCTTGCGCGCGAGCACGGCGACGCGCGCGAGCTCGCCGATCCGTCCCGGCAGCACCGCGTTCCCGAAAAGGCCGACGGAGAACGCTGAGAAGACGGTCATCGCAGTCGGGTGAGGCGGCGGCATCGCCGAGCGGATCACCGTCCTCCAGGCGAGCGCGCGCACGACGACCGACAGCAGGTTGATGGCGATCGCGACGACGACCCACTGCCACACGACCGCCTTGAACGCGTCGCCGAGCGCGTGGAAGCTCGGTCCGCGCCAGATGAAGAGCGCCGCGACGGCGCCGAAGAAGACGAGAGCGAGTGCGATGCGGCCGAAGAGCGACCTCGGCGGATGAATCCGTTTCACGCGGCGGCGGCCTCGTAGATCTCGACGAGACGGCGCGCGATCGCATCCCACGCGTAGCGCTGCCGCATGAGCTCGCGCCCCGCGGCGCCCATCGCCTGCCGGCGCGGCTCGTCTGCGAGCAGCGAAACGACCGCCTCCGTCAGCGCGTCGACGTCTCCGGGCGGAAAGGCGACGGACGTCTCCGGCGTCATCACGTCACGGTATCCGGGAATGTCGGACGCCACCACCGGCGTCGCGCACGCGAGCGGCCGTGTGAGCACCATCCCGAAGCTCTCGCCGCCGAGCGACGGCGCCACGAGCGCCTTCGCGGCCGAGAGCTCGGCTGTGAAGCGATCCTGGTCGAGGAAGCCGAGCACCTCGACGCCGTCCTCGGACACGCCAAGGCGCCGCATGAGCAGACGGACGCGCAGGGGGTCGGCGCCGATCACGTGCAGATCCGCGCCCGTCCGCCGGCGGATCTCGGGCCACGCGCGCAGGAGGACGTGCAGGCCCTTGCGCTGCTCGTGCCGCCCGGCGAAGACGATGCGATTTTCGCGCGCGCCCGCATCGGCGGCGGGCGGGATGAGCACGCCGTTCGGGACGATCTCGTAGTCGCCGGGCAGCCAGCGCCGCGCGGACGTCCGCGCCATCTCGGAGACGGCGATGCGGTGGTCGAGCCGGTCGGCGAGGAAGCCCCAGGTGCGCTTCGCGATGCGCAGCCAGGCGAGGTCGCCGCTCGCGTGGAACGTTCCGACCATCGGGCCGGTGTAGGTCGCGAGTGCGGCGACACACGGCGTCGGCGTCATCGGCTCGTGCAGATGCAGGATGTCGAACTGCTCGCGCGCGAGCGCCTGGCGGGTGCGGAAGACCGAGCGCGGGCTGAGGATGATGTTCGGGAGCGAGCCGTTCGCGGGGACGATCACCGACCGGCCGATCGGGATGACATCCGGCGGCGGCGGCCCGTCGCGGCCGTGCCGCGGGTGCAGCGTGCGCGTGAACTGGCCCGGCGGGTCGTTCCCCATGATCGTCTTCACCTCGCAGCCGAGCCGGCGGAGCGCCTCCGACTGGAGCTCCGCGTGCTCGACGACGGCGCCCCAGAACGACCACGAGTACGGCACGACGATGCCCACCTTCACGGAGGTGATTATCGTCGGACCGTGGCGCGGCTCCGCTCACCTCACGACCGGGAGATCCTCAGGCTTGCTTTGCCCGCGCTGGGGGCGCTCGCGGCCGAGCCGCTCTACGTCCTCGTCGACACGGCGATCGTCGGCCATCTGGGCCGGCCCCAGATCGCCGCGCTCGGGCTGGCAGGCACCGTCCTTTCCGGGACGTTCACGATCTTCAACTTCCTCACGTACGGGACGACCGCGGTCGTCGCGCGCGCGACCGGAGCGGGGCAGCACGAGCGGGCGGCGCGCCTCGCGGCGCAGGCGCTGTGGGCGTCGCTCGCGATCGGGCTGACGCTGCTCGTCGTGTGCGAGGCGGCCGGCGCGCCGCTCTTGCGCGCGCTGGGCGCGCACGGGCAGTCGGGCCACGACGCGCTCGTCTATTTCCGCATCGCGGCGCTCGGCCTGCCGGCGGCGCTGATCGCGCTCGGCGGGCAGGGCTACCTGCGCGGCGTGTCGAACCTCCGCCGCCCGCTCCAGGTCGTCGTCGTCGCGAACATCGTCAACGTCGTTCTCGAGGTCTGGTTCGTGTACGGCCTCCACTGGGGGATCGCGGGCTCGGCGGCCGGGACGGCGATCGCGCAGGCGGGGATGGGGATCGCGTTCGCGCGCGACCTGCTCCGCCCGCACGCGGAGTCGAGGCGGCCGAGCTTGCGCGAGATGCGGCCGATGGTGCGCGTCGGCCGCCAGATCTTCGTCCGCACGACGGCGCTGTATGCGTCGTTTCTCGTCGCGGCGTCGGTGCTCGCGCGCATGGGCGACGCCGAGATCGGCGCGCACCAGATCGCTTTCGAGCTCTTCATCTTCCTCGCGCTCATGCTCGACGCGGTCGCGATCGCGGGGCAGGTGATCGTCGGCCGGATGCTCGGGGCGGGCGACGCCGAGGGCGCGCACGCGGCTGCGTTGCGCATGATCGCGTGGTCGGTCGTCGTCGGCGGCGTCTTCGCGGTCGTGCTCCTGCCGCTGTCGCACGTGGTGCCGCGCGCGTTCACGAGCGACCCGTCGGTGCTCGCGCAGGCGGCGAAGCTGTGGCCGTTCTTCGCGCTCATGCAGCCGCTCGGAGGCGCGGTGTTCGCGCTCGACGGAATCCTCATCGGCGCGAGCGACACGGCGTACCTGATGTGGTCGATGCTCGCCGCGAGCGCGGTCTTCATCGTCATTGCGGCGCTCTCGTTCGCGCTCGGCTGGGGGATCGTCGGCGTCTGGGTTGGGCTGGATGCGCTCATCGCCGCGCGGCTCGTCCTGCTCGCGACCCGTTTCGCGGGGAGGCGGTGGGCCGTGATTGGATACGCCTAGTGGAAGGCCTCGCGGAACTGCACACGCACCTGGGCGGCTCGGTCTCGTCCGACATCCTCTGGACGCTCGCGCACGAGCAGGGCATCGCGCTGCCGGTGAAGGATTACTGGGACTTCGACCGGCTCGTGACGGTGAGCGACCCGCGCGGCGTCCCGAACCTCGACGCGCTCGATCAGATCTACCACTGGACGGAGCTCATCCAGTCGAGCCCGATCGCGGTCGAGATGTCGGTGCACGCGGCGATCGGCGGCGCGTATCGCTCGCAGGGGATCACGACGCTCGAGCTGCGCTTCAACCCGATGAAGCGGAACCGCGGCGGCGAGCGCGACCTCGACCACATCATCCTCGCCGCGATTCGCGGGCTCGACCGTGCGAGCCTCGAGTACCCGCAGGTGCGCGCGGGTCTCATCCTGATGATGGACCGGACGTTCACGCCGCGGCAGAACGAGATCATCGTCGAGAAGGCGATCGGCTGGTCGTCGCGCGGCATCGTCGGCGTCGACATCGCCGGCCCGCGGCCCGGGCACGCGCGCTACGACTACCGCGGGGTGCAGCCGATGGTCGAGGAGGCGCGCGCGGCCGGACTCGGCGTCACGATCCACGTCGGCGAGGAGGGCGGCGAGTTCGGGCGGCAGGAGATCGGCGAGGTGCTCGAGGTGCTGCGCCCCGACCGGATCGGCCACGGCATCCTCGCCGCCGGAGATAGCGAGCTCATGCGCGAGCTACGCGACAGCGAGGTGGTGCTCGAGATCTGCCCGACGTCCAATTTGCTGACGAAGGCGCTCGCCGACGAGGACGCTGTTCGCACCGTGTTCCGTTCTTTCGTCGAGAACGGCGTCCGCTTCACGATCGCAACGGACGGCCCGGAGATGATGCACACGCACTTGCGCGACGAGCTCGACCTGCTCCTGCGCATCGGCGCGCTGACGCAGGACGAGCTGGACGAGGCCAACGCGCGCGGGCACGAGGCGAGCTTCGTGCGCGGCGTAGCGATGTCGAATACTCCCATCAGCCGATAGCCGCGCAGCCGCGGCGCACATAGCGTGCGCCGCCATGAGCACGACCCTCACCGGCACGCCTCCGACCCTGACGCAGAGGCAGCTTCAGGTCGTCGGGTTGATCGCCCTCGGTTGTTCGAATGACGAGATCGGGCGCAGGCTCGACATCTCGCCGCGGACGGCGAAGGCGCATTGCGACGCGTTGCGGTTGAAACTCGGCGTGCCCAGGCGGCGGCAGATTCCCGCCGCCTTCAGGACGCTCACGGGCCAGGATCCCCTCGCCCGGGAGCTCGCGCCGGCTGCGGCCGGCGTCGGGGGCTAACGGCGACCGTGCCCGGCCGCTCTTGCGGCCGGGCGCGGGCCCCCTATTCAGGGGGCTCCGAGTCGTCCACAATCGGGAGCGAGGAGGCGAGGCCAGGGCACAACCCAGGGCGTTGCGGCAGCCAGGCAGGCAGGCAATGCACGAGGGCACACTCATCGCCCGGCCCCGGGCGCCGATCTTCATCAAGCGCCCGCGGCTGACGAAGCTCCTGGATGAGGCGGGGGCGCGAGTCATCCTGCTTCTCGCGCCGGCGGGATACGGGAAGACGACGCTGGCGCGCGAGTGGACGGAGGACCAGGACCGCGTCGGCTGGTACTCGGGCAGCCAGGCGATGATCGACGTCGCGGGGTTGTCGGTCGGGATTGCCGAGGTGCTCGGCGCGATGGGCGAGCGCCCGCGGCCCGACATGGTCGAGCGCGTTCGGATCCTCGCGGCGCGCGGCCACGACGCGCGCGGGCTCGCGAAAGCCGTCAGCGGCGGCGCGCCCGGAGAGGATT
>JBOGZQ010000093.1:0-8806 GCA_050697375.1 Gaiellaceae bacterium | reverse complement strand
TACCGCTCGTTGAGCGGACGGATGATCTCGTCCCGAATCGGTTCGCGGCTGTTATCGGCATACCAGCGCTCCCATTGAATGCCGTGGGTCACCAAGAACGCGCGCAACGCCAACTGACCGCGCGATGCCGCGGCGTGCCATCCACCCACGAATGCCGCATTGTCGGATTGACTGGCGCTCTCGTCGTCCATCCAGGTGACCATGGATGGACGGAGAAGGCGAACACCGTCTCGATTGGGGTCCCCGACCGCTCCAACGAAGAGAAAGGTCAGGAGCGTCTTGGCAGCGAGTTCACGCGACAAGCGTTGCCGATCGTTCACGCCCTCCGGAAACACCAGGCCGAGGCGCCGGCGAGCGTCCTCGACGGTCAGCAGAGGCACGCTGTCGCCATGTCTTTCACTGCCTCGATTCAGGCGGCTCGCCGCGCGCGCTCGTCCTCGGACGAGAAGTCTTCAGGCGGCGGGAGCGGAAGTTCGCCAAGCTCAAATGCGGACACGGCTACGGATCCTGACATGCAGCGGTAGAGACGATCAGCTTCTTCACTCATGAGGTAATCGTGGAGACGCTCGTGCGTAAGTATCCCTTCGCCGCTCCACGTGCAGATATTGAGGTGATTCTCGACTACGACGCAGCCCCCGAGCTCCTCGAGCGTCCCCTCATCGAGAACGCCCGCGATGATACGACGCGGCTGCTCCGGCGCGGTCGTGCGCTGAACAAGAATCGCAGGCTTCGTGAGCGCTAGCCACTCCTGCCCGCTGCGAGGTTCAATGAAGCGACCGGGACGCGACTCGAACGGGTCGACTCCCTCCGGACGCACATCGCTCGCCCAGATAACCGGTATGCGGCCTCGGCTGTTCCTCGGGAAGAGCTGGTCTCTGTGTCTGTTCCATACGAGAGGGCCGGTAGATACCTTCCAGCCGTAGTCAGAGAGACGGTGCTTACGCGCCGTCGCCGCCGCAACGAGCGAAACATCGTCCGGATCACGCGCGATTAGCCACGGACGCTTGCCCACCCAGGACGCACGAGAGACGACGTGTTCCGCCCCGCCGAAACTCGGACTCGACCCGACCCGACGAACGCTCACCGTCAAGCTCCTCCGGCCTCGGACGAACACCCCTAGAAGCGCCTCTTGCAGGACGTCACCGGTGAAGACTCCGGAGCGATCATCGATGAACGCGAGCCATTGTGGAGGCGCAGTCTTGATAAGAAACTCGCGAAGACGTTGGTAATACGCACCGCCGACGACCGACGTCGGGACCACGAAGGCTGCAACGCCTCCGCGGGATAGCCGTTCAACGGCCGCGTGAAGGAACAATGACGGCAAATGCGCATGCCCATAGAGCACAGGCGCGTGGCGCAACCGTTGCTCGGCCGACAGACGACGGCGCCCGAAAGGTGGATTCGCGAGCACCAGGGCCGCCGGCGCCGTGTCGGCCAGGCCATCGGTCACCGTCGCAAGGCGAGGGATCGCCGGCCGCTGCGAATCAGGAATCGCCATCCAGGCGGGCAACAATGCAACCCGGACGGCGAGCTCGCAAAGGCGCGCGGCGACAGGATCAAGATCCGTCCCGCGCAACCTCCCGACCACTGTGCGTACGGCGTCCTCTGGTGGCCGAGTCGCAACGAGGATCTCCGTCGCGGCGGTAAGGAGCGACCCTGCTCCGCACGCCGGGTCGACGATGACGCCCTCTTCAGGGATCGGTTCCTGGAGCGCGCGCTCAACGAGGATCGACGCCAACGACCGAGGGGTATAGAAGCGACCGTGCGCGCTTCGTACGCTTCGGGGGAGTCCAGAGACATACCGCTCTGCGAGCCAGCGCGCGCCGTCGGAGCCCATCGGGGCGCCCGCCAGTCCGAGGAAGTCTGGTTCGTCATAGGCGAAACAAATGGAGCCGACTAGGCGCGCGTCGTTCGGATCTGCGCCGGCGGCGAGACACTCGCGCTCCCAGAATGCAGCAGCGAGAGGCCACAGATTGGTGGAATGCGCCTCGTCGACCACCGAAGCGAGGCTACCGATGGAAACGGACGTTCCCCTAGGCGGTCAGCTCACCGCAAGTGCATCCACTGGCGACGCAACGAGCACCGGCCTCTTGATCCTCAGGCTCAACCCGCTCGCGAACAAACACGCAATACCCGCGCTAACGAACGCGAGCGTGTAACTCCCGAACCATCCCCTGCTCGCGCCTCCCGCCCACGCCGCGAACGCGGCGCCGATTTGGTGCGACGCATACACCCACGCGAACACGACGCCGGCGCGCTGCGGGCCGAAGTGGTCGGCGGTTAGCGCGACCGTCGGCGGCACCGTCGCCACCCAGTCGAGCCCGTAGAAGACGGCGAACGCGCCGAGCGCCGCCGTCGACCCGAACGCCATCGGCAGCGCGATCACCGCCAGCCCGCGCAGCGCGTAGTACCACGCGAGCAGCTTGCGCGGATCCATCCGGTCGGTCAGCCACCCCGACACGGTCGTCCCGACGATGTCGAACACGCCCATCAACGCGAGGAGCGACGCGCCCGCGACCGCCGTCATGCCGTGATCGATCCCCTCGGAGATGAGATGCGTCCCCACGAGTCCGTTCGTCGACAGCCCGCAGATGAAGAACGTCGAGCAGAGCAGCCAGAACTGTCCCGACTTCGCGCCGAGCATCAAACCTCGATGGCGGGACGGAACGGCTTCGGCGACCGCTCCGGCACGGGAACGTCCTCCGTCGCGCCGTACGGCTGCAATCCGACCGACTGCGGACGGTCGCGGACTAAGAACGCGACGATCGACACCGCGTACACTGACCAGCGCCAGCCGTAGTCGGTCGCGAGTAGCGCCAAGACAGGCAGGAACACCATCTGACCGCTCGCGTTGCTCGCGGTGAGGATCCCGGTCGCGAGCCCGCGCCGCTCGACAAACCAGCGCGTCGCGACCGTCGCCGCGAGCGGCACCGAGACTGCGCCGGTCGCGCTCCCGACGACGAGCCCCCACAGCAGGTCGAGCTGCCACGGCGCCGTCATCAACGACGTCAGCGATGCGCCGGCCGCGATCACGACCAAAGCAACGAGCATCACCCGCCGCACGCCGAAGCGATCCATGAGCGCCGCCGAGAACGGCGCCGTCAGCCCGAACATCAGCAGGCCGAGCGAGACCGCGATCGAGATCGTCCCGCGCGACCAGCCGTACTCGTGCTGGAGCGGGACGATGAGCACGCCCGGCGTCGCCCGGAACCCGGCCGTCGTGATGAGCGTGACGAAGGTCACCCCGACGATCAGCCAGGCGTAGTGCCGCCGGCCGTGGACGAGCCGCTCGATCACGTGAGATATGAACGACGGGATGGCCCCGCGTATTCAGGCGCGCCTCTAATGCAGTCGAGTCTCGACGATCCGCTCGTATCTGATTCCGGCCAGGTCGACCGCCTCGCGCACACGGTCGGCCGTCTCGGCTTCGAACAAGTGGAAACAGGTCTCGTCGTTCATCTCGAGGGCCGCGGCGGCCGCCCGTTCGGCGGCCGCCTCGACGTCGATGCTCCGTGCCTTCGGCGTGTACGCCTCGGCAATGTAGATGCCCGCCCGAGCCACTCCTAGCTGCCGCAGGCGACGTCGCCGCTGTAACTGGCGACCGCGCCTGCAGGTGTGAGAAAGAGGACGAGATTCAGATTCGCATGGAGCGAAACGGAATCGCCCGCCTGATCGATCGCGGTCATGTGGCCGGTGATCGGGCCGGGAAATGCCCCTTGACCCGCTGCGTTGAACGTCACGGTCCCCGTGCCGCACGGGGTGCTTCCGGTGAAGGTGATGAACCCTTGGAAGTCGAGCGTTCCGTCCGCGTGCTCGACGAAGTGCGTCGTGATCGTGCTCGTACCGACGAAGCTCCCCGCCCACGCGTGCGTGCCGGTCGCGTCGATGAGGACGTTGTCGCCCGCCACACGTGCGGCGAACGAGGCCGACGTCGGGACGGCGGTGCCGGCCACCGTGGTCGACACCCTTGCGGCCGCGGGCGATGCGACGACGAGCGCGGCCAGTCCCGCGGCGGTGGCCGCCGTGCACAGCGACATTCGCGTGAATCGCATGTCTCCTCCTTCTGTCCGTGCAGGAGGAAGGGACGGTAGGACTCGCCGCCGGCAAGCGAAATCGCGGATACCCACACTCTTTTGACGGTCTAGGCCGAAAGGGCGCGCACGAGCTCCGTCCGGGATCGCACCCCGAGCTTCGCGTAGACCGCAGTCAAGTGGGTCTCGACCGTTCGCACCGCAACGAACAGGTCGCCGGCGATCTCCTTGTTGGAGCGGCCCTCGGCGACGAGTCGCGCGATCCGCTCCTCCGTGGGCGTGAGCCCACTCGCAGCCTTGCGCCCTCCGATGCGGCTCAGCTCGAGGCGCGCCTTCTCGGCCCACAGCGGAGCCTCGACCGCGTCGAAGATCGCGAGCGCCGCGGTGAGCGATTCGCGCGCGGCACGCCAGCGACGACTGCGCCGCAGTACCGACCCCGTCGCAAGGAGCGTTCGTCCGAGCTCGAACGGTCCTTCCAACCGTTCCTGCTCGATGTGCGCCTCTTCCAGGCGAGCGAGCGCTTTCGCCAAATCTCCCTCGGCGGCCGCAACGAGCCCGCGCCCGCGAGCTGCCTGGGAGCGCACCCACGGGCTGTCGAGCGCGCGAGCTCGCTCCTCCAGCCGCTCGAGGAAGGTCTTCGCGTCCTCGAGCCGGCCGACCTGGACCGAGGCCTCGACCAGATTCGGAAGCACCGGCACATGCGCAGGATGCAAGCCCGGGCACTCGGCGGCGATCAGCTCGGCGGCTGGTCGTAGTACCTCCACTGCGGCCGCGGCGTCGCCCAGCGAGAGCTCGAGGAAGCCGAGCGCGGCCCGGTGCTGAATAGTCGCGCCGGCGTCACCCGCCGCGGCGCTTGCCGCGAGACCCTTCTCGCCAAGGTCGCGAGCCTTGTCGACCTGGCCGAGGTGGGCGGCAGCGAAAGCGGCGAAGAACGCGAGCAAGAAGCGCCCCTGCGCCGAGCCCGACTGGTCGCGCATCTCGGCCGCCCGAGCAGCATGGACTGCAGCGACGGACGGACGGCCGGCAGCTGTCTCCACCATCGCGAGGTGATTCAGTCCCTCAATGAGCCCACGCTCGTCACCCAACGCCTCGAGGTCGGCGTTCAGCTCTTCCAGAAGGCGTCGAGCTTCCGTGTGGCGCTGCTCGAGGAACAGCTGGGTCGCGGCAACCGTGCGAACCGGGGGACCATCGACCAGACGCCCACCCCGCTCCTCCAATGCCACTCCTCGTGCCAAGAGCCCCGGGTCCGCGCGTCCCGTTGCCCAGAGCTCGATCATCGCGACCGTGGAGATGACCGCGACCTGGGTCTCCTCCGGAACCACGTCGGCTCGCGCGAGTGCGAGACGGGCGAGGTCGCGCGCGGTTGGAAGGTCGCCGGAGAGGCCGCTGAGCCGGCTCCACACAGCTGCCGCTTCTGCTTCGTTGGACGGATCACCGGCGGCTTCGGCGAATGCCTGCCGCGCGAGCTCGACCGCAACCGGCAGATCGTCTCGTGTGAGCTTCGAAAGCATCGTGAGCACCTTCGCCCGGTCGGCGCCGGGCGGAAGCTCGGAGACGGACTCCTCGGCGATCTCGCGTGCTGCACGTGCGTCGCCCGCGTTCGTGAAGGCCCGACAGGCGGCGAGCCGCAACTTCGGGAGCCGACTCTCGTCCGCCGCCCGCTCGATCGCCAGCAGGAGGAGCTCGCCCGCGGCCGCAGGCGCGCCGCGCGCGAACGCCCGATGGGCCGCGAGCTCGAGCCGCCGCGATACGGGCTCTGCCTTACCAGGATGAGCCAGCGCCAGGTGGCGCGCTTGCTGCTCGAGGTCCTCGACCACCGATGCGAGCCGGCCGTGGAGGTTGCGACGCCGTTTCGGCGTGAGGGCCGCGACCGCAGTCGATGCGAGCAGTGGATGGCTGAAACGGACGAGCTCGCCGTCGATCCGAACGACTCCGGCGTCCAGCGCCGGCTGCAGATCTCCTTCTCCCTCGACCAGGTCGGCTCGAGGGGCGGCCAGCATCGCGGCTGCTGCAAGCGCAAGCCTCGACTGTGGCGGCAGCGATGCAAGCCGCTCGTGCAGCAACGGCTCGAGCCCGCGCGGCAGAGGCAGTTCCTCCGCCGCGCTCAGATCGAAGTCGTGTTCGGCCAGCGCACGCACGATTTCGAGTGCGTACAGCGGATTACCGCCGGAGGCATCGTGAACACGCCGTAGCACCACACGAGAGAGATCGACGCCGAGCCGTTCCTTGAGAAGGCGCCGCATCGCGCCGAGGCTCAACCCTTCGAGCTCGATGACGCGGACGGTCGACGCGCGATCGAACTCCGGCAACCGGTCGCGTGCGCCAGAGGGACGAATGGCGAGCATGGCCGCCGCGGGCACGTGACTGAGACGGCGAAGCGCAAACCCGATGACGGAGCGCGACGCCGGATCGGCCCACTGAAAGTCGTCGACGGCCACCATCACGGCGTGGTCGGCCCCAGCAACCCGCAGCGATCCGACAAGGGCCGCACCGAGCGTCCGTACGTCGGGAGGGCTCGACGCGTCGTCGCGTCGAAGAAGCGCGGCTTCGAGAGCCCGCCGCTGCGGTCTCGGCAGCTCGGGCAACGCCTCATCCGCGACCGGTTCGAGCAGATCTGCGAGCGCGGAAAAGCCGAGCGAACGCTCCGCTTCTACGGGCCGTGCCTCGAGAATCCGCAGTCCGTCCGCAGCGGCCTCAGCGACTGCAGCTTCCCAGGCCGTCGTCTTTCCGATTCCAGCTGCGCCGCGAAAGACGACAACGCCGCCGGCGCCCTCCGTGCGCACCGCCCGCGCGAGGGCCAGCTCCTCCTCCCGGCCGACGAGTCCCGCCACGGCGGTGTCCACGCACCGGTGATACCACCCCTCCGCGCGCCCGTCCACGGGTAGCGGGGATATTCGCAGCGGTCTAGGCTCCGTTCGTGGCCGAATGCACGAGCTGCGGGACCGAAAACCGCGACGGTCAGAAGTTCTGCGGGAACTGTGGCGCCTCGCTCGCGACCGCCTGCCCGGCCTGCGGGGCGCCGTACGAGCTGGGCCAGCGCTTCTGCGGCGAGTGCGGGACCGCGCTCGTCGAGGTCGTGGCGAGCGCGCCCGACGTCGAGCGGCGGGTCGTCACGATCCTCTTCGCCGACCTCGTCGGCTTCACCGCCCTGTCGGAGTCGCGCGACTCCGAGGACGTCCGCAGCCTCCTCACGAGCTACTTCGACACCGCGCGCCTCGTCATCGGCCGCTACGGCGGCACGGTGGAGAAGTTCATCGGCGACGCCGTCATGGCGGTCTGGGGCGCGCCGACCGCGCGCGAGGACGACGCCGAGCGCGCCGTTCGCGCGGCGCTCGATCTCGTCGAAGCGGTCTCAGCTCTCGACGCGGGCCTGCGCGCACGCGCGGGCGTGCTCACGGGCGAGGCGGCAGTGACGCTCGGCGCCGAAGGACAAGGGCTCGTCGCCGGCGACCTCGTCAACACCGCGTCGCGCGTGCAGTCGGCCGCCGAGCCCGGCACCGTGCTCGTCGGCGAGTCGACGCGGCGCGCGAGCGAAGCGGCCGTCGTCTACGAGGAGGCCGGCTCGTTCGAGCTGAAGGGCAAGTCGGAGCAGGTCCCGCTCTGGCGCGCGCTGCGCGTCGCCGCCGGCGTCGGCGGACGCCGCCGCTCGGAAGGGCTCGAGCCGCCGTTCGTCGGGCGCGACCGCGAGCTCCGGCTCGTCAAGGAGCTCTACCACTCCTCCGCCGAGCACGGTCGCTCGCACCTCGTCTCCGTCCTCGGCATTGCCGGGATCGGCAAGTCGCGCCTCGCCTGGGAGCTCTTCAAGTACCTCGACGGCCTCACCGAGCTCGCGTACTGGCACCGCGGCCGCTGCCTCTCCTACGGCGACGGCGTCACGTACTGGGCGCTCGCGGAGATGGCGCGCGAGCGGTTCCGCATCGCCGAGGGCGAGGACGCGACGTCCGCGCGCGAGAAGCTCTCGACCGCGCTCACCGAGTTCGTCCTCGACGACGAGGAGCGGCAGTGGATCGAGCCGCGCCTCGCGCATCTGCTCGGGCTCGAGGACGACCGGCAGGTGCGCGAAAAGGAAGACCTCTTCGGCGCGTGGCGCCTCTTCTTCGAGCGGCTGTCGGAGAGTGCGCCCGTCGTGCTCGTGTTCGAGGACGTGCAGTGGGCGGACGCTGCGCTGCTCGAGTTCGTCGAGTACCTGCTCGAGTGGTCGCGCAATCACAAGATCTTCGTCGTCGCGCTTGCGCGGCCCGACGTCCACGACCGCCATCCCAGCTGGCCCGCGTCGCGCAACACGACGACGCTCGCGCTCGAGCCGCTGAGCGGCGAGGCGATCGCGCAGCTGCTCGAAGGGCTCGTCCCCGGACTGCCGGACGATGCGCGCGACCGCATCCTCGCACGCGCCGAAGGCGTACCGCTGTACGCGGTCGAGACCGTGCGCATGCTGCTCGACAAGGGATTGCTGCGGCGCGAGGGCGACGTCTACGTCCCCGTCGGCGAGCTCGGCGAGCTCGCAGTGCCGGAGACGCTGCAGGCGCTCGCAGCCGCGCGCCTCGACGGCCTCGGCGCGGACGAGCGCCGCGCGCTGCAGGACGCCGCGGTGCTCGGCAAGACGTTCACCAAGGCGGCGCTCGCAGAGGTGAGCGGCCGAGGCGAGGGCGAGCTCGAGCCGCTGCTCGCGTTCCTCGTGAAGCGCGAGATCCTCGGCGTCCAGAACGATCCGCGCTCGCCGGAGCTCGGCCAGTACGGCTTCCTCCAGGACCTGCTGCGGCAGGTCGCGTACGACA
>JBOGZQ010000092.1:0-8364 GCA_050697375.1 Gaiellaceae bacterium | reverse complement strand
AACAGTGAGGATCGCCGATCTCAACTGGATGCAGCTCGAGGCGCATCTCGAGCAGGACGACCGCATCGTCCTGCCGCTCGGCTCGACCGAGCAGCACGCGTACCTCTCGCTCGCGACCGACGCGATCCTCGCCGAGCGCGTCGCAGTCGAAGCCGCGGAGCCGGTCGGCGTGCCCGTGCTGGCCGCGCTCGCGTACGGCCTGACCGCATACTTCGCGGCCTATCCCGGAAGCCCGACCGTGCGCCCGGAGACGTACATCGCGTTCGTCGGCGAGCTGCTCGAGTCGCTGCGCGGGCAGGGCTTCCGCCGCTTCCTGCTCGTGAACGGCCACGGCGGCAACGCGCCGGTCGAGGCGCTCGCGTCCGATGACGTGGTCGTCCACCACTGGTGGCGCGCGCCGCGAACGTGGGCAGCCGTCATGGAGATCGACCCCGACGCCTCGCACGCCTCGTGGATGGAGAACTTCCCGTGGACGCGCCTGGCAGGTGTCGTCCTCCCGGACGGGAAGAAGCCGCCGACGCCGCGCACCGCCGACGATCCGGCCGAGGTGCGAACGCAGCTTGGCGAAGGCTCGTTCGGCGGCTACTGGCAGCGACCGGACGACGAGATTCTGCGAATCTGGCGCATCGGCGTCGAGGAGACACGAGAGGCGCTCGAAGGGCTGCGCCGATGAAAGCCGTCAAGCTCATCTTCGAGGTCGTATGGGCGGCGTTCTGGCTGTACTGGCTCGTCTCTGCCTTCTCGATGAAGCGCGGCCGCGTCCCATGGGGCCGCGAGGCGCGCATCAGGGTCGTGATCCTCGTCGCCGTCATCGTCCTCGTCCGCTTCGGGGCGTTCCGCGGCCACGGCGTCCACACCGACCCGCTGCGTGAAGGGATCGGCCTCGTGCTCTTCGCGTTTGGGCTCGCGTTCGCGGTCTGGGCCCGCCTGCACATCGGGCGAAACTGGGGAACGCCGATGACGCAGAAGATCGACCCAGAGCTGGTGACGAGCGGCCCGTACCGCCTCGTGCGCCACCCGATCTACTCGGGCGTTCTCGCGGCCGGCATCGGCACCGGAGTCGGGCTGGACTGGTGGTGGCTCGTCCCCGTAGCAATTGCCGGGGTCTACTTCATCTACAGCGCGACCTACGAAGAGCGCTTCCTCGCCGGGCAGTTCCCGGACACCTACCCGGCGTACAAGCGCTCGACGAAGATGCTCGTCCCGCTCATCTACTGACCTCGCGCTTCACGAGGTCGAGGATCTCGTGGTAGAGCTCCGCCAGTCCTTCCGCCGACAAAGGCCCGCGATTCGCGCGCTGGAGGTACTGCAGCATCCACTCCTCGCGCGCCAGGTCGACGAAGCCGATGCCGTGCTCCTCCTTGTACCGCTTCAGCTTCGCGACGAGGCGCAGCCGCTTGTTCACGAGCTCGACCAGCGCAGAGTCGAGATCGGAGATCTCGCGCCGCACGTCCTTGACGAACGGATCGGTATTGGTCGAAACGCTCATGGCGCCACCTTCGCCGCTTCGTACACGCCGGCGATGCGATGCGACCGCGTCACGCTCGCGAGCTCGTCGAGCGCGCTGCGCACGAGGGGATCGAGCGGATGCCCCGCCACGACCGCGTCGAAGCGATAGCTCCACGGCGTCGCCGGCAGCGGCCGCGACACGAGCCGCACGAGATCCAGTCCCGCGACCGCGAACGGCGCGATCGCCGCATGCAACGCACCGGGGCGATGGTCGGTGACGAACGTGAACGCCGTCCGCGCGTCGTCTCGCCCGGCAGCGAGCCAGGTGTACGGCGCGACGGAGACGAACCGCGTGAACGCCGGCCCGTCGCCGACGTCGTCGCGCAGCGTCACGAGCCCGTACAGCCCCGCCGCCTCAGGCCCCGCGATCGCCGCGCACGCCGGATCTCCCGTCTCGGCCGTCTCGCGTGCCGCATCCGCCGTCGTCGACGCGGGCACGACCGCCGCGTTGGGCAACGAGTCCAGCAGCTCGCGGCACTGCTCGAGCGCCGATGGATGCGAACGCACGACGCGAATCTCGTCGAGCGGAACGTCGGCAGGCCCGAGCAGGCAATGGTGGATCGGCAGAACCGCCTCCGCGACGATCGACAGCGCCCGCTCGTGCAGCAGGTCGTGCGTCTCGGGCACGGCGCCTGCCAGCGAGCTCTCGATCGGGAGCACGCCCTGCTCGACCTCCGCGCGCACAACGGCGTCCGCGACCGCGCGGAAACCGCCGACCGCGTGTAGCTCCGCGCTCGGATGCAGCGTCGCGGCGGCCGCGGCGGAGTGCGAGCCGGCCGGCCCCGGGTACGCGACGACGCTGCTCACCGGAGCCGCAGCGGAACGCGCAGCCCGCATCGCTGGCAGATCGTGACCGCGGCGCCCTTGCGGGCCGCGCGCTGCACCGGGATCGGGTCCGCGCAGTCGCACGTCGCATCGGTGGCGGCGGCGGTCTTGAGGATGGATGCCGTGAGTTGCGTCATTCGACTCCTCCGAGGGAGAGGTGTTTTGGTGCTAGCCGGCGGCGGGAGGTGCGAGAGCGCCGGCTAGCCGATAAAGGCGTACGCGAAGAAGCCGTTGAAGACGGAAATGCCGACGGCTTCGGGCGCGTGCGCCATACCTGCACCGTAGACCGCGTTCATGCCGCGGTCAACGCCAATTGTTCCCTTACCGCGGCGCCGAACTCGGCGGTCCCGGCGGAGCCGCCGAGATCGGCGGTCGGCGCCGCCGCGAGCGAGCGCTCGACCGCCCGCACAACCGCCTGCGCCTCGTCCGGCCGCCCGAGCCCGTGCTCGAGCAGGAGCGCCGTCGAGCGGAGCATCGCGGTCGGGTTGGCGATGCCGCGGCCGGCGATGTCGGGTGCGGAGCCGTGCACCGGCTCGAAGATCCCGGGCCCGGAATCCGAGAGGCTAGCCGAAGGCGCGAGGCCGATTCCGCCGGTGACGGCCGCGGCGAGATCGCTGAGGATGTCGCCGAACATGTTCTCGGTCACGATCGTGTCGAACTGCTCCGTATCCGTCGCGAGCTGCATGGCCGCGTTGTCGACGAGCATGTGCTGGACGCGCACGTCGGGGAACTCCGGCGCAACCTCGTTCACAACGCGTCGCCACAGCCGCGACGTCTCGAGGACGTTCGCTTTGTCGACGGACGTGAGGTGTCCGCGAGCGAGCGCGAACGCGCGCCGCACGATGCGCCGCACCTGGTCCGGGTGGTACTCGCACGTGTCGTAGACCGTCCCGTCGTCCCGCACGCCCGACGCGCCGAAGTAGAGGCCGCCGACGAGCTCCCGCACGATCAGAACATCCCCCGCCGGCCTGAGGTTCGCGTAGGCGTCGAGCTCCGCGCGCAACCGCAGGAGCCCTTGCTCCGGGCGCACGTCGGCAGCGTCGAACTCGGGGTCGCCGACCGGCCCCTTCAGCACCGCGGTCGCCCGCTTGCACGAAGCGAGCGTGTCCTCGGGCAGGGGATCTCCCACCGCGCGAATGGCGGCTGCGCCGATGAGCCGCTCTTCGACGGCGACATCGGGCGCGACGAGCTCGAGAACGAGGCGCGCTTCGCGCGCGACCTCCGGCCCGACTCCGTCGCCGGGCAGGAGCACGACGGTGAGGTTCGGCATCTGGTTAGGCGCTCTCCCCGATCGTCCGCGGCTGACGGCCGCGCGGCCGCGGCGTGAAGCCCGCGGCGTGGATGGCGGCGTTCCAGCTTCCGAACACACGGCTCACGGTCTGCCGCGAGGGGTGGTTCTCCCCCGCCTGGTCCCACTCGTGCGTGAACGGCGGCCGGCTGTGCTTCCGATACCAGAGCGTGATCGCGTACTCGATCGTGTCTGGCGTCCACCGGAAGCCGGTGCGCGGACCGGTCCTCATGACATACCTCCTCTAGACGGCGACACCGAGTCTCTCCAGGATGAGGTCGGCGTCGGGCTCGACGAGCACGGGCTCGAGACGGTCGGCGACGAGCGCCGGCGTCTTCAGGCCGTCGCCGGTGACGAGCAGGACGACGCGATCCTCGTCGCCGAGCTCGCCGCAACGAACGGCTTCTCGCAGTGCACCGAGCGCGGTGGCCGGTGCGGTCTCGCCGAAGACCCCCGTCGTCTCGGCGAGAAGCTTGATGTTCTCCGCGATCTCGTCCTCGGGAACGGCGTGGATGGCGCCGCCCGAGTCGATCGCGGTGGCGACGGCGAGGTCGCCGTCGGCGGGGCTCCCGATCGCGATCGAGCGCGCGATCGTGTTCGGCCGCACCGGCTTGACGCGTGCGCCGCCGGCGGCGAACGCCGTTGCAACCGGCGCGCAGCCCTCCGCCTGGCCGCCGAAAACGCGTGGGCGCGCTCCCTCGACGAGGCCGAGCTCGAGCAGCTCGCCGAAGCCGCGGTGCACCTTCGAGTACATCGCGCCCGATGCGATCGGCGCGACGACGGCGTCGGGGAGCTCCCAGCCGAGCTGCTCCGCGATCTCGAACGCGAGCGTCTTCGATCCCTCCGCGTAGTACGCGCGCAGCTCGACGTTGACGAACGCCCAGTCGAGCTCGAACGAGAGCTCGACGGTCAGCCGGGAACAGTCGTCGTACGACCCGTTGACGGCGAAGATGGTCGCGCCGTAGACGGCCGTCGCGAGCAGCTTCTCCGGCTCGAGATCGGCGGGAACGAGGACGGCGGCCTCGATTCCCTCCGCCGCCGCCCGAGCCGCGACTGCATTCGCGAGGTTCCCGGTGGACGAGCACGCGAGCGTCGTGATCCCGTGCTCGAGCGCTTTTGCGCACGCAACCGCGACGACGCGGTCCTTGAACGAGTGCGTCGGGTTCGCGGTGTCGAGCTTCAGCCAGAGCTCGCCGACGCCGACGGCGTCCGCGAGCCGCGGCGCGAGGACGAGCGGCGTGTTGCCGGGAGCGAGCCGCTGCTCGGCGGGCGGCGCGACCGGCAGCAGCGGCGCGTAGCGCCAGATGTTCGGCGGCCCGGCCTCGATCTGCTCGCGCGTAACCTTCCGATCGCGGTCGTACACGGGCTCGAGCGGGCCGAAGCACTTGGCACAGACCCCGACCGGGTCGAGCGGGAACTCGGTCTCACAGATGCGACAACGAAGTGCGGTGGCGGGCATTACGGGAACTCCTTCCGTCCGTGGCTCGGCATCCAGCCGGGTTTGGCACCACGCTCGTCGCGAGCAGGTTGCCGAGGCGTCACAGGGCCGGTTCCCTCAGCCTCTCTCGATGCGGAGCCGGACAGCGTCGCCCGGCACCTTGACTGCTGACTATACAAAATAAAGCTCACGTGAGCACGGCTCCTTCGGAGGCCGAAGAAACGCCGGCCGCGTAGCGCGCGAGGACGCCCTTCGTATACCGCGGCGCAGGCGGCGTCACGTCCGCGAGGCGGGCGGCGATCTCGTCCTCGGAGAGGGCGACGTCGAGCCGCCTGCCCGCGACGTCGAGCTCGACCGTGTCGCCGTCGCGGAGCGCCGCGATTGGGCCGCCGCGCGCCGCCTCGGGAGCAACGTGGCCGACCATGAGTCCATGCGTCGCGCCGGAGAAGCGCCCGTCGGTGACGAGCGCGATCTCCTCGCCCAGCCCTTCGCCGACGAGCGCGGCGGTGACGTGCAGCATCTCGCGCATGCCCGGGCCGCCGGCGGGGCCTTCGTAGCGGATGACGACGACGTCGCCCGGCCGGATCGACTTCGCCTTCACCGCGGCGAAGCACTCCTCCTCCGAGTCGAACACGCGCGCCGGCCCGCGATGGTGCAGCCGCTCGTGGCCGGCGAGCTTGACGACGCAACCCTCCGGCGCGAGGTTGCCGCGCAGGATGGCGAGCCCGCCCGTCGCCTTCAGCGGGCGCTCGATCGGGACGACGACCTCCTGCCCGGGGGTCTCGACGACGGCGGTCGCGACCTCCGACATCGAGCGGCCGTCGACGTTGGGCGCGTCGCCGTGCACGAGGCCCGCCTTCAGCAGCTCGCGCGCGACGAGCGCGACGCCGCCGGCTGCATGCAGGTCGGTGGCGACGAAGCGGCCGCCCGGCTTGATGTCGGCGACGACGGGCGTCCGCTGGGCGATGCGGTCGAAGTCGTCGATCGTGAGGTCGAGGTCGAGCTCGTGCGCGATCGCGAGCAGGTGCAGCACGCCGTTCGTCGAGCCGCCTGTCGCCGCGACGGCGGCGGCGGCGTTCTCGAGCGCGTCACGCGTGATGATCTGGGACGGGCGCACGTCGTCCCGCACGAGGCGCATCGCGATGCGTCCTGCTTCGTAGGCGGCGTCGTGCTTCGCCGGATCGGTCGCAGGCACGTCGTTGAGCCCGGCGGGACTGATGCCGAGGAACTCGAGTACGGCCGCCATCGTGTTCGCGGTGAACGGGCCGCCGCAGGCGCCGGCGCCGGGGCATGCGACGTTCTCGAGCTCGTGCACGTCGGCGTTCGACATCGTTCCGGCGGCAGCGGCGCCGACCGCCTCGAAGACGTCCTGGATGGTGACGTCCTTGCCGCGGAACTTCCCGGGCGCGATCGAGCCGTTGTAGAGCACGAGGCCGGGGACGTCGAGGCGCGCCAGCGCCATCACCGCAGCGGGGATCGTCTTGTCGCAGCCGACGATGCACACGAGCCCGTCGAGCAGATGCCCGCGTACGACGAGCTCGATCGAGTCGGCGATCACCTCGCGCGAGACGAGCGACGCGCGCATGCCCTCTGTCCCCATCGAGACGCCGTCGCTGACCGCGATGGTGTTGAACTCCATCGGCGTCCCGCCGGCCTCGATGATGCCGCGGCGGACGTGCCGCGCGAGCTCGCGCTGGTTCCAGTTGCACGGCATCGTCTCGATCCACGTCGTCGCGATGCCGACGAGGGGACGCGCGAGCGCGTCGTCGTCGAGCCCGATCGCCTTCAGCATCGAGCGCGCGGGCGCGCGGTCGACGCCGTCGGTCAGCGCGGCGCTCCGGCGCTTCGCCGGATCGCTCGGCTTCGAGTAGGGATCGCTCATGCGGGTCCCGCTCCGCTCGGGGTGACAGAGAGGCGGCGGACGACGCAGTCCGGGAAGCGCGTCGCGAGCTCGCGCTCGACCTCCGCCTCCCGGCCCCGCTGCACCCACACGAGCACCGTCGGGCCGGACCCGGAGAGCGCGGCCCCGAGCGCGCCGTCCGGCAAGTCCTTACGGATCTCGCCGAGATACGGCGCGTCGTCCGCGCGGTACGGCTCGTGCAGCTTGTCGGCGGCACTCGCAGCGAGCAGCGTCGGATTGCCCGCCGCGAGCGCGGCGCCGAGGAGCGCAGCTCGCGCTGCGCTGAAGGCCGCGTCCTCGTGCGGGACCGCCTGCGGCAGCAGTCCGCGCGCATTCGCAGTGAGGACGCGGGTCTCGGGAATGACGGCGACGACGGCGGCCGGAAGGTCGTCGGCGACGCGGGCGATGCGGCCGTCCCACGTGAGGCACACGCCGCCGGCGAGCGCGGCGGCGAGGTTGTCGGGATGGCCTTCGAGGTCGAGGCCGTGCTCGAGCAGCTCGTCGGCGGTCGGTTCGACGCCGGCCGCGAGCGCGCCGGCGACGAGCCCGAGCGCGACCGCTGACGCGCTCGAGCCGAGCCCGCGCTCGCGCGGGATCCGCTCGACGAACGAGAACGACCGTCCCTCCGGCGAGGCGAACTTCGCGAACGCCCGGACGACGAGGTTGTCCTCGTCGACGCGGCCGTTGCCGCGCTCGCTGACCTCGACCTCGTTCCAGAGATCGAAGGCGACGCCGGCGACGTCGAAGCCGGGGCCGAGGTTCGCAGCGGTTGCAGGGGCGCGAACCTTCATGCGGCCGCCTCGACGTCCTTGAGGCCGTGCCCGGTGAGGACGCAGACGACGTTCTGGCCGACTGCGGTGACGCTCGCGGCGACGGCGGCGATGCCGGCGGCGGACGCCGGCTCGCAGAACACGCCCTCTTCGCGTGCGACGAGGCGCCACGCGTCCTCGAGCTGCTGCTCCGACAGCGTGACGACGTTGCCGCCGGACCTCTTGAGCACGCCTCCGACCTCGAGCTTATGCACCGGCTCGGCGATGCGGATCGCGGACGCGAACGTGTCGGCGCGCCGCTCGGCCTCGCCGAGGACGAAGCGCGGCAGCCGCTCGCCGAAGCCGACCGCGTACGCGACCGTGTTGCCGCCGCCGCCGTACGGCAGCGCCAGCACGTCGGGCATGTGCCCGAGCTGCTCGACGATTTCCCGCGCTGCGGAGCTCTGCCCCTCGATGCGGTCGGGGTTCGTCGAGTTGACGACGACGAGGTTCTCCGCCCTCGCGAGCTCGTCAGCCTTTCGAAACGCTTCCGTGAAGGTACCTAGTACCTGTACGACTTCTGCACCAACGGCTCGCGCCTGCGCAAGCTTGCCGCGCGCGACCGCGCCTTCGGAGACCACGACGACCGCGCGCA
>JBOGZQ010000091.1:0-7625 GCA_050697375.1 Gaiellaceae bacterium | reverse complement strand
CTTCTTGATGAACGTGATCTCGCCGCTCGTCTCCATCACGGCCCAGGCTACGTCGTCGAGCGAGCCAATGCTCTGACGCCTGGCGGCGACGAGGAGATCGTCCATCGTGATGCGCTCGCGCCGCAGGTTCCGCTCGATCGGCTTGCCGTCCTGCACGACGATGACCGGCAGGCCGTCGAGGATCGGACGCAACCGAGGGAAGTGAAAGTTCAGCGCGGACGTGGCGAGCACGAGCAGTGCGATCGTGCCCACGGCCAGGAAGGTCCCGGTGATCGAGTAATCATCCTGCGTCAGTCCTTGCTGTACGGCGTCCCCGAGGATGATCAAGAGGATGAGGTCGAACGGCTCGAGCGTCGAGAGCTGCCGCTTGCCGACGGTGCGCATCAGGATGAACAGGAAGAAGAAGACCGCGGTCGCGCGAAGAACGATGTCCATCTAGGGGAACACCGTCACCGTGCGATGGATGGTGCCGAGCTTCGTCGCACCGTCGTACAGCGTGACATCGGCACGCCGGCGGCCGACGTTGGTCGCGTTCGTCTGGAACTGCATGAAGAGCCGGTACACGTGACCAGCGGCCACGTGCCCGAGCGTGAGGAGGAGGTCGCCGTCCCGGCTCCCGTAGCCGACCGGGTTCGGCTCGATCGTGTTCTGCTGCATGCCTTCGTTCCAGCCGGGGGAGAACGAGAGGGCGGCGCTCTTCAGATCGCGATGGGCGGTGATCGTGAAGCGCGCCTCCCAGAGAAGGCCGCCGCGGACGTGGGACGGCGCATACAGCTCGAGCGTCGCGGCCGGCGTCCGCAGCCAAAGCGTGTCGGGGCGCTGTCCGAAAACGTTGGCGAGGCCGAGCAGGATGAACGCGGTGAGCAGCGCGAGCAGGGCCCAGCGGATCGGGCGGTTGTACGCGATCGAGTGCAGATCGCGGTGCCGCTCGAGGACGAGCGACTGCGGGACGTCGGCCACAAGCCCGGATTCCCGTTGGCCGTACGCGCAACACCTCCCTGGAGCGTGGGTTACGCGGTTGCGGTGATGGTGATGCCGCCGCGCGCCTTCTGCGTCAGCGTCACCGTCACGGCGGCCGCGTCGAGCTCGAGGACGGCGGCGACGTCGTTCTTGATCTGCACAGCGAGCGCCTCGGCGAAGGCGCCCTCGTTGCGGAAGCGAGAGAGGTAGATCTTCAGGGACTTCGACTCAAGGCAGAGCGCATTTGGCCGGTACGCGATCCGCGCGACGTAGAAGTCCGGCTGGCCGGTGATCGGGCACACGGCGGTGAGCTCGTCGCTCGTCATCTCGACCTCGGTGACGCCGGGATTCGGGAACGACTCGAGGCCGACGTAGTGCTCGCTGCCGGCATGGCCGAGCGCGACGAACTCCATACGCGACACTCTACGCGTGCACCGCGTCTATCTCGCCGGGCCGCCGAACGCCGACGACTACCGCAGTCGCGCCTCGGAGCTCGTGCGCAAGGTGGGGTGGGAGCCGGTCGACCCGATGCGCCGCGACTTCCGCGGCCGTACGGAGGGCAACGAGCGCGAGATCGTCGAGGGCGATCTCGCCGACATCGACGCGTGCGACGCCGTCCTCGCTGCGTTCGCCGAACCGGACGAGGGGACGGCGATGGAGGCGTGGTACGCGTGGTCGAAGGGGAAGCCTGTCGTCGCGTGGACCGGAGGGGCGTGGGCGCACCCGTGGACGGTCTACGTCGCCGCTAGCGTGCACGAGCGGCTGGAGGACGCCGTCGCAGCGTTAGGGTCCTGACGTCACCTGACAAGGAGGGAAGAGATGGCTTTCGCACGTGTGGTGTCGTTCGACGGCGTCGACGCCGACCGGATCGCGGAGATGAAACGCAGCGTCGAGGGCGGCGACAAGCCTGAAGGCCTGCCCGCGACGGAGATGCTCGTCCTTCACGATCCCGACGGCGAGTCGGCACTCGCGATCGTCTTCTTCGACAACGAAGAGGACTACAAGGCGGGGGACGCGTTTCTCAGCGCAATGCCTTCGGACGCGACGCCCGGCACACGCACGTCGGTCACGAAGTACACGGTCGCGGTGCGCGCCTCCGCGTGAGCCTGAACGAGACGACCGGGGACGAGCTCGGGGCCGGCGTGTCGATCATCGTCGTCGACGTCGGCCCCGGCGAAGGCCCCGAGCTCCACCGGCATTCGTATCGAGAGGTGTTCGTCGTCCTCGAAGGCGAGGCGACGTTCACGTTCGGAAACGAGCAGCGCGTCGTGCGCGGCGGCGAGATCGTCGTCGCACCCGCCGGCGTGCCGCACCGGTTCGTGAACTCGGGAAGCGGGCGCCTGCGCCAGGTCGACGTCCACGAGCACCCGCGCTTCGACACGGAGTGGCTCTAGTAGCGGCGGAAGATCTCGGCGGCGGCGCGGTGGAAGCCGTCGGGTAGACCGTCGGCGGCGAACGTGTCGGCGATCTGCTCCATCTCGCCGACCCAGCGCCAACCCTTTGTGCGCGCGGATCGCTCCGCCGATGCGAGCCGCTCCTCGAGCTGCGGCAGCGACAGCTTCCATTCCGCCAGCAGGTCGCTCCAGATCGCTTCCGCTTCCGCGAGCTCGCGGATCGCAATGACGAGCGCGGCGGTCCCCTTCGTCCACGCGGCGTACGCCATCTTCAGTGCGGACGCGTTCGGGACGACGGTCGCGCCGAGAACGCCGGCGACCGACTCCGCTTCGCCGCCGGAGACGTAGATGCGCATCGTGCCCGGCGAGCCGATGATGCCGCCGTCGACGAAGCGAGGGACGATCGACGCGATCTCGCGTGCGGTCGCCGGCGACACGGCATTCGCGTCGACGTAGACGCCTTCGAACGATGCGAACGCGCGCGCGACGTCGACGGCAGCGTGCGGTGGGCACACCGACACGATCACGTCGCAGCGGCGCGCGAGCTCATCCGTCGTTCCTGCGTCCTCGAAGCCGGCGTCGTGCGCACGCTTCGCGGTCGCATCGCTCCGCCCCTCCGATGCCCACAGGCCCTCGTGGCCGGCCGACCGGAGAGCCGAACCGACTGCGGCTCCCATCTCACCGGGATGGACGACACCGACGGTCACGTGAAATGCGCCCGGCATGATTCGAACATGCGACCTCTGCCTCCGCAGGGCAGCGCTCTATCCCCTGAGCTACGGGCGCTTCGCGAAGGGCCAGTGTAGCCGGACGCCCTTGCGCGGCTGGGTCTTCCGCCACTCGTCATAGCTCGGAAGGCGGCCCTGCATGCGCGCGGCCTCGACGCACTCCGCGTGCGCGTGCCGGCGGCGGCTCGTGTCGCCCTCGGGCGCGATGAGCACGTGCGGGCTCATCGCGTGCAGGCGGTAGCCGCAGAGCGGGCAGCGGTACGTCGCCGGCTTGAGGTTGTGCGCGGCGCGCACCGACCACCAGTCGGCCGGATCGAGCTTCGCCATGTCAGCGCGTGCGTACGTACGCGAGCGCGACGACGGAGCCGTCGGGCCGCGTCGCCGTGCTCGTCACGCGCTCGAACGCCGCGCCGTCGTCGAGCTCGACGACCTGGAGCTGCCGGTTCACGTGGCCGCGGTAGTGGAGGCGCGCGATCGGCTCCTGCCCGGGATAGCAGCCCTTGGAGAAGCTGACGTGTGTCTCGTCGAGGCCGGCTTCGGCCGGGAGGATCGCCTCGTCGAGCTCGCGGCCCCACCGCGGAACGCCTGCCTCGATGCGGCGCAGCTCGAGCTCCTCGTCCGAGATCGTCGGCTCGAGCCCCGCGTCGAGAACTTCGACCGCGCCGGGGAACTCGGTGGCGATCCCGTCACCGCCGAACACGAGGGACGAGTCGTGGTCTTCCGACTCGATCTCGCACTGCGCGCGCAGGCGCATGCGCGTCAGCTGCGCGCGCACCGTCTCGCCCAGCTCCGGCTCGGTGAAGACGAGGAAGTCCTCGTCGCCGCGGCGCCAGACGACGAGCGGCGCGATCAGTCGCGCCTTCGCCGTGAGCAGCAGCGCGGGGCACGCGTCGCCGACGACGAGCGCCTCGACGTCGTTCGAGACCATGCGCTGGAGATAGTCGCGCGCGTCCGGTCCGGCGACCCGGACGAATGCGCGCGGGCGAGCGGCAACGTCCATGCAATTAGTGTAGGGAGCCGATGCCGCTCTTCCGCTCTAAGGCCGAAGCGAAGGTCCGCGAAGCGGGCTACGACCCGGCTCGGCTCCCTCCGGGGCAGTACCTGACGGAGAAGTGGCCGGTGCTGCACGCGGGCGAAGTGCCGAAGATCGACATCGCGACATGGACGCTGCGCGTCTGGGGCGAGGTCGAGAACGAACTGACGCTGAACTTCGACGAGCTGAAGACGCTGCCGGCGACGGAGGTGACGACCGACATCCACTGCGTGACGCGGTGGAGCAGGTTCGACGCGCACTTCAAGGGTGCGCACTGGCGCGAGCTCGCGAAGCTCTGCGCGCCGAAGCCGAGCGCATGCTTCGTCATTGCGCACGCCGAACACGGCTTCACGGCCAACTCGCCGCTCGCGGCGATCGAGGACGAGAACGCGCTCATCCTCTATGAGGCGGACGGCGGGCCGCTGACGCCGGATCACGGCTGGCCGGTGCGCCTCTTCGTCCCGTCGAAGTACTTCTGGAAAAGCGCGAAGTGGCTGACCGGCTTGGAGCTCACCGCCGCTGACAAGCCGGGGTTCTGGGAGCGGTACGGCTACAACAACAACGCCGACTACTGGAAGGAAGAGCGCTACGGCTTCTGAACCTTGAGGCCAGCGTGAGATTCCACCGCCCGCTTCGCAGCTTCGACCTCCACGAGCACCTGACGATCCTCTTCGTCTGCGGCGTCGCGACCGTCATCTTCACGCGCGGCTTCCTCGCCGCGACCGGCTATCCGCAGGTCGGCGGCTCGAGCCTGCACATCGCGCACGTGCTCTGGGGCGGGCTGCTCATGCTCGCCGCGCTGCTCTCGCTGCTCGCGTTCCTCAGCCCGATGACGCGACCGGTCGCAGCCGTGCTCGGCGGCGTCGGCCTCGGTCTGTTCATCGACGAGGTCGGCAAGTTCGTCACGAAGGACGTCAACTACTTCTACAAGCCGGCGATCGCGATCATCTACGTCGTCTTCGTCGTGCTCTTCCTCGTAATCCGCTGGCTGTCGCGTCGCGGCTTCACCGCCGCGGAGGCGACGCTCATCGGCCTCGAGTCGCTGCAGCGCGCGGCCGCCGGGTCGCTCTCCCACGAGCGACGCGACCGTGTACTCGCTCTCATGCGGCGCGCGGGCGCGTCCGGCGAGATCGCGGCGGGCGTCGAACAGCTGCTCGAGCAATGCGCGACGACGCCGGATGAGACGCCGCTCGCGCAGCGGCTGTCGCAGCGCCTCGGAGTCGTGTGGATGAGGCTCACTGCACACCGCTTCTTCCGCCTCGCCATCTTCGTCGTCCTCGTCGCCGCGGCTGCGATCTCGGCAGGCGAGGCGGGATGGCTGCTCCGGCACGGAATCCACCACCTCCCGTTCAGCCAGCGCGCGTTCGCGGTGACGACCATCGCCGCCGACGCGATCCTCCTCGTCGGCGCGATCCGGCTGTCGCGATCGCTGCTCTCCGCGCTGCACTGGTACGACCATGCAGTGCTGCTCGAGATCACCGTCGCGCAGATCTTCCTCTACGGATCGGAGCAGCTCGCGGCGACGCTCAACCTCGTCGCGCTGCTCGTCATCTTGGCGCTGCTGCGCTGGGCGATCCACTTCGAAACGGCGCGAAGCCTTGCCGCGACTCCGCACTGAGAGCGAGAGATTAGGGTCGTTTTAGAGAGGCCCGCTTTGCTTTCACGTGTGCTTGGCGCGAGCACACGTTGCTCGTTGTTCGCAAGTGCTCTTGCGGGTGTCGTATTGCTGGCGTCCGGGTGTGGCGCCTCGAAGTCGCCGTCGGTTGCGAATCTCGGCACCGCGACGGTTCGTAACGCCGGAGGAGCGAGCTCCGGATCGGACGAGGCGGATGGTCCTGCGGTGGCGTTCGCCACCTGCATCCGCCGTCACGGAGACCCGAGCCTTCCGCCTTCCACGCCCGGCAACCCGATACCCTCCCCCGATCCCAATGCCCCGCAGTTCCTGGAAGCGGCGCGGAAGTGCGCGGCGATCATGCCGCAGAACGCCCCACCGCAGCCACACGTCGAAAACACCGGGCCGCTCGTCGCCTTCGTCGCGTGTATGCGAAAGCACGGCGCGCCCAGCCTGCCCGATCCGAACGACGAGGGGCTCTTCCCGTCCGACACCTTCAATGGACGGGAGCCACTCTCACCCCGGTTCCAGTCAGCGGTGAAGACCTGCCAGCCTCTGCTACACGGCGAATCGATCGGCATTCCGCGTGTATCCGCCAACGGCGGGGTGGCGATACCCGGCCCTTGACACAAACGCGAAGGGCGGCCTTTCGGCCGCCCTTCGAGCACAACCCTGAGCCCGGAGGCTCGTTACATCATCCCGCCCATGTCCGGCATGCCGCCGCCCATGCCGGCGCCGGCCTTCTCGGGCGCCTCGGCGACGATCGCCTCGGTGGTGAGGATGTTCTTCGCGATCGACGCGGCGTTCTGCAGCGCCGAGCGGGTGACCATGGTCGGGTCGCCGATGCCGGACTTCAGCAGGTCCTCGACCTCGCCCGTCTCGACGTTGAGGCCGAAGCCCTTCGTCGCGGAGCGGACGCTTTGCACTGCGATCGAGCCCTCGAGACCCGCGTTCGTCGCGAGCTGCCGAAGCGGCTCCTCGAGCGCGCGAAGGATGATCGTCGCACCCGTCTTCTCGTCGCCCTCGAGCGAGCCGAGAAGATCGTCGCGGACGGCGTCCGCAGCGTTGATGAGCGCGACGCCGCCACCCGGCACCTGACCCTCTTCGAGGGCGGCACGAGCAGCCTGCAGCGCGTCCTCGACGCGGTGCTTCTTCTCCTTCATCTCCGTCTCGGTCGAAGCGCCGACCTTGACGACGGCGACGCCGCCGGACAGCTTCGCGAGGCGCTCCTGGAGCTTCTCGCGATCGAAGTCCGAGTCGGTGTTCTCGATCTCGGCCTTGAGCTGCTTGATCCGGCCCTTGATCGCATCCGACTCGCCGGCACCGTCGATGATCGTCGTCGAGTCCTTGTCGACGACGACGCGGCGGGCCTTGCCGAGCTGCGAGATCTTCGTGTTCTCGAGCTTGAGGCCCATCTCCTCGGTGATGACTTCGGCACCCGTGAGGATGGCGATGTCCTCGAGCATCCGCTTGCGGCGGTCACCGAAGCCCGGCGCCTTCACCGCGACGGCCTGGAACGTGCCGCGCAGCTTGTTGACGACGATCGTCGCGAGCGACTCGCCCTCGACGTCCTCCGCCACGATCAGCAGCGGGCGACCGGCCTGGATGACCTGCTCCAAGACGGGCAGCAGATCCTTGACAGCACCGATCTTCTGGTTGGCGACGAGGACGAAAGGCTCGTCCAGCACCGCCTCCATGCGCTCGGCGTCCGTGATCATGTACGGCGAGAGGTAGCCCTTGTCGAACTGCATGCCCTCGGTGAACTCGAGCTCGAGGCCAAGGGTCTGGCCTTCCTCGACGTTCACGACGCCGTCCTTGCCGACCTTCTCGATCGAGTCGGCGATGACATCGCCGATCTCGCGCTCGCGCGAGGAGACGGTCGCCACGCGGGCGATGTC
>JBOGZQ010000090.1:0-4849 GCA_050697375.1 Gaiellaceae bacterium | reverse complement strand
GACGACGGCCCCGCGTTCGCCATCGCCGGCACGGCACAGGGCCTGTTCGCGAAGTACTTCGTGAGCGAGTTCAGCACCATTCCGCGCTCGATGAAGGACACGCGTGGGTACTGGACCGGCGACTACTGGGGCGCGGTGTCGATCGGCTACAACGCCAACCTCATCTCCACGCCGCCGAAGACGTGGCAGGACCTGCTGAAGCCCGACTACAAGGGCAAGGTCGCGCTCAACGGCAGCCCGCTCACCTCGGGCTCGGCGGTCGCGGGTGTGTTCGCCGCGGCGCTCGGCAACGGCGGTTCGCTCTCGAACGTCCAGGCCGGCATCGACCTCTTCGCGAAGATGAAGAGCAGCGGGAACTTCATCCCGGTGCAGTCGACGCCGCAGACGGTCGCGTCGGGCCAGACGCCGATCTCGATCGACTGGGACTACCTGAACCTCGGGTACGCGAAGGAGTTCCCGGCGGCGAACTGGAAGGTCACCATCCCCGCCGACGGCGTCTACGGCGCGTACTACGCACAGGCGATCAACGCGCACGCTCCGCATCCGTGGGCTGCGCGCCTGTGGGAGGAGTTCCTCTACTCCGACCAGGGCCAGCTGCTCTGGCTGAAGGGGTACTCGCACCCGGCGCGGTTCCAGGACCTCGCCGCGCGCAAGGTGATCCCGAAGGCACTGCTGGCGGCACTGCCGGCAGCGAGCCTGTACGCGAAGGTGAAGTTCGCGAGCTCGGGCCAGCAGACCGCCGCGAAGGCGCTCATCGCCTCGCAGTGGCCGAGCAAGGTCGGGACGTAGCATCGCGAGCACTGCCGCATCGGACGTTCTCCGGCCGGACACCGTGTCCGGCCGGAGACGTCTCTCGCTCGCGTGGGTGGGAACGCTCCCGTTCTTCGCGTACGCCTTCTTGTTCCTGTTGCTGCCGGCGGGGCAGGTGCTCGTCGGCGCGTTCAAGGGGGATCACGGCGGCGTCACGTTCTCGAACATCACCGGGCTGTTCAAGCAGCCGTACATCGGCGCGTTCCAGAACAGCATCGAGCTCAGCGCCGTCACCGCGGCGCTGGGCGGCATTTTCGGCCTGCTGATCGCCTACGCGGCCATCCGCGACGGCACGCCGCGCTGGATCCGGTCGATGCTGACGACGTTCTCCGGCGTTGCCGCCAACTTCGGCGGGATCCCGCTCGCGTTCGCGTTCATCGCGACGCTCGGATCGATCGGGATCGTGACGAAGTTCTTGATGAATCAGCTGCACTACAACATCTACCTGCACGGCTTCAGCCTGTTCACGAAGACGGGCGTCGAGATCGTCTACCTGTACTTCCAGCTGCCGCTGATGATCCTCGTCATCTCGCCCGCGATCGACGGGCTGAAGCGGGAGTGGCGCGAGGCCGCCGCGAACCTCGGCGCGCGCCCGATCCAGTTCTGGCGCTTCGTCGGCGTGCCGGTGCTGATGCCGTCGATGCTCGGCGCGTTCATCCTGCTCTTCGGCAATGCGTTCGCGGCGTACGCGACCGCGTACAGCCTCGGCTACCAGAACCTGATTCCGGTCGTGCTCGGCGCGTACTACCAGGGCAACGTGCTCTCGAACCCGCACTTCGCGCAGGCGATGGCGCTCGGGATGTTCGCCGTCCTCGCGGTGATGATGGCGGTCTACATCCCGCTCAACCGGCGCGCGGCGAGGTGGATGAAATGAGGCTTCGCCTTCCGCGCATGGCGCCGTCCTCGTACGTCTGGCTGATTCTCGGCTTCGCGTACTTCTTCATCCCGCTGCTGGCGACGTTCCTCTTCAGCCTCGACAAGAACTCGACCGGCAAGTGCTGCACGCTGCACAGCTACGGCTGGGTGATCCACAACGCCGGCTTCTGGCACACGCTGAAGATCTCGTTCCTGCTCGCCCTCGAGACGATCGCGATCAGCCTGGCGCTCTTCGTGCCCACGGTGTACTGGGTGCACCTAAAGGTGCCGAAGCTGCGCCCGGTGCTCGCCTTCATGGCGCTGATCCCGTTCGTCGTGCCGCCGATCGTGCTCGTCGTCGGGCTGCTCCAGGTGTACAAGGGCTCGCCGGGGTGGTTCTACGCGCAGCCGTGGGGCTTCCTCGTCGTTGCGTACGTCATCCTCGCGTTCCCGTACATGTTCTTCTCGCTCGACGCGGGCTTCCGCGCGATCGACGTGCATACGCTCACCGAGGCGTCGCAGAGCCTCGGCGCGAGCTGGGTGACGACGCTCGTGAAGGTGATCCTTCCGAACATCCGCGCGGCCGCGCTCGCCGGCTCGTTCCTCGCGCTCGCGATCGTCATGGGCGAGTTCACGATTGCGAACCTGTCGCAGTTCTACACGTTCCCGATCTTCCTCCAGTACACGAACGAGACGCAGGCATATCCCGCCGCAGCGCTCACTTTGATGAGCTTCGGCATCACGTGGGCGGCGATGCTGTCGCTGCTCTTCGTCGGACGCAAACGCGGCCAGCGGGCCGCCTTCCTCACAGGAGCACGCTGATGGCCGCCTATTTGGAGCTTCAGAACCTCGAGCGCGACTTCGGCACCGTCAAGGCGCTCGACGGGATCGAGATCAGCCTCGGCGAGGGCGAGTTCCTCTCCCTCCTCGGGCCGTCCGGCTGCGGTAAGACGACCGCGCTGCGCCTCGTCGCCGGCTTCGACCGTCCGGACGGCGGCCGCATCGTCGTCGACGGCAAGGACGTCACGCACATCGCGCCCAACAAGCGCGACATGGGGATGGTGTTCCAGGCGTACTCGCTCTTCCCGAACATGACGGCGCGGCAGAACGTCGAGTTCGGCCTGCGCATCCGCGGCAAGGATCGCGCCGACAGGCAGAAGCGCGTCGACGACCTGCTCGAGCTCGTCGGCCTCGGCCACGCGGGCGACCGCTATCCGCATCAGCTCTCGGGCGGGATGCAGCAGCGCGTCGCGCTCGCGCGCGCGCTCGCGATCGAGCCGCGCGTGCTCCTCCTCGACGAGCCGCTGTCGGCGCTCGACGCGAAGGTGCGCGTGCAGCTGCGCGAGGAGATCAGACGCATCCAGCTCGAGCTCGGCATCACGACGCTGTACGTGACGCACGACCAGGAGGAGGCGCTCTCCGTCTCGGATCACGTCGCCGTCATGTACCGGGGACGGATCGAGCAGATGGGCGCGCCCGCAGAGATGTACAGCGCGCCGGCGACGCCGTTCGTCGCCGAGTTCATCGGCACGATGAACCGGCTCGAGGCGACCGTCGTCGATCCGTCCGTCGGCTCCGTCGACGTCGGCGGCGGGAGGACGCTCACCGTCGAGGCGGCGCGCGGGAAGGCGCGCGGTGCGCGCGTGCTCGTGCTCATCCGGCCGGAGACGGTCGAGGTGGCGGCAGCGAACGGCGCCGGCCCGAACATGCTCACAGGCGACGTCCTGACGCACACGTTCCTCGGCCCGGTCACGCGGCTGCGCATCTCGAGCGACGGCGCAAGCCTCATCGCCGACATGCCGACTGCGCGCGCGGCTGCGCTTCCGCCCGGCTCGAAGGTGGACGCGTCGCTGCCGGCGGGCGAGGCCCGCCTGCTCGATCTCACCGACGAGCCGCTGCCGGGAATAGCCGAAGAGCCAGCTCCGGCCGGTCTGTGAAGATCCCGCCCGCGCCGAGCGACTCGAGCGCGCGCATGCGGCCCGGCTCGTTGACGGTGTAGACGAGCGGGACGAGCCCGAGGCGCCGCGCGGCGGCGAGGCCGCGGCCGGTGGCGCGCGCGTCGACGAAGCCTGCCGCCCACGCCTCGCGCGCAGCGCGGATGGACGTGCCGAAGCCGACGTGCTGCACCGTGCGCAGCTTCGGGCGGAGTGAGCGCGCCTCCTCGAGCGCAGGCCGCTGAAAGGAGACGAGCACGTCGTCCGGACCGAGGAGCCGCACCGTGCGCGCGACGACCGCGTGCTCGCGGTAGCTCGACGGCGACTTCAGCTCCACCATCGCGCCGACGCGGCCGCGCATGAGGTCGAGCGCCTCCTCCAGCATCGGATACGCGCGGCTCGAGACCGGCTTGTCGTGCGTGACGACGAGCCGGCCGCCGGTGTCCGCGTGCACGTCGAGCTCGATCCATTCGACGCCGATCTCGATCGCGCGCTCGAACGCGGCCAGCGTGTTCTCCGGCCGCTCGGACGACGCGCCGCGGTGGGCTATGACAAGCATCGGCGGATGACGTCGACATCGAGTCGGTCGAGCAGCTCGTCCGCCTGCGCGAGCCGGTGCGGCTCGAGCGTGCCCTGCATGGCGAGCACGCGCGCGACGCCGGCGGCGCGCGCCGAGGCGATGCCCGCCTCGGTGTCCTCGACGACGAGTGCCTCGGCGGGGTCGACGCCGAGGCACCCGAGCGCCTGCACGTAGCCCTCGGGATCGGGCTTCCCGTGGACGACGTCGTCGGAGCTGACGATCGTGCGGAAGCAGGGGGCGATGCCGGCGGCCCCGACGACGGGCTCGATCTCGGCGCGGGCGGCGCCGGAGCAGATCGCGAGCGGGACGCGCTCGGCGGCGTAGCGGACGGCCTCGCGGACGTGGTTGTGGACGGTCGAGCCGTCGGCGACGGCCGCTCGGTAGCGCCGGACCCGTTCGTCGATCACCGCCTCCACGTCGGGATGGTCGTTCCCGAGCCACGTCCGGACAATCTCCGGGTCGGAGAGGCCGGCGAGCCGGTCGAAGTACTCCTGCGCCGACATCGGCTTGCCGTGCTCCGCGAAGAGGTGCATGAAGATCTCGCAGAGGACGGGCTCGTCGTCGGAAAGGGTGCCGTTGAAGTCGAAGACGACCGCAGCGATCGGCATGGTTGCACTGTATGCCGACCTCGGCCCTGGCCCTCGCGCTTGCCGCCGCGTGCATCCACGCG
>JBOGZQ010000089.1:0-30846 GCA_050697375.1 Gaiellaceae bacterium | reverse complement strand
TTCGACGTCGACTTCGCCGGGCTCACCTTCATCTCCGAGGACGGCGGCGAAGCGGCCGGCTTCCTCGCCCGTTCCCGCGGCGCCGACCTCGACTGGTGGCGGGACGTCCGCGTCGACCTGCTCCGCGAGCCCTCCGGCATCGCGAGCGCGGTGCAGGACGGAAGCGGCTTCGCGGTCTACGACGTCGACGACACGCGCGTCAGTTCGAGGCTCGCAGCCACCGTCGGCGCGAAGAGCGCAGCCTACGTGCCGCTCATCAGCGCCGAGCGCGTGATCGCCGTCATCTCCGTCGCGACGACGCGCGCGCATCGCGACTTCTCGCCCGACGAGATGCGCGTGATGCAGACGCTCGCGTCGGAGGCGACGATCGCGCTCGAGCGAACGCGCTCGACCATCGCGCTCGCCGAGGCGCTCGAGCGGGAGCGCCTCGTCATGTCGATCGGCCGTCGCCTGCGCAACGAGCTCGACCTCGCGGCGGCGCTCGACGCCGCCGTCGAGGAAGCCGGCCGCGCGATCGGCGGCGCCCGCTGCTTCCTCATCCTCGATCGCGGCGGCGAGCGCAAGGTTGTCGCCGAGTGGGATGCCGACGGTATCGAGCCGCTCGGCGAGGCTGCGGACAACCTGCCCGTCACCGTGCTCGCGGAGCTCCGGGAGACGACGGTCGTCGTGTCGGACCTCGAGACCGCCTCGGAGCTCGTGGACACGTCGCTCGGCACGCTCGACCGCCTGCGGTCGCTCGGGACGCGCGCGGCCCTGGCGACTCCGGTGCGGGCCGACGGCCCGCATCTCGGTGTTCTCACCGTTCACCGTGCCGAGCCGGGGACCTGGACGCAGGGGGAGATCGCTCTCTTCGAGACGGTTGCGGTCGAGGTCGCGCTCGCGCTGCGGCTCGGCCGCCTCATCGACGAGAACCGCGAGCGTCTGGGCGAGCGCTCGGCGCTGCTGCGCGCGGCCGAGGTCGTCAGCGGCGAGCTCGAGCTTCCCACGATGCTGCAACGCCTCGCGGACGAGGTTGCGGCGCTCTTGCAGGCCGATGCCTCCGATTGCTACCTCTACGACCGTGAGCGCGGCGTCCTGCGCTGCGCGGCCGTGCACGGGCTCGACCCCTCGCTCGTCGACTTCGAGTTCCCGGCCGACCGTGGTCTTTCGGGCCTCGCCATCCGCGAGGGCCGCGCGCTCGCGGCGACCGAGTACGGCGACGTCGCCGACGAGGTACCGCATCCGGCGTACGTCGGTTTCACCGACGCCATCGTCGCGCCGATGCGCTGGGGCGACGAGGTGCGCGGTGTGCTCGGCGTCGGCCGCCGCGGAAGCCGTCCGTACGGAGCGCGCGACGGAGACGTCCTCGAGGCCTTCGCTGGGCTCGCGACGCTCGCGCTTCGCAACGTGGAGACGCTCAGCCGCAGCACGCGGCAGGCACGCGTGCAACGCGGCTTCTACCGGATCGCCGCCGTGCTCGGCCAGTCGCTGTCGCGCGCTGAGACACTCGACGCCGTGGCGCAGGCTGCGACCGAGGCGCTCGGCGGCGCGGCGGCCGCCGCTCTGATGCCCATCGGCGGCCAGCTCGTGTTGAGCGGTTCCCACGAGCTGCCGCCCGCCTTGAGCGAACAATTCGAGGAAGGGGTCGGGGCCGGCCGCGACGCGCTCGCCCGCTCGGCGGCGCAGGGCCGCGTCGTCGCCGCGCCCGCGCTTGCCACCGACGAGCGCCTGCCCGCTGCATGGCGCGAGGCGGCCGCGGCCACCGGCTACGGCTCGCTGCTCTCGGTTCCCGTGGACAGCCCGCGCGACGGGCCGGGAGGGCTCGTGGCCGTGCTGTTCGCGGAGCAGCGCACGTTCACGGAGGACGACCTCGAGCTCGCGCGCCACCTCGCCGGCGCGGCACGTGGGGCGCTCGAGCGCAGCGAGCTGTTCGAGGCCGAGCGCAGCGCTCGCGCCCTCGCCCAGCAGCTCGCACGGACTGGCCGGCTGCTCACCACGGAGCTCGACCCGGAGGCGGTGCTCGACGAGGTGGTCGAGCAGGCGCCGGCGCTCCTCAACGCCGACGCGTCCGCGATCCGGATCCTCGAGGGAGCCGAGCTCGTCGTCACGGCGGCGACGGGGAGCGGGGGGGCGGCGGCGGTCGGGACCCGCAGCTCCGCGGGAGCGTGGCTGTCCGGCGACGTCGTGCAGTCCCGCTCACCGGTCGCGCTGGAGGACGCCGGCGCCGATTCCCGGCTGCGCGCGCTCGACCCGATCCTGGCGGCTGGGAACGCGGCGTATCTCGGTGTGCCGCTCCCGGGGGCCGAGGGCTCGCCTCGCGGTGTGCTTGCCGTATACGGCGCGCGGCCCCGCGCCTGGCGCGAGGAGGAGGTCGACGCGCTGCTCGCGCTCGGCGCGAGCACGGCGGCCGCACTGGCGAACGCCGAGCTCTACCAGCGCGTCGCGCTGGAACGCGAGCGGAGCGTGGCGATCCTCGCGAACATCGCCGACGGGATCGTTGCCGTCGACCGCGAGGGGACGGTAGTGCTCTGGAACGCGGCGGCCGAGAAGATCACGGGTGTTCCGGCCGAGGACGCTTTGGGGCATACACCGTTCGAGGTGCTACAGCGGAATCTGGAATTCGACCCCGAGTCGCCCGCGGGCGAGCGGCTCGTTCCGATCAAGCGCGGGCGGGAAGAGGTATGGCTGTCCGTCAGCGAGGCGGTCATGCGCGATCCGGTCGGCGCGGTCGCCGGCCGCATCTTCGCGTTCCGCGACATCTCGGCGGACAGGCTCGTCGAGCAGATGAAGTCCGACTTCGTCTCCACCGTGTCGCACGAGCTGCGCACGCCGTTGACGTCCATCTACGGTTTCGCCGAGACGCTGCTGCGGCAGGACGTGCTCTTCGGCGAGGAGGAGCGGACGACGTTCATGGGCTACATCGCGTCCGAGTCGCAGCGGCTGACGCAGATCGTCGACGCCCTGCTCAACGTCGCGCGGCTTGACACGGGCGACCTCCAGGTCCGGATCGCGACGACGGACGTGCGCGAGGTCGTCGGCGAGGCGGTCATGCAGGCGGGCAGCGCGAACGGCCAGTCGTTCGTCCTCGACCTGCCGGAGGAGCCGGTCGCAGCGAAGGCGGACCCGGAGAAGCTCCTACAGGTGTTTGCGATCCTGCTCGACAACGCGGTGCGCTACTCGCCTGCCGGCGGGACGGTTCGCGTCGCCGCCGAGCGGAAGAACGACAGCGTCGAGCTCGTCGTCGCGGACGAGGGATTCGGCATCCCGCTCTCCGACCAGGAGCAAATCTTCCGCAAGTTCTACCGCGGCACCGACGCCGAGGCGCGGGTCGGAGCGGGCGGGACGGGGCTCGGATTGTTCATTGCCCGCGGCCTGGTGACCGCCATGGGTGGAAAGATCTCGGTCAGCTCGAGAGAAGGAGAGGGATCCACGTTCGCGATCGAACTACCGCTCGCAGGGAACAGCTCGTGACCCGAGTCCTCGTCATCGACGACGAGGCGCCGATCCGGCTGCTCTGTCGTGTCAACCTCGAGGCCGAGGGGATGGAGGTGATCGAGGCCGGCGACGGGCCGAGCGGCCTCGACCTCGCGCGCGACCAGCGGCCCGACGTCGTGCTGCTCGACGTGATGATGCCGCGGCTCGACGGGTGGCGTGTCGCCGAGGAGCTGCTCGAGGACGAGCGGACGAGCGAGATCCCGATCATCTTCCTCACGGCGCGCGCCGAGTTTCGCGACCGTGCGCGCGGCCTCGACATCGGCGGGGTCGACTACGTCACGAAGCCGTTCAACCCGCTCGACCTCGCGCCGCTCGTGCGCGAGCTGCTCGACCGTATCGACCGCGGCGAGCGCGACGAGCTCCGGGGCGAGAAGCTCGCCGAGCTGCGCTCGCTTATGCAGGCGGAATAGGCGAAGGGCGCCTCGCGGCGCCCTTCGAGCCCTCCCGACGAACTCAGCCCTCGGCCCGCAACCAGGGTCGCAGGCGACGTCGGGACTTTCGTCCCTCGAAGGGGTTATCTCGCTGTCTGCGCGAGCCCGATGCCGGCGAGCACGACCGCGGCGCCCGCGAGCTGCGTCGCCGAGAGCGACTCGCGCAGCCACACCCACGCGGCGATTGTCGCGACGACGGGCTCGAGCATCGCGGTGACGCCGACCTGCGTCGCCGAGATGTGCCGCATCGCGCCGACGATGAGCGCGAACGGGAGAGCGGAGCCGAGCACGATCACCCAGAGGACGAGCGCCCACACGGGTAGGTGCAGAGAGCTGAGGTGGCCCTGGAGCGAGACCGTGCGACCGGCGGCCGACGCGGGAAAGCTCCACCACGGCTGCACGATCGTCCAGAAGACGACGGCGAAGAAGAAGCCCCACGCGAGCAGCGGGATCGATTCGCGCTTCTGCACCTCGTGCTCCGCGAGGAGGAGATAGACCGCGAACACGACTGCGGCGATGAGCGCGTAGGTGACGCCGAGGCCGTCGAGGCTGACGCCGTGCCAGAGCTGCACCATCAGCGTGAGGCCGGCGAGCGAGAGCGCGAGCGCGAGCCAGATGCGGCGGCGCACGTGCTCGTGCCCGAAGGTCCGCGCCCAGATCGCGACGAGCACCGGGCCGATGTACTGGATGAGGAGCGCGATCCCGACCGGCAGGCGATGGATGGCGAGGAAGTAGAAGAGCTGGACGAACGCGACGCCGACCACGCCGAAGAGCGCGAGGCTCGGCAGCTCGCGGCGCTCGACGCGCAGCGACGACGGCGCGCGGACGAGCGCGAACAGCGTGAGCGCGATGCAGGCGCCGGCCGAGCGCGCCTCCGTGAGGCGGAGCGACGAGAGGCCGGACGAGAGCGCGACCTTCGACACGGCGCCGTTCAGGCCGAACATCGTCGCGGCGACGATGACCATCGTGTAGCCGAGAACCGGCCGCCGGTCGCGCGGAGGCTCCCGGGACGGCAGAAGCGGCTCGGTCACGCGCGCACGCTAGCCTCCTGGTCAGACGGGGCGTAGCTCAGCCTGGTAGAGCGCTCGGTTTGGGACCGAGAGGTCGCCGGTTCAGATCCGGCCGCCCCGATCAGCAATCACCGCCGCCGCCACCTTGACGGCGGCGATGCTTCCCTCGCGCAGCTGTCCGCCGAGCGTCGGCATGAAGCCGACGAACCACAGCCCGGGTAGGACGGGCTCGCCGTCCGTCTTCATCGGCAGGCCGCGCGGGCCGAGCACGTCGAGGTGTCCGACCAGCGAGTCGAGCCCGGCGCGGAAGCCGGTCGCCGCAATGATCGCGTCCGGTGCGATGCGCGATCCGTCCGCAAGCAGGACATCAGCGCCGTCGAAGCGCTCGACCGCGGCGACGACCTCGACGCGGTCGTGCTTGATCGCCGAGACGATGCCGACGTCGAGGATCGGCGTCGTGCCGGTCGCGATGAACGCGGAGCGGACGCCGACATCCGGGCGCGGTAGTCCCTGCGCGCTGAGATCGGGGATCGACACCTTCCGCTGCGCCTTCGTGAGCGGGTCGACCCAGCCGCCGGGCAGCTTGCGAATGCCGATGCCGATCAGCTGCGCCGGGATGCCCGCGGTCGCACGCCGGACGATCTGCGGCGGCGTGCGCACCGACAGGCGGCTGCGCGATGCTCCGCCGTCGGCGACGTCGGTCGCGATCTCCGCTCCGGAGTTCCCGGCGCCGACGACGAGGACGTCGCGGCCGCGGTACGGCGTCGGGTTGCGGTACTCCGACGAGTGGATCAGCTCGCCTGCGAATTCCTCGCGCCCCGGCCAGTCGGGGATGAACGGCGCGCCGTTGTAGCCGGTCGCGACGATCACCGTCTCCGCCTCCATCGTTCCGGCCGACGTGTCCAGCCGCCAGCCCGGGTCGATGCGGTCGACGTGGACGCCGGTGCGAACGTCGATGCCGTGCGCGTTCGCGTACTCCCGGAAGTACTCGAGCAGGTCGTCGCGCCGCACCCAGCGCCCGTAGCGCCGCGGGATGCGCAGGCCCGGCAGGCCGGACAGCAGCCGCGGCGTGTGCAGGCGCAGCCGGTCGTAGCGGTCGCGCCATGCGGCGCCCGGCTCCGGGCCGGCTTCGAGCACGACCGGTTCGATGCCGTCGCGGCGGAGCAGTGCTGCGACCGCGAGCCCGGCCGAGCCGGCTCCGACGATGACGTGTGTGTGTTTCTCCACGGCGGTGGTCATACCATCCCGCAATGGCAACGTGGCGCTCGATCCTCGTCCGGGCGGGTAAGTCGTTTCTCCAGCACAACGGGACGATGCTCGCCTCCGCGCTCGCGTACAGCACGTTCTTCGCGATCCCGTCGACTCTCCTCGTCGTTGTCGGCGTCTTCACGCTCGCGGTCGGCCCGTCGACGATCACGTCGCTCACGCAGCACCTGAGCCACGTCATGCCGGCGCAAGCGGCGACGCTCCTCGACGGGAGCCTCAAGCGTCTGGACGCGCATCCGGCGCAGAGCGTCGTCCTCACCATCGTCGGCTTTCTGCTCGCGATCTGGTCGACGACGGGGGCGATGACGAGCTACATGACCGCGATCAACATGGCATACGGGCACAAGGACGAGCGCAAGTTCCTGCGCAGGCGGCTCATTGCCGTCAAGATGGTCTTCGCGCTCGGCGCCGCGTTCCTGCTCGTCGCCGTGCTCCTCATCTTCGGTCCCGAGGTGGAGCATCTCGTCGCATCCCACGCGGGCGCGGCGGGCGGTGCGGTCGGCTGGATCTGGTGGATCGCGCAGTGGCCGATCCTGCTCGCGGGACTCCTCGTGGCATTCGGGACGCTGCTCTACCTCGGCCCCGACGACGACGAGCGCGAATGGAAGTTCATCTCGCCGGGGCTGTTCTTCGCGGCCCTGTTGTGGCTCGCCGCCTCGGGCGCCTTCGCCTTCTACTCGAGTGCGTTCGGCTCGTACAACAAGACGTGGGGATCGCTCTCGGCGGTGATCGTCATGCTGACGTGGCTGTGGCTGAGCGGGATGGCGCTTCTGCTCGGCGCGGAGATCGACGCGGAGTTCGAGAGGAGTCGCGGGCTCAGAGAGCCGCCGCAGCCTGCGATGCAGCGCGTTCAGCCGTCTCCGCACACCGTCGAGCCGCTGCAACACGATCGTCGTTCGGCGCAGCGGTCAGGTTGATCGCAACGAGGTGAACCGCGCCGCGCGCGGCGCCGGCCGCGAGGATCGTCGCCGCAGCTGCATCCGCGCGCAGTCCGGCGAGCGCCTCGCCGACGATGGCCGCGCCGAGCTCGGCGATGTCGGCGGCGATGTGCGCAAGCTCGAGCGGCGGCTCGGCGGCGCGCGCGTAGGCCTGGCCGATCTCCCAATCGCGTCGATCCTCCGGCAGCGCTGCGGTCGTCTCCTGCGCCGCGAGCGCCCGTGGATAGCGCAGCGCGTTGATCCTCGCTGCGCCGGCGACGCGCAGGCGGAGCACCTCGGCTTGCGCCGCCATCGCCGCGCGGTCGGACGCGCGCGCGATCTCGGCCAGCGCGAACGCCGCAGCGGTCGCCGCGGTCGCGAGCGCGGTCGCGCCGATCGGCTCGGAGTCGGCCGGGGACGCCATGGACGAATTGTCGACCAGGGCGCCCCCGCGTGCTTCAGTCGCCATCGAGACGGAGCCGCAGCGAGGCGAGAACGGAGGGAGTCGCCTCGTAGCCGGCTTCCTCGACGGCGGCTTCGAGATCCGCGACGAGCCGGGCCCGGAAGGCTGCATCCGCCTCCGCGCGCGCGACGATCGACTCGGTCGCCGCCCGGGCGAGCGGCAGCTCGCCGGCAGCCTCGATCCAGCCCGTCGGGGGCGGCGGAAGGAGGCGGAGCAGCGAGGCGATCCGCTCTTCGTCGTATCCGGTCATCTCGAACTCAAGACGGCGGGGCAGGTCACGATCTTCCCTCCAGCTCGGTGCGGAGCTTCGCGAGGCAGCGGGAGATGCGGCTGGCGATCGTCCCGGACGGCAGGCCGAGCGCGTCGCCGATCGTCCGGTAGCTCTGGTCGCGGGCGAAGAAGCGGTCGAGGATCTCGCGGCAGGGGTCGCCGACCGCGTCGAGCGAGGCACGGACGGCCATCGCCTCGTCGAGCCGGGCGAGTGTCTCGTCCACGTCGGCCGGCTCGAGCTCTTCGGCGTCCACCGGCGCTTCGCGGCGGGACGCGCGCAACCGGTCGATGCACAGGCGCCGCGTCAGCTGCGCGATCCACGGCCGAACGGCCTCGTCGCTACGGAGCCGGTCGAGATGCTCGTACACGCGCGCGAAGACGTCCTGGAACACATCCTCGGCATCCTCGGGGTGGAGACGGAACGCCTGGACGCAGATCGCGTAGACGTAGCGCGAGAACCGTTCGACGAGCTCGTTCCACGCGTCGGGATCGCCGGCGCGGCAGCGGGAGACGAGCTCGGCGTCGGTGAGAGACGGCATCGCCGCGAGCCTAGTCGAGCCACGCGGGGCGGTCGAAGCCGCCGTACTCCTGGATGGAGCCGTAGATCGTCTGCACGATGCGCGTACTGCGACGTGGTCGGCGAAAAGATTTGCACGAGAGGCGCATTGCGCTCGAGGGCACGTCGAGCTCGGAGCGAAGGAAGTCGGCGAAGAACGCGAGCAGTTCCGGCTCCGAGTTGGTGATTTTCACCGAATTGCGCCGCTTCGCACCCTCGGCCCAGTAGAGCATGCAGCCCGCCGCGTAGCGCGCGCCGCGCTCGCGCGCGAGACGTCGCCCGTGTTCCTGATAACTGCGCCGCTGCGCCCTCATCTCTTCGGGTCTGCGCGCCCGCGCTGCATCGCGACCGCGTTCGCCACGTTCGTCAAGCGCACGCCGTTGAGCAAGGCTGAGCTCTACGTCGCGAACCCACACGCTTGCCGACGATTGCGAGACGCCGATCAGCTTTGCGACCTCTCTCACGCTCGTCTGTTTTCATAACAGACAACGTACATTGTGAATCGGACGGAAGCGCCCGGCCGGGGATGATCCGGCGACTCGAGGATGGAAGCCTCGCGTGATTCCGCTTCACCACGGGCGCGTCCGATCTAGGGTAGCCGCATGTACGCCTCGGCGGAGGCCGTCGCCCTCGTCCCGCTGCTCGCGCTCGCCGCCGTCGCGCTGCGCGCGCGGCCGCTCCCGATGCTCGCCGCGCTCGCGCTGATCTTCTTCGCGTTCGCGACGAAGCTGCAGCCGTTCGCGATCCACACGTTCCTCTGGGCGCACCTTCTCCAGAACGTCGTCCTTGCGGAATGGGCGCCGGGGCTGCTCGTGCTCGCGGTTCCGCCGGCGCTCGCAGCTCGCGCGCGAGACGTTCCGCTCTTCCGGCCGCTCGTCGCGCTGCCCGTGTGGCTCGTGACGTACTTCGCGTGGCACCTCCCGTGGGTGTACGACTTCGCACTGCGACATCCGCATTCGCTCCTGCACGTGGAGCACGTCACGTATCTGCTCGCAGGCATCTGCCTGTGGTGGCCGGTTATGCACGGCCGCTACTCCGCCGGCGCGAAGGCCGCGTACCTCTTCGGCGCGTTCGTGCTCGCGTCGCCGCTCGGCCTCGTCCTCGCGCTCTTCCCGCATCCCGTCTACGCCTTCTACGAGCACGCGCCGCGCACGTGGGGGCCGTCCCCCGAGGTCGACCAGCAGATCGCCGGCGTGACGATGGCGGCGGAGGAAGCGGTCGTCTTCTTCGTCGTCTTCGCCTTCTATCTCTCGCGCTTCCTGCGCGAGGAGCAGGCAGGCGCCGACTACTCGATGCTGACGGAGTCGGCGAGTGTGACGCGGCGAACTTGCCGCGCACCCCCGCCTACGTCATAGAGCGAGGTCGACCCGCTCGATGACGACGTCGTTGCGCGGCCGGTTGCGCGCGTCGGTCTCGAGCGCGGAGATGGCGTCGACCACGTTCATGCCGTCGGTGACGCGGCCGAACACGGTGTGCTTGCCGTCGAGCCAAGGGCATGCGTCCGCGGTGACGATGAAGAACTGGCTCCCGTTCGTGTTCGGGCCGGCGTTCGCCATCGCGAGCGCGCTGCGCTCGATGCGATGGTCGTTGAACTCGTCCTCGAACGTGTAGCCGGGCCCGCCCGAGCCGGTGCCGGTCGGGTCGCCGCCCTGGATCATGAAGTCGGGGATGATGCGGTGGAAGACGACGCCGTCGTAGAAGCCGTCGTGCGCGAGCGAGACGAAGTTGTCGGCCGTCTTCGGTGCGTCGTCCTCGAAGAGCTCGATCGCGATCGCACCCTGGTTCGTATGCAGCGTCGCAGCGCTCACGTCACGGCAGCGTATCCGCGAGCGGCGCGATCGCGCCGGCGGTGGGAGCGAGCTCGCCGCTCTCCAGGCCGCTGACGATTCGGCGCATGAGGTCGAGCGCCTCGGTCACCTGATCCGGGTCGAGGACGCTGTTCACCGCGGCGAGGTGCTCGCTGTGCCCGGTCAGCTCGACGGTGATCGTCCGGATGTCCTGCTGGCGGATGTAGCCGTCCTCGGGGATCCCGATCCGGACGTGCACGACGCGGCCGTCCGGCAGCGTCGCGTCGTGCTCCAGCGGTCCGGCCCGGAGAGTCATCCCGGGCATTCTGGCCGACGGTAGGACCTTCGGTCCCGAAGAACCGGCCGAACGGCCCATAGACGGCGCCCTCCCCGGTCGCGACTCTGCTTGAAGATGCGCAGGGGGGCCATGCTCGCGGCAGCAGTCCTCGCCGCCGTCGTCACCGCGACGGGAGCGCACGCGGCGCCCAGCCGGCCGGCGGTGTCACTGTCGTCGCTCGAGCAGGGTGTCCTCACGGACATCAACGCGTTCCGCGCGGCGCATCACCTGTCGACGCTACGCCTCTCCGCGTCGCTCACCGCCGCTGCGCGCAGCCACTCGCAGCAGATGGAGACCGACGGCTACTTCGCCCACAACTCGTTCGACGGCACCGCGTTCTGGAAGCGGATCCAGGTGTTCTACCCGTCGAGCCATTTCGGCTACTGGTCGGTCGGCGAGAACCTCCTCTGGTCGTCGCCCGCCGTCGACGCGCAGAAGGCGCTGACGATGTGGGAGGCGAGTCCCGAGCACCTGAAGAACATGCTCGACCCGAACTGGCGCGAGATCGGCGTGTCTGCGGTCCACACGCCGCGAGCCCCCGGCGTCTACCAGGGGCTCGCAGTGACGATCGTGACGACCGACTTCGGCGTCAGGCGCTAGTTCGACGCCTCAGCCCTAGGCCCACGCCGGTGAGCACGAGCCCGGCGAGTGCCGCGTAGAGCAGGTCGATGCCGGTGAACGGGAGCGTCCCGCCCTTCGTATGACGTGCGCCGAGCACCGGCGTCGCAGTCCGCTTGGAGCCCGAGGACGAGCTCGACGAGTGCGTCGCCGCGGCCGGCCGCCCGGCCGCCGACGGAGTCGTCCCGGCCGCGCTTCTCGCCGGTAGTGCGGCTGGCGCGGACGACGACAGCTCGTGCACGCCCGGCGACGGGCTGCCGGACGACTGCTGCGGTGGCGAACCGACCTGCGCGGTACCGACCGAGTTGTCGGCGGTGTTGCCGCCGCCGACCTGCGCGGTCCCGAGCGAGCCGTTGGCGCTGTTGCCTTCCCCGCTGCCGACGTTCGTCGGTGCGCCGGCGGTGACGCCGCCGGCGGTCACGTGCTGGCCGAGGGTGATGCCGCTCGACTGGGCGGTGCCGCCCGATCCGTTCGAGCCGTTGCCGCCTCCGATCTGCGCGGTGCCGAGCGAGCCGTTCGCGTTGTTGCCGCTTCCGGCGATGCTGCTCGCGCCGCCGACGGACGCGTTGCCCGCAGGCGTTCCGCTCGTCTGCGCGGTGGGGCCGACCGAGAGGCTGCCGACCTGCGCAGATCCGGCCGAGCCGTTGCTCGTGTTGCCGCCGCCGATCTGCACGGTGCCGAGCGACCCGGCTGCGCTGTTCGAGCCGCCGGCGATGCCGCTCGCCCCGCCGAGCCCGGCGGTGCCGTACGGCGTGACCAGGCTGCCGGACGGTGCGAGGAAGAGCCCGCCGGTCTGGATCGTGCCGGCGGAGCCGGAGGCGGTGTTGCCGCCGCCCGCCTGGATGCTCCCAAGCGACGAGTCGGCGAGGTTCGAGCCGATGCCGTCGACGCCGCTCCCGCCGCTTGCTGTCGCCCGCGTTCCGAGCGCCGCCGAGTGGAGGCCGACGACCGGCGCGACCGTCACCGAGCCGATCTGCGCGGTGCCGAGCGAATCGGGGGCGGAGTTGCCGCCGTTCGGGCCGGTTGTGATGACGCCGCCGAACGTGAGCGCGGCGATCGGGTCGACGGCGGCGAGGACGTCCGGACGGACGCCGACGGCCGTCGCCTGGAACAGGAGGTTCGCCGGATCGAACGTGAAGTCGTGCGTCAGTTCAGCGGCGACCCTCGTGCGCACCTTCGGAGGCCCGAGCAGGAGCACCACGGTGGGCTGCCCCGCGGCTCCGAGGTGGACGAGCGTCCCTGTCCCAGTGCCGATGGCTGCGGACGGTTTCGCACTCGGATGGTTCACACGCACCTGCGCGATCGATCCGCTCGTCGAGTGGCCGCCGCCGACCTGCACGGTCACGATCGACCCGCGCGCGGTGTTCGGCCCCGTTCCGGGAATGCTTGCCGGCGCCGACGCGCTCGCGTGCACGATGCCGGCGTTGGTGTGCACTGCCGGGCGGCCGTGCACGGACGAGACCTGCGCGGTTCCGATCGAGCCGCTCGAGCTATTGCCGTCACCGGCCTGCACGGTGCCGATCGAGCCGTTCGAGGTGTTGCCCCCGTTCCCGATAATCGTGACCGGCACGGTGACCGTTGCTGTCACAACGCCACCCGTGACCGAGGCCGTCGGTGAAGCGCCGCTCGAGCCGACCTGCGCGGTGCCGACCGATCCGTTGGCGATGTTTCCGCCGGCCGAAGCCGACGACGCCGCGATCGCGATCGCGACGAGCGCGATCGCCCCGATGATGATTCGACGTTTCATTCAGACCCCTGCCTTTCAACCCGCCGCGGCGAGCGCGGCCGCCGCAGAGATTCGCCCGAAGCGGACGCCCGCGCGTATCCGCTTTGCAGTTCGCTCGATCGCCGACGCAACGCGCGTGTTGGTCACGCTCGGATGTGCGGCGACCATGATTCCCGCAAGCCCGGCGACGAGTGGCGTCGCCGAGGAGGTCCCGCAGAACTGTCCGTACCCCCCGTGGAGAAGCGGTGCGACGTTGCAGCCGGGAGCGGAGACGGCGATCCACGTGCCGTGCTCCGACCACCCGTACAGATGGTCCGCCTGGTTGCTCCCCGCGACGGAGATGACACCCGGGTAGTTCGCGGGGAAGAACGGCGTCGCCTGTCCGCTGTTGCCGGCGGCCGCAATGACGATCGCGCCCTTCGACATTGCGTACGACACCGCCTGTTGGAGCGCGTCGAGGCCTTGCGGCCCGCCGAGGCTGAGATCGATCACGCGCGCGTGCATGTCGGCGGCGCGCACGATCCCGGCGGCGACCGTCGCGAGGTCGCCGTTGCCGTTGCTCCCCATCACCTTGATCGGGAGGATCGAGCAGGCGGCGCACACGCCCGCCCCGCCGACACCGTTGTTGGCGAGAGCGGCGATGACGCCCGCGACCGCGGTCCCGTGGCCGTTGTCGTCACCGGTGACGGTGCTGCCGGAGATGAGGTTGATCTCGGGGCGGACGGCCCCCGCGAGGTCCGGCTGCGTCGCGTCGACCCCCGTGTCGAGGACCGCGACGATCACCGGGCGGCCGCTGCTCGGCCGCTGCCAGATCGTGTCGAAGCCGGCCTGCCGGAATCCCCACTGATACGAGAAGAAGGCGTCGTCGGGCACGCTGCCGAGGACGTGCATGACCTCGTCGCGCGTCGCGTGCGTGACGAGCGGCGACGCGTCGAGCTTCGCCTGCGCGCGCGCGACTGACCCGACGGAGACGACCGCGACGCGAAGCTGGGCAATCCGCTCGCGCGTCCGCGCGCCGATTCGGTGCAGCAGCTGCGCTTGCGCCCGCGCGCCGGCTCCGGCGCGGAAACGGACGACGACGACGTTCGGCACGTACGTCGTCTTCGTGCTCGCCGTCGCGATGGCCGGCGACGGCTGCAGCTGCGCCGGCGCGGCCGCGGCCGTGGCGGCGGTCGTGCGCGAGTTGCCGGTCGACGTCGGCGCCGAGGACGAGGAGGAGGTCGGGTTTGACGGCTGGTGCGACGGGCACCCGAGCAGCGCGCTGACTGCCGGGCTCACGTCGCACAAGCCTGGCAGCGAGGCGGATACAGCAGCACCGACTCCTGCGTTGGCGCCGGCGGCGAACGTCGCTGCCAGCAGTGCTGTCGCAATGACAGCGCGGATGAGGTTCCTTCGCATCATTTGCGTCGAACCCTGGACTGCTGGCAAACGGTTCCGCCGCCACCGAATTCCAAACGACGCCTTGCGAAGCCCTTACAACAAGCGCGCCCGGGAGGATTCGAACCTCCGACCCGCGGATTAGAAGTCCGCCGCTCTGTCCACTGAGCTACGGGCGCTTTCGGCAGAGCAGAGGGTACAGCGGCCTCCGAACGGGTACTCGCGGCGAAATCGAACGGGAGGTCGCCTCATGGCGGACAAGCCGCTCGCAGGCAAGAAGGTTGCGATCCTCGCCGCCGACATGTTCGAGCTCGTCGAGCTGGAGAAGCCGCGCAAGGCGCTCGAGGCCGCTGGCGCGGACATCGACGTCGTCTCGATCCACGACGGCGAGATCCAGGGCTTCGACCACTTCGATCCGGGGAAGAAGATCGAGGTCGACAAGACGGTCGAGGAGATCTCGGTCGACGACTACGACGCGCTCCTCGTGCCCGGCGGAGTCGGGAACCCGACCAGCTTCGCGGCGACGAGAACGCCGTCACGTTCGTGCGCGAGTTCGCGCGCTCGGGCAAGCCGATGAGGTCGTCGTCGACTCGGGGATCGTCACGAGCCGCAAGCCGGATGACATCCCGGCATTCAACGAGGCGATGATCGAGGAGTTCGCGAAGAGCCGCGTGGGCGCGAGAGGTACCCTGTAGCCGCTTCGCGGTGGCGGTAGCTCAGTTGGTAGAGCCCCGGGTTGTGGTCCCGGTGGTCGCGGGTTCGAATCCCGTCCGCCACCCTCGTGAACGCGCGCCTCGGACCCTGGCGGCAGGCGCTTGCGCGCTCTCGGCGGCGGCCGCTCGGGGTGGCCGCACTCGCACTGCTCGTCGTGTTGGTCGTCGTCGGCGCGCTCGCCGGTGTAATCGCGCCGTACTACCCCGGCCAGGAGTTCGTCCAGTTCATCACGCATCCGCAGCCGCCGCTGACGGCGCACCACTTCCTCGGGACGGATCCGCTCGGGCGCGACTTCTTCACGCAGCTCCTCTACGGCATTCGTGAGACGTCGTTGTCGGCGCTCGTCTGCGCCGGCGGCGCAACGGTCGTCGGCGTCGTAGTCGGCGCCCTCGCGGGCTACTACGGGGGCTGGTTCGACGACGTCGTGAGCTGGGCGACACGAGTCGTCGTCGCCGTTCCGGCGATCGCGGTGCTCATCGTCCTCGCGGTCTGGTCGAGGCTGCCGCTTTCGCCGCTGACCGACGGTCTGTGGCTGATGGGGCTCTTGTGGACGGGGATCGCGCGGGTCACTCGGGCGATGGTCGCGTCGCTCCAGCGGAACGAGTACGTCGAAGCGGCGGAGGCGTCCGGGTCGTCGGGGCTTCGCGTTCTCTTCCGCCACATCCTGCCGAACGCGACCGGCGCGATCATCGTCGCCGCGACGTCCGTCATTGGCCAGTCGATCGTCATCATCGCGACGGTCGACTACCTCGGCTACGGCTACAACCAGCCCGAGCGCCCGACGCTCGGAGGCCTGCTCGCAGATGCCGCGAATGCAACTGACGTCGTCGGCGGCCCCTCGATCACCGACGTGTGGTGGCTGTATTTCATCCCCGCGGGGCTGCTCGTCCTCACGCTTCTTGCGGTCGCGTTCGCCGGTGACGCACTCGACGACGCGTTGAATCCGACTACGTCGTCGTAAGTCGGGGGTCGAGCAGGCCGACGACGATGTCGCCGATGAAGGTGAACCCACAGACGACGATCGCGCTCATGACGACGATCGCCGTCAGCTCGAATGGATCGGCGTGCCCGAGCCCGCCCAGGAACTCGGTGGCGAGCCCTCCCGAGCCGAAGATGCCGTCGGCGGCGATCGACGCACCGACGACGGCGCCGATATCCAGGGACAGCAGCGCCGTCACCGGGACGAGCGAGTTCCGCAGCGCGTGGCGGAGGAGGACGCGACGCTCCGTCAGGCCCTTCGCGCGCGCAACCGTGACGTAGGGGCGCGCGAGCTCGGTCGTCATCGCCGAGCGGACGTAGCGGGCGTAGATGCCGATAAGGCCGACCGCGAGCACCGCCGCAGGCAGGAAGAGATGCCGGAACCAGTCGATCGGCCCGCCGGTCGGCGGTCCGAGGACGAACCAGCCCGCGTGGGCCGTCAGCGTGAAGACGCCGTGGCTGAAAACGGCCTTTGGGTTAGGGGCGAGAGCTCGCCGGAAGATGTCGGCGAGAAGGAACGTCGGGACGGCCGCTCCGACGTAGGCGAGCGTGCGCGTGCCGATGTCCGCGCGGTAGCGCCGCCGCTCGGCGCCGAACACGCCTACCGCCACGCTTCCGAGCGCGACGAAGACGAGCGCGAGCCCGACGAGCGCCGCGCTGATCTCTGTCGCGCGGATCAGCTGCGGACCGATCGGCTCGCCCAACGAAAGCAGCTGCGGAGGAGCGCCGCCGACCTGCGTCGAGACCGTGGCGCCGAACCCGTGGTGGAAGAGGCCGGTGAACCAGCGCCAGTACCGCGACAGGATGGGATCGCCGAGGTGGTAGTACGCCCGCACGACCGCCTGCTCCTGCGGCTTGAACGCCAGCGGATAACTCGGATCGAGCGAGAGGCCGAATCCGACGAACGCGGCGACCGACACGCCGGCGACGACCGACGCTGCGAGCAGCACCCTCCGCAGGATGTACCTCGCCATACGTTGGACTTTAGTAGGGTGACGGGCCGTGGCTGATGCTCTCGCCCGGCTGAAGACGCGTCTCACCGACCTGCACGGCATCGGGGACGTCGCCCAGTTACTCGTGTGGGACCAGCGGACGACGATGCCGCCGGCAGGCGTCGGCCACCGCGCGCAGCACATCGCGCTTCTCCAGCGGCTCGCGCACGAGAAGCTCACCGATCCCGAGGTCGGCCGCCTGCTCGGTGAGATCGACGCAGGCTCGCTCGACCCGGACTCCGACGAAGCCGGCCTCGTCCGGCTCGCACGGCGGATGTACGACAAGGCGGTGCAGGTTCCGGTCGAGCTGCGCGGGGAGATGGCTGTCGCATCGGCGGAGGCGAACCCGATCTGGGTGAAGGCGAAGGAGACGAACGACTTCGGGCTCTTCCTCGGCCCGCTGGAGCGCAACGTCGAGCTGCGTCACCGCTACGTCGAGTGCTTCGGCCCACAGGACGAGCTGTACGACGTTCTCCTCGACGACTTCGAGCCGGAGATGAAGACCGCGGAGGTTACGCGCATCTTCGACGAGGTCAAGACGGAGCTCGTGCCGCTCATCGCCGAGCTGCGCGACCGCGAGGTGGACGACTCGTTCCTGCACGGCCACTTCCCGCTCGATCGCCAGGTGGCGCTCGACCACGAGGTCGTCGACCTGTTCGGCCACCGTCCGGACTCGTGGCGGATCGACCCGACCGAGCATCCGTTCGCGGGAGGCGCCGGCATCGACGACATCCGCATCACGACGCACTACTACGAGGACAGCCTCAAGTCGCTCTTCTCGACGATGCACGAGTACGGGCACGGGCTGTACGAGCACCAGATCCCGCGCCGGTTCGCGCACCTGCCGATCGGCACCGGCGCGTCGCTCGGCCTGCACGAGTCGCAGAGCCGCATGTGGGAGAACCTCGTCGGGCGCAGCATGCCGTTCTGGCGCTTTCTCTATCCGCGCCTGCAGCAGGTCTTCCCCGACCAGTTCCGCAACGTCGAGCTCGAGCGCTTCTATGCGGGGATCAACCGCGTGCAGCCGTCACTCATCCGCATCCGCGCGGACGAGGTCACGTACGGGATGCACGTCATCCTCCGGTTCGAGCTCGAGCAGGACATCGTCAACGGGCGCGTCGAGCTGCGCGACCTGCCGCAACGCTGGGCGGAGAAGATGGACGAGTACCTCGGCGTCGAGGTGCCGGACGATTCGAACGGCGTGCTGCAGGACACGCACTGGGCTTCGGGCCACATCGGGTACTTCTCGACGTACCTCCTCGGCACGATCATGTCGGTGCAGATTTGGGAGAAGATCGAGGAGGACGTCCCCGATCTCGAGGAGCGCATCGAGCGCGGCGACTTCACTGCCCTGCGCGAGTGGCTCGCCGACAACGTGCACGAGTACGGCCGCAAGTTCACGCCGCAGGAGACGCTGCGACGAGCCACGGGCACGACGATCGACGCGAAGCCGTACCTCGCGTACCTGAAGCGCAAGTACGGCGCTCCCGTCGCGGCCTAGCTCAGGGATACCCTTTAGCTCGCTCGGCCCCGTAGCTCAGCGGATAGAGCGGCAGCCTTCGAAGCTGCGCGCGGAGGTTCGATTCCTCCCGGGGCCATCGTCCGGTAGCGGTAGCCGCGGCCGCGAATGGTCTCGATGTACTTCGGCCGCGCGGGGTCGTCCTCGATCTTCTCGCGCAGGTAGCCGACGTAGAGTCGCGCCCTCTCCGCCTCTCTCCGCGAGAGGCGCCCCCACACGAGGTGGCCGAGCTGCTCGGGCGACATGATTCGCCCGGCGTTCGAGGCCAGGATGTGGAGCAGCCGCATTTCGACCGGCGTCAGCCGCAAAGCCGCCATGCCCTCACTATCGAGCCGCTTTCGCGCCGCGGGAACTCCCGAAATCGTCCGATCCGCGTCACCCGATAGGGTGCGGCCGTGCTCGACCTGACGCCCGACGAGCTGCTGTCCACCACCCGCGCAGTTCGCAAGCGACTCGATCTCACTCGTCCGGTGGAGCCCGAGGTGGTCGAGGAATGCCTCCGGGTGGCCCAGCAGGCGCCGACCGCGAGCTACTCGCAGAACTGGCACTTCGTCGTCGTCACCGACGCGGAGAAGCGCGCGGCGCTCGGCGAGCTCTGGCGCGAGGTCGCATTCCCGTACCTCCAGCGCGGCGGCGGGCCGCGCGAGGGGCAGATGGCGCGCATCGGCGACGCCGTCGTGCATCTCGCCGACCACATCCACGAGGTGCCGGTGCACGTCATCCCGTGCGTCGTCGGCCGCTACGAGGGCAAGTCGAATCCGCTCGTCGCGTCGATGTTCGGGTCGATCATCCCGGCGGCGTGGTCGTTCATGCTCGCCGCGCGCGCCCGCGGGCTCGGCACCGTGTGGACGACGTTCCACCTCATGCACGAGCGCGCGGCGGCGGAAATCCTCGATATCCCCTACGACGAGGTGACGCAGGTCGCGCTCATCCCGCTCGCATACACGATCGGCACCGACTTCAAGCCGGGCAAGCGTAAGCCGCTCGACTCGATGGTGCACTGGGACAGCTGGTAACGCGCTACTTCAGGTAGCGGTCGAACCACTCGATAACGGCTTCGAAGCGCTGTACGCGGTGGATCGGCGAGCCGCTGCGCGTGAGCTCGTGGCTCTCCGCCGGGAAGCGGAGCATCTCCACCTCCTTGCCGAGAAGCCGCAGCTCGGTGAAGAGGTGCTCGCCCTGCTCGACGTTGCAGCGCAGGTCGTTCTCCGAATGGAGGACGAGCACGGGCGTCTCGATGTTCTTCGCATACGTCGCCGGTGAGAGCTCGAGCCACGTGTCGACGTGGTCGAACCAGTGGCCGCCGAACTGGTCGTGGAACACCCAGAAGAGGTCGCTCGAGCCGGCGGCGCTCACCATGTGGTTGACGGCGCGCTCGGAGATCGCGGCCTTGAACCGGTTGTCGTGCGCGATCGCCCACGACGTCATGAAGCCGCCGTACGAGCCGCCGATGATGCCGAGCCGGTCGCCGTCGACGAAGTCGAACTTCTCGAGCGCGGTGTCGACGACGCCCATCACGTCCTCGAAGTCGACGGTTCCCCAGCCGGGGCCGCCGCCGTCGATCGGGCCGCGAATGGCGCGGCCCCATTCCTCCGAGTGACCGGAGCCGCCGCGCGGGTTCGAGAAGAGGACCGCGTAGCCCGCGCCTGCGTACACCTGGAACTCGTCGAAGAAGCCGGTGCCGTATTGCGTGAACGTGCCGCCGTGGACGTTGAGCAGCGTCGGATACTTCTTCTTCGGGTCGAAGTCGCCCGGTCGCACGATCCATGCGTCGACCTCGGTGCCGTCCTTCGAGATCGCGGTGAAGCGCTCCGCGTCGAGGTAGTCGCGATCGCCGGTGATGTTCGTGACGCGGCGGTCGCCGATGTCCAGCTCGCGCAGCGTCGTGTGCGTCGACGAGACGGTGACCACCGTGTCGCCGCGAACGTCGTAGCCGGAGATCGCGCGCTCGCCGCCGAGGAGCAGCTCCGGCGCCGAGGAGCCGTCGGCCGCAACCGCGTACAGGTGCGTGTTGCCGCCGTCCTCGACGTTGAAAACGATTCGGCTGCCATCCCACAACGGCTCGCGGAAGTCGGGGAACGGCGTGCACTGCCGGTCGAGCGACTGCGTCAGCACGCGCACGTTGCTGCCGTCGGGATTCATCACCGCGACCTGGCCGTGGTGCGGGAACGTGTCGTCCTCGACGCTCCACCGCACGGCGAGCGTTGCGCCGTCGGGTGAGAAGACCGGCGTGTCGAAGGACGCGTCGTCCCCGGTGAGCTGCTGCGGCTCGCCGCCGTCGGCATCGACGACGTACAGGCGCGAGATGAGGTCGACGTCCCAGCGGTCGCCGCGGAGCGAGGAGAAGACGATGCGCTTTCCGTCCGGCGTCCAGCAGGGGTCGCCGTTCTCGCAGTCGCCTTCGGTGATCTGGTTCGGCTCGCTCTCGCCGTCGGCATCGACGACGAAAAGATGCGTGCGGCGGTCGGTCGTCCAGCCGACGCTGTCGAGCTTGTAGAAGAGGCGTTTGACGCGCCGCGGCTTGCGCTTGCGGTCGTCCTCTTCCTCGTACGCGTCGTCGCGGACCCGCGACGAGAACGCGATGCGCGTCGAATCGGGCGACCATTCGAGCTTCTCGACACTCTCCTTGCGGTCGGTGAGGCGCCGGGCCTCGCCGCCCTCGGCGGGGATGACCCACAGGTTGCCCGGCGTCTTGTCGTCCTTGCCGCGGTTGGAGACGAACGCGAGCCGGCGGCCGTCGGGCGACCAGCGCGGCGAGCCGTCGCGCTTCTCGCCGGCGGTGAACTTCACGGGCTCGGAGGAGCCGTCGAGCGGCGCGACCCAGATCGCGCTGCGGTACTCGTTCGAGTCCTTTTCGATCCGCCAGACGGCGTACGCGACCCGCGTCCCGTCGGGCGAGATGCGCGGATCCGCGGCGCCGGTGAGCTCGTAGACGTCCTCGGGTCGCATCCCGGCCACGAGGCGGGACTATAGATCGGAGACCGTTGTCATGAGACGATCTCCGTCGTGGCGACGGTCGAGTCCGTTGAACGGCGGATCAAGAACGTGGAGGGCTTCCGCGTCGCGGTGCGCCACCTCGACGGCCGCAACGTGCGCGGCGACCGGACGCACATGCCGACGTACCCGTTCCAGCGGGCCATGGCCGACTCGGCCAATGTGCGGGCTTGGCGCGAGGGGCGCTTCCGGTTGCGCTATCCCGGCTTCGAGGTGGACGTGCTCCACCGTGACGGCACGCCCGTCCACGGCGCGACGCTGCTGGGCACGGTTCGGGCCGAGTACGGTTAGACGCGCGCGCGGGCGTGGTGGAATTGGCTAGACACGCCAGGTTTAGGTCCTGGTGGGCGAAAGCTCATGGGGGTTCGAGTCCCTCCGCCCGCACTCACATCATCTTCAGCATCGACCAGCCGCCGCCACGGCGGAAGTACCGCCACGTAAGCGCAGCGCCGACGAGCAGGAAGACGATGTTCAGGAACGTCGTGTAGTTCCACGTCACCGACGCCGTCATCACCTTCGCGTTGCGCGCGGTGCGCTCGATGCCGACTCCCTGGAAGAGGAACTCGACGGCGAGGCCCGCCGACGCCATCGCGACGTAGAACGTCCCGAAGATGAACGCGGCCATACGCCAGCCGTAGTAGCGGCGGTAGATGTCGAGGATCGGGAGGATCAAGAGGTCGGCGAACACGAACGAGATGACGCCGCCGAAGCTGATGCCGCCGTTCCACAGCACCGCGGCGAGCGGCACGTTCCCGATCGAGCAGACGAAGCTCAGCATCGCGACGAGCGGGCCGATCAGCGGCCCCCACACCTTCCCGAGCGTGCCGTGGTGCTCGAGGAAGAGGCCGCGCCAGAACGAGTCGGGCACCCACGCCGCGAGCGCGCCCGCAATGAGCAGCCCGGCGACGATGTCGCGTCCGACCGCCGCCCAGTCCATGACGAACGAGTCGGCGGTGGAAGTGAAGCCCGCCGGCGTGACGAGGCGCCGCAACGCCCCGACCGACATATCCATCTCTGCGTGACCCTCCATCGAGCCGAGCCGGCCCTTCTCGGCCTCGGTGCGCGCCTTCTCGACGAGGCGCGGACGGAGGAATGCGCGGAAGAGGAGCGCGACGAAGACGATCATCAGCGGGCCGCCGACGAACTCGCCGACGACGAACTGCCAGCCGAGCAGGAGCGCCATCACGATGCCGAGCTCGACGACGAGGTTCGTCGACGCGATCTCGAACGCCATCGCGGCGGTGAAGTCGGCGCCCTTGCGGAAGAGCGAGCGCGCGAGCGCGACCGACGCGTACGAGCACGACGACGACGCGATGCCGAGCCCCGACGCAACAGCGAGTGACCGCGGCGAGTTGTCAGGTAGGAGCTTGCGCAGCGCGTTCTTCGAAACAACTGCCTGGACGACAGCGGAGAGCGCGAAGCCGAGGATGAGCGCCCACAGGATCTCCCACGTCATCCCGAGCGCGAAGTCGAGCGCCCGCCAGATCTCGTGTAGGACGTGCGTCACCGGCGCGCTGCGGCGACGCGCGCCCGCCAGGCCATCGCGCCGACCATTGCCGCCCACAGGAGCGTCACGACGCCGACGAGGAGCCAGGAGAGCGCGGTCATGGTGCGGTGGGATTCGCCGCGTTCCGCTCGATTCCCTCCACGGCGCGGCGCAGCGAGTGCTCGTCGAAGAGGTACGGCGTGGCGTTCGGGACCGAGTGCTCGGGGGCGTCGAGGTCGTCCGATCCTTCGGCGGCGTTGACCGCGTACCGGATCGGGACCTCGTGGCAGACGACGAGCGTCGTCGTCTCGTCGCGTTCGAGCAGCTGCCGGAATGCGCGCTCGTACCGGCGGGCTGCGTCGTCGAGGCTCTCGCCGCCGGGGAACGGTTCGGCGCGCGTGTGCGCGCGCTTCCACGCGCGGTACTGGTCGATCGTCTCGCCCTCGAGATCGCCGACGTCGATGTCGTCGAGGAGCGGCTCCTCGAGGAACGGCACCGACCGGCCCGCGAGGATGCACTCCGCCGTCTCCTTCGTCCGGGCGAAGCGCGTGTGGACGCAGAGGTCGATCTCGATCGTCGCGAGCTGGTGCCCGAGCCGCGCTGCCTCGGCCCGCCCCGCGTCGGTCAGCGGCACCGGGACGGCTGGATCGCCGTTGACGCGGCGCTCGCGATTGAGCGTCGTGTTGGCGTGCCGCGTGAGGATGAACAGGCGCAACTGAGGCCGCAGGCTATACCTGCTCTGCTTGAATGGCCGGGTGCAGACTCAGGTCGAAGAGCTGCCCGAGAATCGGGTCCGGCTCACCGTTCAGGTGCCTTCCCACGACGTCCACCATGCGATCGAGCACGCGGCGACGGACCTGGCGAAGAGCACGAAGATCCCCGGCTTCCGCAAGGGCAAGGTGCCGCGCAACGTGCTCGTCCAGCGCGTCGGCCGCGAGCGCCTGATGGCGGAGGCGGTCGACAGCCACATCGGCGGCTGGTTCTGGAACGCGGCCGCGCAGACGCGGCTGCGGCCCGTCGAGCAGCCCGAGTACGACTTCGAGCTGCCGGGCTCCGAGGACCAGGACTGGCAGTTCACGGCCACCGTCACGGTGCAGGCGAAGCCGGAGGTCGCGGACTGGAAAGCGCTCGAGGTCGGCGCGTACGAGCCGGAGGTTCCGGCGGAGCTCGTCGAGCGCGAGCTCGACGCGCTGCGGGGGACCGTCGCCGAGCTCGTCCCGGTCGAGGGCCGCGCCGTCGGCCCCGACGACACCGTCGTCGTCGACATGCTCTCGGCGGAGGGCGGCGGCGGCACGCGTCGCGACTACGTCGTCGAGCTCGGCCGCGGCGCAGTCGTCGAAGAGATCGAGCAGGGCCTCGTCGGTATGAACGCGGGCGAGACGAAGGACATCGAGTTCGAGCTCGCCGACGGCACGAAGCAGACGGTCTCGATCACCGTCAAGGAGATCAAGGAGAAGGTCCTGCCGCAGCTCGACGACGAGCTGGCACGCGCTGCGAGCGAGTTCGACACCTTCGCGGAGCTGCGTGGCGACGTCGAGTCGCGCCTGCGCGAGCAGATCGACGAGGAGGTCGAGGCGCAGTTCCGATCCGACGTCGCCGACGCGCTCGTCGAGGCGTCGAAGGTCGAGGCATCCGGCCCGCTCGTCGAGGCGCGCACGCGCGAGCTGCTGCGCGGGCTCGCGCGGCAGGTGGAGTCGCGCGGCGTGCGACTGGAGACGTACCTGACGATGACCGGCCAGTCGCCGGACGATCTGCTCGAGCGGCTGCGCGGCGAAGCGGAGCGGTCGGTCGCACGCGAGCTCGTGCTCGAGGCCGCGGCGGAGAAGATCGGCGTCGAGGTGACCGACGACGAGCTCGCCGACTGGCTCCGCGAGCGCTTCGACGACGCCGACGAGGCCATCGACGAGCTCAGGGGAACCGAGCTCTGGGAACGCGATCGCGACAGCCTGCGCATGCGCAAGACCCTCGACCGCGTCGCCTCCGAGGTGAAGCGCATTCCGCGCGAGCTCGCCGACGCGCGCGAATCGATTTGGACACCAGACAAGGAAAAGCCCGATACCGAAGCGAAACTCTGGACCCCGGGAAGCTGAGGAGCCACATGCATTCGAATCCGTCGAATCTCGTCATACCGTCCGTCATCGAACAGACCTCGCGTGGCGAGCGTTTCTTCGACATCTACTCGCGGCTCCTGAACGAGCGGATCATCTTCCTCGGGACGCCGATCGACGACATCGTCGCGAACCTCGTCGTCGCGCAGATGATCCACCTCGAGTCCGAGGACCCCGACAAGGACATCCAGCTCTACATCAACTCGCCCGGCGGGTCCGTGTACGCAGGGCTCGCGATCTACGACACGATGCAGTTCATCCGCTGCGAGGTGGCGACGACCTGCGTCGGGATCGCGATGTCGATGGGCGCGCTCCTCTTGGCCGCCGGCCAGGAGGGAAAGCGGTCGGCGCTGCCGAACTCCAAGATCCTCATCCACCAGGTATCGGGCGGGTTCCAGGGGCAGGGCACCGACATCGAGATCCAGGCGCGCGAGACGATCAACCTCAAGCGCCGCCTGGAGGAGATCATCGCCCAGCACTCGAACCAGTCGCACGAAAAGGTCTCGAAGGACATGGAGCGGGACTACTACATGACCGCCGACGAGGCCAGGGCTTACGGGCTGGTCGACAACGTGGTCGCCCACCGGTAGACGAAACGCCGGATCCGAGGTACAAGGAGACTTCATGGCCAGGGCCAGCGAGGGAAACGAGCAGCTTCTCTGCAGCTTCTGCGGGAAGAGCCAGCGGCAGGTCAAGAAGCTGATCGCCGGCCCCGGCGTCTACATCTGCGACGAGTGCATCGACCTCTGCAACGAGATCATCGACGAGGAGCTCACCTCCCCGGCGCAGCTCGACCTCGACAACCTCCCGCGTCCGAAGGACATCTACACCGTCCTCAACGATTACGTCGTCTCGCAGGAAGAGGCGAAGCGGACGCTGTCCGTTGCCGTCTACAACCACTACAAGCGCGTCCAGATGGGGACGGAGGAGGACGACGTCGAGCTCCAGAAGTCGAACATCCTCCTGCTCGGCCCGACCGGGTGCGGGAAGACACTGCTGGCGCAGACGCTCGCGCGCATCCTCAACGTCCCGTTCGCAATCGCGGACGCGACCGCGCTCACCGAAGCGGGCTACGTCGGCGAGGACGTCGAGAACATCCTTCTGAAGCTGATCCAGGCGGCGGACTTCGACATCAAGAAGGCCGAGACCGGGATCATCTACATCGACGAGGTCGACAAGATTGCGCGCAAGGCGGACAACCCGTCGATCACGCGCGACGTCTCCGGCGAGGGCGTCCAGCAGGCGCTGCTGAAGATCCTCGAAGGGACCGTCGCCTCGGTGCCGCCGCAGGGCGGGCGCAAGCACCCGCACCAGGAGTTCCTCTCGATCGACACGACGAACATCCTCTTCATCTGCGGCGGCGCGTTCGCCGGCCTCGACAAGATCATCGCGCGGCGCATCGGCAAGAATGCCGTCGGCTTCGGCGCAGAGGTGCGCTCGAAGCACTCGGCGGAGTCGTCCGAGCTGCTGACGCAGGTGATGCCGGAGGACCTCCTCAACTTCGGGTTGATTCCGGAATTCATCGGCCGCCTTCCGGTCGTGTCCGCCGTGCACCAGCTGCGGCGCGAGGACCTCGTCCAGATTCTCATCGAGCCGAAGAACGCGTTGTCGAAGCAGTACCAGCGCTTCTTCGGGTACGACAACATCGAGCTCGTCTTCACCGAGGACGCGCTCTGGGAGATCTCGGACAAGGCGCTCGAGCGCGAGACCGGCGCGCGCGGCCTCCGGTCGATCATCGAGGGCGCGCTCCTCGACGTCATGTTCGAGCTGCCGTCGCGGCGCGACGTCACCAAGTGCGTGATCACGAAGGAGACGATCGCGCAGGGCATCCGGCCCACGCTCGTCACGACCGGCGGCGCCGACAGCGATCTCGACGAGCCCGTCGAGAAGTCCGCCTGACGACCGGCTACGCGACACGCGACGGCGTTCGCCTCGCGTACGAGGAGCGCGGCGCGGGCGAGGCGCTCGTGTTCGTGCACGGCCTCGGGTACGACCGCCGCGGCTGGGGGCCGCTGCCGCAGCTGCTCGCGGACGACTTTCGCGTCGTGCTCGTCGACAACCGCGGCGTCGGCGACAGCGACGCTCCTCCGGGGCCGTACTCCGTCTCCGAGATGGCAGAGGATGTCGTCGCCGTCCTCGACGCGGTCGGGAACGACCACGCCAACGTGTTCGGGGTCAGCCTCGGCGGCTTCATCGCGCAGGAGCTCGCGCTCTCGCATCCCGGCCGAGTCAAAAAGCTCGTCCTCTGCTCCACGTCGCCCGGCGGTGCGGAGGCGTATTCGATGCCGGAGCGCGGAGTCGAGGCCTTCGGCAGGTACCCGACGATGGAGCGTGAGGCGGGCCTGAGGTTGATGGCCGAGAACTCGCTCGGCGCCCATGCTGTGCGTGAGCGGCCCGAGCTCGTGGACGAGGTCTACGCGTACCGCCTCGAGCGTGCGCCGTCCGTCGAAGCCTGGGAGGCGCAGCGCGTCGCGGCGATGGCGTTCGACGCCTTCGACAGAGTGCCGAAGATCGCCGCGCCGACGCTCGTGATCCATGCTGACGCCGATACGGTGATCGACGCCGGCAACGGCGAGCTGCTCGCGGATCGCATCCCGTCCGCCCGCATGCTCCGGATTCCGGATCGCGGCCACCTCGTGATGTGGCAGGAAGGCGCGATGCTTGCGCCTGTCGTGCGAGACTTCCTCCATGAATAACCTCGAGATCGGCGCCGAGTACGGCCCGTCGTCCTGGATCGAGGTCGACCAGGATCGGATCAATGCGTTCGCCGATGCGACCGGCGACCACCAGTGGATCCATGTCGACCCGACGCGTGCGGCGGAAGGCCCCTTCGGCACGACGATCGGCCACGGCTATCTGACGCTGTCGCTGCTGCCGGTGATGTCGTACGAGGTCGTCCCGCGGCAGGACGGCGGCATGGCGGTCAACTACGGGCTCAACAAGGTGCGCTTCCCCGCGCCCGTGCCGTCGGGATCGAAGGTGCGCGGCACGTTCCGCGTCGACGCTGCCGACGAGTCCGACTGGGGCTTCCAGGCGACGATGACGGCGAAGATCGAGCGCGAGGGCGGCGACAAGCCGGTCTGCGTCGCCGAGCTCGTGTTCCGGTACTACAAGTAGGCCGGAGCCGGCCCGGATCCGAAAAACCGGAGAATGGGGTTTGCGCGCCGTCCGTCAGGAGATTTAGGATCCGAGAACAAGTCAATCCCGCGGAGGAGCGCCATGAACCCCGACACTCGGATCCAGAACGAGGCCAAGACGCTCGAGACCCAGTGGCGGCAGGATGGCCGCTGGACGGGAATCGAGCGGACGTACGGTGCGGCGGACGTCGTCCGGCTGCGCGGCTCGGTCGTCCCGGAGCACACGCTCGCCCGCCTCGGCGCCGAGCGGCTCTGGCAGCTCCTGCACGAGGACGAGCCCGTTCGCGCACTCGGGGCGATGACCGGTGGGCAGGCGGTGCAGATGGTCAAGGCCGGCCTGAACGCGGTTTACCTCTCCGGCTGGCAGGTCGCGGCGGACGCGAACCTCGCCGGGCACACGTATCCAGACCAGAGCCTCTATCCGGCGAACTCGGCGCCGGCGCTCGTGAAGCGCTTGAACGGCGCCCTCCTTCGCGCCGACCAGATCGACTGGGCCGAGGGGCGCAACGGCACCCACTGGCTCGCGCCGATCCTCGCCGACGCCGAGGCGGGCTTCGGCGGCCCGCTCAATTCGTACGAGCTGATGCGCGCGATGATCGAGGCGGGCGCGGCGGGCGTCCACTACGAGGACCAGCTCGCATCCGAGAAGAAGTGCGGCCATCTCGGCGGAAAGGTGCTCGTGCCGACCGCGCACTTCGTCCGGACGCTCAACGCGGCGCGGCTCGCAGCGGACGTGCTCGACGTCCCGACGCTGCTCTTCGCGCGGACGGACGCGCTCGCGGCCGCGCTCCTGACGAGCGACGTCGACGAGTACGACCGCGAGTTCGTCACGGGCGAACGCACGGCGGAGGGTTTCTACCGCGTTCGCGACGGCCTCGACCAGGCGATTTCGCGCGCGCTCGCCTACGCACCGTACGCGGACGTGCTCTGGTGCGAGACGTCGACTCCCGACATGGGCGAGGCACGTGCGTTCGCCGATGCGGTGCACGAGAAGTTCCCCGGCAAGCTGCTCGCGTACAACTGCTCGCCGTCGTTCAACTGGAGCAAGCACCTCGACGAGGAGCAGATCGCAGGCTTCCAGCGCTCGCTCGCCGACATGGGCTACCGCTTCCAGTTCATCACGCTCGCGGGCTTCCACTCGCTCAACGCGGGCATGTTCGAGCTCGCACGCGGCTACGCTGCCGACCAGATGACGTCGTACGTGAAGCTGCAGCAGCACGAGTTCGAACTGGAGGAGTTCGGCTATACCGCGACCAGGCATCAGCGCGAGGTCGGCGCCGGCTACTTCGACCTCGTCGCCCAGGCCGTCTCGCCCGAGAGCTCGACGCTCGCGCTCAAGGGCTCCACCGAGGAGGCGCAGTTCCACGAGGAGGCCGCCGCGTGAGCTCGGCGGCCCGGGAGGAGGTCCTCACCCCCGTGGCCTTCGATTTCGTCGAATGGCTGCACCACGAGCTCAACCCGCGCCGGCTGGAGCTGCTCGAGCGGCGGCGCGAGCGGCAGCTCGACCTCGACGCGGGCGCGCTCCCCGGGTTCCGCAGCGACACGAAGGCGATTCGGGAGAGCGAATGGCGCGTCGCGGCAGCGCCGCGCGACCTCATCGACCGCCGCTGCGAGATCACCGGGCCGGTCGAGCGGAAGATGATGATCAACGCGCTCAACTCCGGCGCGCGCGTCTTCATGGCCGACTTCGAGGACGCGAACTCGCCGACGTGGGAGAACGTGCTCGAGGGTCAGATCAACGTCCGCGATGCGATCAACCGGGAGATCGCGCTCGACACGGGGGAGAAGAGCTACCGGCTGAACGACGAGATCGCGACGCTCATGGTCCGGCCGCGGGGCTGGCATCTCGTCGAGCGGCATTTCGAGGTCGACGGCGAGCCCGTGTCCGCGTCGCTGTTCGACTTCGGGCTCGCCTACCTCGGCGGAGCGCGGTACTTCTACCTTCCGAAGCTCGAGTCGATGGAGGAGGCGGAGCTCTGGGCGGACGTATTCGCGCTCGTGGCCGACCGGTCGATTCGCTGCACCGTTCTCATCGAGACGGTCCTCGCTGCGTTCGAGATGGACGAGATCCTCCATGCGCTGCGCGACTACGGCTGCGCGCTCAACGCGGGCCGCTGGGACTACATCTTCAGCGTCATCAAGAAGTTCCGCACGCGTGACTGGGTGCTGCCCGACCGCGCGCAGGTGACGATGACGGTTCCGTTCATGCGCGCGTACACGGATCTTCTCGTCAGAACGTGCCATCGGCGCGGCGCGCACGCGATCGGAGGGATGGCGGCGTTCATCCCGTCTCGCACGGATCCGGAGGTGAACCGCATCGCGCTCGCAAAGGTCCGCGAGGACAAGGAGCGCGAGTCGGGCCAGGGATTCGACGGCACCTGGGTCGCGCATCCCGATCTCGTCCCGGTGGCGATGCCGTGCTTCCCCGAACCGAACCAGCTCGGCGTGCTTCGCGCGGACGTCGACGTGAACGAGACCGATCTCCTCTCGATCCCCGACACGCCGGGCGAGGTCACGGACGAGGGCCTCCGGACGAACGTCTCCGTCGGCGTGCGCTATCTCGATGCGTGGCTCCACGGCGTCGGCGCGGCGGCGATCGACAACCTGATGGAGGACGCGGCGACGGCCGAGATCTCGCGGTCGCAGGTCTGGCAGTGGGTGCGGGCCGGCCGCTTCGACGAGGAGC
>JBOGZQ010000088.1:0-6170 GCA_050697375.1 Gaiellaceae bacterium | reverse complement strand
GCCGTAGGTGTAGGCGCCCCGGGCCGGACGGGTCGCGATGCGCGCGGCCAGCACGGCGAGCAGCAGCGCGGCGGCGTCGGTGAGCATGTGCCCGGCGTCGGCGAGCAGCGCGACCGAGTGCGCCACGATCCCGGCGGCGACCTCGCCGGCCATGAGGCCGAGGATGAGCGCGAGCGCCGTGGTCAGCGCGCGGCGATCAGCTCCGTGCGAGTGCAAGGCGCTCCGGCGGGGTTGGGTGCGTGAAGAGCATCAGGTATGCGAGCCGCGGCGGGTCGAGGTCGCTGAGATTCTTCCGCGCAAGCGCGAGATGCGCACCGGCGAAGGCGTCGCGGTCGCCGGTGAGCTCGAGCGACCAGCGGTCGGCGGCCCGCTCCCACCGGCGTGAGATCGCCGCGAAGAGCGGCATGCCCACGAGCTCGAGCCCGAGGAGCAGGAGCGCCGCACGGGGGAAGTCGCTCGGGCGCAGGCTGCCGAGGGCGAGCCAGAGGACGAGGACGGCTCCGGCGGCGAAGGCCATGCCGAGCATGGTGCCCTTGACGACGTGCCGGTCGCGCCGGTGGCCGAGCTCGTGCGCGACGACGAGCTTCAGCTCGGCCTCGGATGCGGTGTCGAGAAGCGTGTCCCACACGACGACCCTCCGCGTCGGGCCGAGGCCGGAGACGTAGGCGTTCGTGCGCGTCGTGCGCCGGCTCGCGTCGGCGACGAGGACGTCGCGCACCGGGACGCCCGCCCGCTCGGCGAGAGCCCGCAGCTCGCTCGCACGACGCTCGTCGGCGAGCGGCCGGAACCGGTTGAAGAGCGGCTCGAGCACGAGCGGCGCGACGAAGGCCAGGAGAAGGACGGTGAGCGCCAGGCCGGCGGCCGCGGGCGCCGGCCACCAGCGCGACCACAGGCGGGCAAGCGCCACCGCCGCCGTCCAGGCGGCGGCGGCGAGCACGAGACCCACCGCCTCGCTCTTCGCCCGGTCGGCGAGCCAGCCGCCCAGGCCCTGGGTGGAGAGGCCGAAACGCCGCTCCCGGACGAGACCGCGCCACAGGTCGAGCGGCAGGCACGCGGCTCCGGCGGCGAGGACGACCACGGCCGCCCAAACCGCAGAATCCGCCGCCCACCCCCAACCTCCGATCGTCGCCGTCGTCAGAAGGGAATACGCGATGACAACGATGACTAACCGCGCCGCGGTCGCGGCATACAGAGGCCGGTGGTACCTGGCGGCCCGATCAAGGTCTTCCTGAGAGAAATCTAAGGAGTTCACCGGGGAGTAACTGAAGCATGGACTACGTGTCTAAACTGAGCGGCCGGTGGCAGTCGCCGAAGTAACGGGGACCCTGCGGTCCAGCGAAGAGTCCGTCGCGCTCGCAGCGCAGCTGCGCCGGCTCGCGCGCGTCGCCACCGTCATCGCCCTCCTGACGAGCCCGGCCTCGTACTTCTGGTTCCGGCATGTCGGCCACGACAGCGTCCTGAAGTCGGCTCTCCTGACGACCCTCGTGGTCGTCGGGTTCCGCGGCCTCGTCGACCTCGTCATCCGCCGGCTCATCCCGTGGCCGAGCCTCTTCGGCACCGAGGAGACGCGCCTGCGCGAGGAGGACGTCGTCAACCGGCGCCGCGCGTGGACGTGGCGCTTCTACTACCGCGTCGCGATCTTCGCCGCGGGCATCACGACGATCGTCTACCTCGCGGACACCCGCCACGCGACGCATCGCTCGTGGCCGGGGACCGGGCTGCACATCATCACCGCGTTCTTCCACCTGCTCGGGAACCGGACGCTGCTGCTCCAGCTCGTCCTCGTCTTCTTCCTCTTCTTCGCCAACTTCTTCATCTTCATGGGCCCGATGCTGCTCATGGGCATCTCGCAGATCCGCGGCTACGAGCCGGGCGACGCAGAGTGGGGCGTGAAGCTCGGCGACGTCCGCGGGCAGGCCGAGGCGAAGGAGGAGGTCCGCCGGATCGTCACGCTGTGGCAGTCGGGCGAGGCGTTCGAACGAGCGGGAGGCAAGCGCGAGCGAGGCCTGCTCTTCCTCGGCGCACCGGGTACCGGCAAGACGATGCTCGCCAAGGGCATCGCGACCGGGTTCAACTCGCCGTTCGTCTCCATCCCGGGCTCGGGCTTCGCGCAGACGTTCATCGGCATCGACGCGCTCATCGTCCGCTTCCTCGCCCGCAAGGCGAAGCGCCTGGCGCGCAAGTGGGGCGGCCAGTGCATCGTCTTCATCGACGAGATCGACGCCGTCGGCCTGCGGCGTCAGGCCCTGCAGGGGAACAACATGACTCCGCTCGACGTCGTCGAGCCGTCGTTCTACGGGCCTTTCGGTGCGGTCAACTCGAGCGGCGACCTCATACACGAGAGCGCCGCGTGGCGCGATTACATGTTCAACGTGCGTGCGCCGGAGCGCCGCCTGCCGTATCCACCCTGGATGCAAAAGGTGGGCAACATCGTCAACCAGGGGATCATGCCCGGGATGATGGGCGGCCAGGGGCAGCTCGCGCTCAACCAGCTGCTCGTGACGATGGACGGCATCGACAACCCGCCGTTCTTCCGCCGCTTCTTCACGAACCGGATCAACACGTTCCTCGACTCCATCTACGTCGTCCCGCGGCGCATCGGCCGCGTCAGCTTCAGGCTGCCGAAGCCGCGTCCGCTCGGCGCGCAGATCTATTTCATCGGCGCGACCAACGTTCCGTTCGAGCGACTCGACCCGGCGCTGACCCGGCCGGGGCGCATGGGCCGCCACGTCTGGTTCCGCACGCCGACGAAAGAGGACCGCAAGGACATCTTCAACCTGTACCTCGACAAGGTCTCGCACGATCGCGACCTCGACTCGCCGGAGCGCCGCGACGAGATCGCGCGCATCACGAACGGCTATTCGCCGGCGATGATCGAGCAGATCTGCTCGATGGCGCTCACGAACGCCCATCACGAAGGGCAGACCGCGTTCACGTGGCAGCACCTCGTCGACGCGATGACGGTTGTCGAGTCGGGCACGGCGATCGGCGTGAAGTACACACCCGGCGAAACGCGCGCGGTCGCGATCCACGAGGCCGGCCACGCGACGACCGCGCATGTCTATCGCCCCGAGATCGAGTCGAGCCGCCTCTCCATCCGCATGCGCGGAGGGTCGCTCGGCCATCACCAGACCTTCGACCGCGAGGAGCGCTTCAGCCGGTGGCAGAGCGAGGACGCCGGCGATCTGATCCACACCGTCGGCGCGATGGCCGCCGAGCACGTCTTCTACGGAGAGAACTCGCGCGGTGTCGGCGGCGACCTCGGCCAGGCGACCGCGCGCGCGGCGACGATGGTCGGCGTCTGGGGCATGGAGCCGATGCCCCTCGAGCTGGATGGGCATAGCGACGAGGAGCGCGAGAAGATCGAAGCGCGACTGCAGCACATCGGGATGCGCCTCATGAACCGCACGCGCGGCTCCGCCGACTTCCACTCCGACCCGGTCGCGTCGGTTCTCCAGGATCGCTACAAGCAGCGGGTCGCAGCCCAGTTCCTCGGCCAGGCGTTCGTCATCGCGTATGTCTTCATCCAGCACAACAAGGACAAGGTGTCGCAGATCGCCTCGGCCGTGGAGGAGAAGAAGGAGATCTTCGGCGACGAGCTGAACCGGCTGCTCGATTCGGTCGGGCTGGAGAAGCCGGCCATCGACTGGACGAAGGAGGAAACGTGGCCGCAGATGTGACCGGCACGGAGCTGGTGACGTCGACCCCGGCTCCGACGCCTCCAACGCCGGATCGTGCGGCGCTCTATCCGCACCGCCCGCGCTTCCTCTTCGTCTACGGACTGCTCGGCGGCGTGCTCGCCGTCGCGCTCGCACTCGTCGTCATCTACGCCGGCCGCGCGATCACGCCGGGGCCGAAGTGGTCGGCGTGGCATCCGAGCGGCGGCGGCCTCGGCGCGGCGAAGCAGATCGCCGACCAGGTCGGCAAGACATATCGGCTGCCGAACGGCGACCAGCTCGTCGACGTGCTCGCGAAGACGCCGTCGGTGTCGCCGGCGAGCAGCACGCCGATCCCGCTCCACTACGTCGCCTTCCAGGGGAAGGGCGCTCCGGATCCGGTTGCGATCTCGTCCTCGAACAGCGTCTCGTACGAGCTCTGCGGCCTGGGCGCCGCGTGCTCGATCGCAACGGGCAAGGCGAGCGTGGCACGCGGCACGCTCGTGCGACGCGAGATCCTCGAGCTCGCGCTCTACACGTTCAAGTACGTCGGCGGGATGAAGAGCATCATCGCGTTCATGCCGCCGCCGGCCGGCACGCAGGCGGAGTACGTCATCTACCTCCAGAAGAGCGACCTCACGGCCGAGCTGAAGCAGCCGCTCAGCAAGACGCTCGGCGCGAAAGTCCCGCTGCCCGCCGCGATCCCGGCGCGCGAGGTGCACGCGATCGACTCGGTGACGAAATCCCGCGTGTACAAGTTCGGGCTCGCTCAGGCGCCGACGGGCGACGCGATCCTCGTGCTGACGCCGCTCCCCGCGTAACCCGCTCCCGGGCTCGCTCGTTCTAGGAGCATGGTGCTCTTACTCGTGTTGGCAATCCTCGCGATCGTGGCCTTCGGGGCCGGGTTCGTCGTCCATTGGCTCTTCATCGTGGCCGCGATCGTCGCCCTCGTATGGCTCATCAGCCTGTTTGCCGGAGGGGTCGGGCGGCCGAGCGCGCGCCGCTGGTAGCCGCAACCGACTGACTGGGACCGCCGGGCGGCTCATTTGGGCCGCCTGGCCCATTGCCGCGTGCGGCGGCCGCCCCTACCGTGGGCGTCATGTCGCGCACGAGCATCCTGCTCTGGATCGTGGCGCTCTTCGTGCTCGAGGTGAACCACCTCAAGTGGATCTGGTGGGAGCACTGGAGCTGCCGCCGCTGCTCCGTGAAGCACAAGGACTGCGCCTGCGGCGCGACTGCTCGCTGGAAGATGTTCATCTAGTGGGATAGGAGAAGCGGGCGCGAGAAAGTGCGGGAACGCGGACGCGCGGCAGGCTCCGGTGTCGTAGCTCTCCCCAAGCGAAAGGTCGCTCGCGCAGCCGAGCCTCGGTGCGTTTTAGCTGGCGACAGGCTGCACGAGAAGGCATGCTGGCCTCGTGCCGAACCTTGTACTAGCTCTCGCGATTGCCGCGACCACGATGGGGAGCTCTGGCACCCATCAACATCAGTTCATAGGGTTCAGCGGCACCAAGTTGGCTTCGTCGATCAAGGTCGAGGCCCGCGCAGCTGGATCGTGCTGGGAGACGGCTCTTACGGACGGCCGCGCGTACACCTGGCGGTGCTTTCGCGGCAACTATATTCACGACCCGTGCTTCTCCGCGACGCCGCGCAGCACGTACGTGGTCTGTCCGGTCGCGCCGTGGAGTGCAACGGTGCTCCTCCTACGCCTCACCAAGCCGCTACCGCTGTGGCGCAGTATTTCTTCAACCCGAGGTTTCCGTGGGGCGTCTGGACAAGCAACGGCAAGCACTGTGTGTCCTTCTCTGGCTCAGCTGCAGCCGCCTCCGCCGCAGCAACCAAGCAAGCGTCGGCGAGCTCGCAACCAAGCTCGTGCTGCGCAGCCTCGCGCGCCGCATCGAAGCAGCCACACTCGAAGCCGCCGAGCTCGAACGCGACCTCCTCGGCCACGTGCGCGCGCTCGCACCCACGCTGCTCGACGAGCCAGGCGTCGGCCCGATCGTCGCCGCTCAACTGATCGTCGCCTGGTCACACCGAGGCCGCCTGCGCTCCGAAGCCTGCTTCGCACGGCTCGCCGGCGTCGCACCCGTGCCGGCGTCAAGCGGCCAAACGGTCCGGCACCGCCTCAGCCGCGGCGGCGACAGACAACTCAACCGCGCAATACACACCATCGTGCTCCACCGCCGCCTACACGACGCAGCGACAAAGGACTACATCGCACGCCGCGTCGCTGAAGGCAAAACACGCCGCGACGCCACACGCCTACTCAAGCGCTACCTCGCCCGCCACCTCTACCGCGTACTCAACAACCAGGCGGCGCTGATGACTTGACAAGTCATAGGAGCATCATTCCCGAGCTGTGAGTGTGCGCGGGGTGTCCCGTCTGGGGTGCTTGTCAGGTTGGCTCCGGTGCTCTCTGCCTGTGACTCGATTCTCGAATGACCCGCGGTCGCGGTGTCTTTCCAGTGATTTGTCCGGGCGGAGGCGCCGGTGCCGGTCTGGCGTCCGCTTGCTGGC
>JBOGZQ010000087.1:0-6035 GCA_050697375.1 Gaiellaceae bacterium | reverse complement strand
CGACGCGCATCAGCTTCATCAACGAGATCGCGAACGTGTGCGAGCTCGTCGGCGCCGACGTGGTCGACGTCGCGAAAGGCGTCGGGCTCGACCACCGCCTCGGCCCGCACTTCCTCCGAGCCGGCATCGGCTTCGGTGGAAGCTGCCTCGCGGGCGACGAAACCGTCATTGCGCGCGTCGACGGGGCCCCACGGCTGGTTTCGCTCGAGCGCCTGTATCAGGAGGCGCAGCCCGGGGCCGAGATCGAAGTCCTGTCCTGGCACCGCGACGGCGACGGGCCAGAGTCCCTTCCGGTCGACGTGCTGACGCGGCGTGAGTACAGCGGCGAGATCGTCGAGATCAAGACGATGATGGGCCGCCGCGTTCGTACGACTCCCGACCACCCGTTCGTCACGAACAACGGCCTCAAGCTCGCAGAGAACCTCACTACCGACGATTGGGTCCCGCTCGCGCAGGGCACGCCCGCCGGTACACGCACGCGCCCTCGACGCCTCAACGTGGTTGGCGCCTTCGAAGACGCCGGGCTCGGGGCCGACGCTGTGATCGTCCGTCCACACAGCTCGGAGCTCACTGCTATCCACGAAGCAGCGGTGCTCGACCTCGAAGTCGAGGACGCTTCGGTAGGCACGGCGAAGAACGGCACGTATGTACCTACCTCAATCGTTGCCGACGAGGCCTTCTGGCGCATTGTCGGCCTGTACGTCGCCGAAGGGCACATCAGCGCCGACGGCAGGCGGCGCCGCCTGCAATGGAGCGCGACGGTTTCCGTCAGCTCCCGTCTTCTTGCCGCCTGGTGGATGGGGCGACTGGGGCTCGGCACGAACTCCTATACGCAGCGTCTTCCTGATTTGATCTGGGACGAGCCGATCGAACACAAGCGAGCTCTCCTTGCGGGAGCGTGGCTCGGGGACGGCTCGTGGTCGGATGTGAACGGCGGGCCGAGCGTCATCCTCGAGTACGGCACCGTCAGCCGCGAGCTCGCGGACGGCATGCTGCGGCTGCTCGGAGACATCGGCGTGGTCGCGTCCATCCGCGTCGGCCGGACGGCGAAGTCGACGTGCGACACGTACTGGCTGCGCATTTCGGGCGCCGACCAGGTCGAGCAGCTGCTTGACTTCGTCCCCGGAAGCGATCACAACGCGATCCGCTCCTCAATCGCGCGTCAGACGAAGCGAATCGCGCCGACGGGCTATCGGAAGCGGGACAACGCCGCATGGGTTCGCGTCGTCGACATCGTGCGGCGCCCGTACAAGGGCTTCGTGTACTCGATGGAGGTTCGCCCGACGCACACGTTCGTAACAACGGGTGGGCTAACGACCCACAATTGTTTTCCAAAAGATGTCTCTGCGCTGAAGCAGCTCGCCGGCAACGAGGGCTATCCGTTCATGCTCCTGCACGCCGTGTGGGAGGTGAACGAGCTGCAGAAGCGCCGCGTCGTGCAGAAGCTGCAAAAGCACCTCGGCCCGTTGCGCGGCAAGAAGATCGCGCTGCTCGGGCTCGCGTTCAAGCCGAACACGGACGACATGCGCGAGGCGCCGAGCCGCGTCATCGCATACCGGCTGCTCGCCGAGGGCGCGTCGGTGCGCGCGTGGGATCCCGTCGCGCATCCGACCGACCTCGTCGGCATCGAGCTCTGCGACACGGTGCTCGAAACGGTGCGCGATGCGGACGCCGCCGTCATCGTCACCGAGTGGCCCGAGCTCGCAACCCTCGCCTCGGCGGAAATCCGCGACGCGATGGCGAACCCGTTGATCGTCGACGGCCGCAACCTGCTCGACCCGGAGGCGACGCAGGCCGCGGGGTTCGCATACGAGGGGATCGGCCGCCCACGGCACGCGTCGCCCGTCGCCTGATGGAGGCCCTCCTCCTCGCGGGCGGCAAGGCGGAGCGCATGGGCGAGGCGGCGCAGGGCCTGCCGAAGCCGCTCGTCCCGGTCGCGGGGTTCCCGCTCGCGGAGTACACCGTCGGCCGGCTCGTCGCTGCCGGCGTCACGCGCGTCATCGTCGCGTGCCGGGCCGGCCAGGAGGACGTGTTCGTCAACGCGCTCGCCGGCCTCGGCGCCGAGATCGAGCCGGTGGGGGAGCAGGAGCCGCTCGGCCGTGGAGGCGGCCTCAAGCTCGCGGCGTCGCGCCGCGAGGAGAAGGGGAGCGTGCTCGCGCTGAACGGCGACGAGCTGCTCGACGTCGACTTTCGCGCGCTCCTCGACGAGCACGAACGCTCCGGTGCCGCCGCGACGATCGTCGTCTCGCAAGTGCGCTCGCCGTTCGGCGTCGTCGACCTCGGGGACGGCGGCGGCATCACCGGCTTCCGCGAGGCGCCGCTGCTGCCCGACTGGGTGAACTCCGGCGTCTACGCGCTCGGCGACGAGGCGATCGACCGCCTGCCGGAGCGCGGCGACCACGAGCAGACGACGTTCCCCGCGCTCGCCGCGGAAGGCAAGCTTCGCGGTCACAAGCACGACGGCGTATGGCTGACCGTGAACACGCCGAAGGACCTGCGCCAGGCGGAAGAGTTCATGGCGGCGCACCCCGACTGGAAGCCGCAGCGCCAATGAGCATCGACAGCCCGAACTACGAAGGGCTCGACCGGTGGTCGTTCGAGCCGCGCCGCGTCGAGAAGCCGTGGGGCTGGGAGCTCATCTGGGCGCAGGCGGAGGCGTACGTCGGCAAGGTGCTCTTCGTCCGCGCCGGGCACTCGCTCAGCCTCCAGTTCCACCGCGAGAAGGACGAGAGCTGGTACGTCGAGAGTGGCCGCGCGAAGCTCGAGCTCAGCGACGGCGGCGACGCCGTTCTCAACACCGAGGTGATCGCCGCGGGCGCCTGCTTCCGCTTCCGGCCCGGCACCGTCCACCGGGTCACGGCGCTCGAGGACACGACCATCATGGAGGTCTCGACGCCGCAGCTCGACGACGTCGTCCGGCTCGAGGACGCCTACGGGCGCGAGGGCACGAGCGAACCCTGACACGGATGTGTTAAGGTTGCCGCGAATGGACGGCGCCCACGTCTCGGAAGCGGCGGCCCGCACGGGCTGGTCGCCGCGCATGCTCCGCTATCTCGAGCGGGCCGGCCTCGTCGTCCCCGCCCGGACGGCGGCGGGCTACCGCCGCTACGGCCTGCGCGAGCTGAACCAGCTGCGCTCGCTGACGGAGCTGCGGCGCCGGTTCGACGTCGACATCGTCGAGGTGGCGTTCGCCGCCCGCCTTCGGCGTGAGCCCGAGCTTCGCCGCGCAGTCGACGGCTGGCTCGCCGGCGCCGACGACCTCGTGCCGAAGCGCGAAAGGTCAGGCGCATCGATTGGTCATTTCAGACGGACACGCGGGCGAAGCCCGCGAGTCCTGAAAGCGGGCACCGCAAGCGGCGCCCTTGGCTGGGTGGAGTGGGAGCAGCGCAAGCACGAGAAACTCCTGGCGGCATAAACCGAAAGGATCGAATGGCAGCGACGAAACGCTACGACGTGAAAGACCTCGCGCTCGCCGGCGAAGGCAAGCGCCGAATCGAGTGGGCCGACCGGCAGATGCCGGTGCTCGCTGCGATCCGCGAGCGCTTCGAGCGGGAGCAGCCGCTCAGCGGGCACCGCATCTCCGCGTGCCTGCACGTGACGACCGAGACCGCGAACCTCATGCGGACGCTGAAGGCCGGCGGCGCCGACGTGGTCCTGTGCGCGTCGAATCCACTGTCGACGCAGGACGACGTCGCAGCAGCGCTCGTCGAGGAATACGACATCTCCGTCTTCGCCATCAAGGGCGAGGATCACGACACGTACTACTCGCACATCGAGGCCGCGGTCGACCACAAGCCGCACCTGACGATGGACGACGGCGCCGACGTGATCGGCGTGCTCCACTCGGCGCGGCGCGAGCAGCTCGGCGACATCATCGCCGGCACGGAGGAGACGACGACCGGCGTCATACGCCTCAAGGCGCTCGAGGCCGAGGGCAAGCTGGGCTTCCCGATCATCGCCGTCAACGAGGCGCAGACGAAGCATCTCTTCGACAACCGCTACGGCACCGGCCAGTCGACCGTCGACGGGATCATCCGCGCGACGAACGTGCTCCTTGCCGGCAAGAAGTTCGTCGTCGCCGGTTATGGCTGGGTCGGTCGCGGTGTCGCTTCCAGGGCGCGTGGAATGGGCGCGCAGGTGATCGTCACCGAGGTCGATCCGCTCCGCGCGCTCGAGGCGTCGATGGATGGCTTCGAGGTGCTCCCGATGGAGCGGGCCGCCGAGATCGGCGACATCTTCTGCACCGCGACCGGCGACAAGCACGTCGTCGCGAAGCAGCACCTGGAACTGATGAAGGACGGCGCGATCCTGTCGAACACGGGCCACTTCAACGTCGAGATCGACATCCCGGCGCTGCGCGGGCTCGCGAGCGACACGCGAATGGCACGCGAGTACGTCGAGGAGTTCACGCTCGCGAACGGGAACCGGCTGTACCTCATCGCGGACGGGCGGCTCGTCAACCTCGCCGCCGCGGAGGGCCATCCGGCGCTCGTCATGGACATGTCGTTCGCCAATCAGGCGCTCGGCGTCGAGTACGCCGTGCAGCACGCCGGCGAGCTCGATCGCAGGGTGTACCCCGTGCCGGCGGAGATCGACAAGGAGATCGCCCGGCTGAAGCTCGAGACGATGGGCGTCGACATCGACACGCTCACCGAGGAGCAGGCGCGCTACCTCGCCTCGTGGGACGAGGGAACCTAGACCCCGAGGACATCGTTCGGTTGGAGGAGGACGGCCCGCGGGTCGTCCTCCTCGACCAGCGCCGGCTTCCGGACGAGGAGGTCGAGCGCAGCTGCGCGTCGGCGGGCGAGGTTGCGGAGGCGATACGGACGATGGTCGTTCGCGGCGCGCCCGCGATCGGCATCGCCGCCGCATACGGGCTCGCGCTCGCCGCGCTGCGCGGCGACGACCTCGACGAGGCGGCCGCCGTGCTCGGCGCCTCGCGCCCGACGGCGGTGAACCTCTCGTGGGCGCTCGCGCAGATGCGCGACGACCCGACGCCGGAGCGCGCGCGCGCGCTGCACCGTGAGGAGGTCGATCGCTGCCGCCGGATGGCCGCTCATGCGGCGGAGCTCTTCGCACCGAACGCCCGCGCGCTGACGCATTGCAATGCAGGCGGGCTCGCGACCGGCGGCTACGGCTCCGCCGTCGGCGCGCTTCGGACCGCGTGGGAGCGCGGGCTGCTCGCGCACGTGCTCGTCGACGAGACGCGGCCGCTGCTCCAGGGCGCCCGGCTGACTGCGTGGGAGCTCGAGGCGGCCGGCATCCCGCACACCGTGATCGCAGACGGCGCGGCCGCGGCGATGATGGCGCGCGGCGAGGTCGACTTCGTCGTCACCGGCGCCGACCGCATTGCGGCGAACGGGGACACTGCGAACAAGATCGGCACGTATGGTCTCGCCGTGCTCGCCGCGCATCACGGGATCCCCCTGTACGTCGTCGCTCCGACGTCGACGATCGACCCCGCGACGCCGACCGGCGCCGAGATCCCAATCGAGGAGCGCGACCCGGCGGAGGTGACGGCGCGCTTCCCGGCGCGCAATCCCGCCTTCGACGTCACGCCTGTCGCGCTGATCACGGCGATCGTCACCGAGGACGGCGTTTGGTCGCCCTGATCCTCGCCGCCGGTTACGCGACACGGCTGCAACCGCTCACCGACGAGGTGCCGAAGCAGCTGCTGCCCGTCGGCGGGCGCCCGATGGTCGACTGGATCCTCGACAAGATCGTCGAGGCGGGAGTGGACGACGTCCACCTCGTCACGAACGCGCGTTTCGCGTCGCAATTCGACGACTGGGCCACCGGCAAGGACGTGAATGTGCACGACGACGGGACGACGTCGAACGACGACCGGCTGGGTGCGATCGGGGACATCGATTTCGTCGGACTGTACGACGACGACCTTCTCGTCATTGCCGGCGACAACCTGTTCGACTATTCGCTCCGCGACCTGTTCGCGTTCCGGCGCGAGAAGGGCGGGAGCGCGCTCGCGGTTCACGACGTCGGCCGGCTCGAGCTCGCACGGAAGTACGGCGTGGTCG
>JBOGZQ010000086.1:0-17265 GCA_050697375.1 Gaiellaceae bacterium | reverse complement strand
AAGGAGAGCTGCGCGGTGTCGAACGGGGACTCCGCCGTCTCGTCCGGCACGAAGTCGCCGAGGCTCGAGTCCTCCTCTTCGCCGATGGGCTTCTCGAGCGAGACGGGGAGCTGCGCCATGCGGAGGATCTCGCGCACCTCGTCGGTCGTGATCTCGAGCTCCTCGGCGATCTCGTCCGGGCTCGGCTCGCGCCCGAGGCGCTGCACGAGCTGCCGCTCGATGTGCACGACCTTGTTGAGCTTCTCGACCATGTGGACGGGGATGCGGATCGTGCGCGCCTTGTCGGCGATCGCGCGCGTGACCGCCTGCCTGATCCACCAGGTCGCATACGTCGAGAACTTGTAGCCCTTGCGGTAGTCGAACTTCTCCACCGCGCGGATGAGGCCGAGCGAGCCTTCCTGGATGAGGTCGAGGAACGAGAGCCCGCGCCCGAGATAGCCCTTCGCGATCGACACGACGAGGCGGAGATTCGCCTCGGTCATCTGGGTCTTCGCGCCCATGTCGCCGCGCTCGATCCGCTTTGCGAGGAAGACCTCCTGGTCGGCGGTGAGCAGCTGCACCTTGCCGATCTCGCGCAGGTAGAGGCGCAGCGAGTCGAGCGACGGCTCTACGGTGAGATCGAGCTTCGGCGTCGTGGCGACCTTGTCGTCCTCCGGCTGCGGCTGCTCGTGCGGCGGTGTCTTGTGCTGCTCCCCCTCCATCAGCTCGACGCCGTGGTCGATCAAGTACGTATAGAAGTCCTCGACCTGCTCTTTGGTGAGCTCGACGTCCTCGAGCCCGTTGACGATCTCGTCGTAGGTGAGAAAGCCCTTCTCCGTTCCTTCGGCGACGAGCTTCTGCAGCTCTTCGACCTCGGGGAGCGAGATATCAACGGTGAGCACGTCGGCGACCTCCGGCTGCTTGGGGGTTGAACAGCGCTGGGCCGGACCCTTCCTCCCGCCGGCCTCACCTCGAAGGGACCGGATCTTAGTCACGACCTACAGGTTCGTAAAGACTTTCAAGTCGCCGACGATTTCATCCTTGCTGTTGCGGATTTTTGTGCTAATGAGCGGCGCGAGGTCGACGCCGAGCGGCCCGAGGAAGGCCGCGAGCGCGGGACCGAGCGGCCGCGATGCGCCGTCGTCGGACTTGAGCGCGACGCCGATGCTTCCGTCGCCGGCGCAGAGGAGGCCCTCTGCGCCTCCTTTGGCGAACCATCCGGGCGCGAGCTGCATCAGCTGGACGTCGGCGCCGTCGTGGGCGCCGACGAGCTCGGGGCGCGCGCGCATCGCATCCGTGACGCGCGCGCCGCCGTCGAGGTGCGCAACTCGCGTGAACGCGTGCGCCATGCGATCGAGTGGAAACGCGAACGTGACGACGCCGCAGCCGTCTGTTGCAGTCGCGAGCGGCTCGGATTCCGTCGCTTCGACGTGCGCGGCGAGGCACGCCTGCTGGACGGGATGGTCGCGAAGTCGATAGTTCTCGGTCGGCCATCCGTGCGCGCGGCAGAGCGCGAGCATGCCGGCGTGCTTGCCGGAGCAGTTGTGGAAGACGCGTTGCGGTGGACGTCCCTCCTGGAGGCCGCACTCGAGGTCGTCCTCGCCGGCGGGCGCCTTGGCGAGGAGCGCGCGCACGGCGGCGATCTGGTCGTCGGTCGCACGATGCGAGGCGGAGGCGATCGCGAGGTCGGCGTCGCCGAGGTCGGCGCGGGCGCGCGCGAGCGCCAGCGCCTGGATCGGCTTCGACGAGCTGCGCATGAAGCACGCCAGGGTCGGGTCGCCCGCGGCGGCGACGACGTCGCCGTCGCGGACGGCGACGGCATGGACGGTGTGCCGCGCCTCGACGGTCCCGTTCCGGCGCACCTCGACGACGATCGCGTCCACAGCGGCCAAGGCTACTCAGGACATGGCAGGGGTCTGGCCCCTGACATGTCCTTGCGAATGGTCGGTATATGCCGTATGTTCGGGATATGCCGACCATACTCGATTACGAGGCGCCGGAGACGCTCGTCGTCGACCGCCCCGACCAGTTGCGCGCGCTCGCGGACGACGTCCGCTCCGCCGTCATCTCCCTCCTCCGCGAGCGCGCGTACTCCATTCAGCAGCTCGCCGAGAAGCTCGGCATTCCGAAGGGAACCGTCGGCCACCACGTGAAGGTGCTCGAGACCGCGGGCCTCATCCACGTGGTGCGCACGCGCCAGGTGCGCGCCGTCACCGAGAAGTTCTACGGGCGCACCGCCCGCCTCTTCCTCTACCAGACGGAGGACCCGGCGGACGCGCGCGCAATCGGCTCGACGATGCTCCGCACCGCGGCGAGCGAGATCGAGCGCTCATCGGACGGCACCGGCTTCGGCCTCACGAAGGCCTCGCTCACGAAGACCGACCTCATGCGCCTCGAGCGCCGCTTGAAGAAACTGATCGAGGCCTTCCGCGCGGCCGACTCGCCGGACGGCGAGCCATGGGCGTTCGCGACCGCCATCTACCGCCGTCCCGATGCGTAGGCTGCGCCGCCCCACCGGCGCGCTCTGGACGCACCCGGACTTCCTGAAGCTCTGGACGGGCCAGTCGATCAGCGAGCTCGGCTCGCAGGTGTCGCAGCTCGCGATCCCGTGGCTCGCCGCCGTCGGCCTCCACGCAAGCCCGATCGAGTTCTCGCTCCTCGGCGTCCTCGGCTTCCTGCCCTTCATCCTCTTCGCGCTGCCGGCCGGCGTCTGGGTCGACCGCCTGCGGCGCCGCCGGATCCTCATCGTCGGCGACGCGTCCCGCGCTGTCCTGCTCACGCTGATCCCGATCCTCTGGGCCGTCGGCGTGCTCCAGATCTGGCACCTGCTCGTCCTCCAATTCGTGATCGGCGTCTTCACCGTCTTCTTCGACGTCGCCTATCAGTCGTATCTCCCGGCGCTGATCGAACGGGAGCACCTGGTGGACGGGAACTCGAAGCTCCAGCTGACGGTCTCGGTAGCGCAGGTCGCGGGGCCGAGCATGTCGGGCGGCCTCATCGCCGCCATCACGGCGCCGTACGCGATCGTTGCCGACGCGGTCAGCTTCGTCATCTCGACGCTCTTCATGGTGCGCATGCGCCATCGCGAGAATCTCCCGCGCCAAGACGAGGACATTCCCGCGCCGAAGATGTGGCCGCAGGTGAAGGAGGGTCTCGCCTGGGTCGTCGGCAACCACCAGCTGCGGGCCATCGCCGGCTGCACCGGCACGTCGAACTTCTTCGGCCAGATCCTCTTCGCGATCTTCGTCCTCTACGCCGTGCGCGTCCTCCATCTGTCCGCGCTCCTCCTCGGCACCGTCTTCGGCGTCGGCTCGGTCGGCTCGATCGCAGGCGCGCTCGCGGCGAACCGACTGCAGAAGCGGCTCGGGATCGGGCCGGCGATCATCCTCTACGCGATCATCTTCTCCTCCGCCGGCATCCTCTTTCCGCTCGCGCCGCGCTCGTTTCCGGTTCCGTTCCTCATCGCGGGGATGGCGATCTTCGGCTTCTCGTCCGTCGCGTACAACATCACGCAGGTGAGCCTGCGCCAGGCGATCACACCCGAGCGCCTGCAAGGACGCATGAACGCGGCCATGCGCTGGATCGTCTGGGGCACGATTCCGCTCGGGACTCTCGTCGGCGGCGCGATCGGACAGACGATCGGCCTGCGCGCGGCGCTGTGGGTCGGCGCCATCGGCGGAATGCCGGTCTTCCTCTGGGTGCTCCTCTCGCCGGTACGCTCGATCCGCGAGATGCCCGCGGCCGTCACCGACCCTCCCACACCCGCGGAGGCAGAGCTTGAGGGCGGTCTCGTCGAAGGAACGCCGCTCGCGGGTCCCGCCTCAGCGGATGCGTAGCGTCCTCTGGCGCGACCGCGCCTTCGTCCGACTCTTCACAGCGAATGCGATCAGCCAGTTCGGCACGCAGTTCAGCGTCCTCGCGCTACCGCTCACGGCCCTCTTCGTCCTCCACGAGGGACCGCTCGAGGTGTCGCTCCTCCGCGCCTTCAACGTGCTGCCGTTCGTCCTCTTCGCGCTCCCGGCAGGAGTGTGGATCGACCGGCTGCGCCGCCGCCCCCTGATGATCCTCGCCGACACGGGCCGCGCGCTCGCGCTCGCCTCGATCCCGGTCGCCTTCTGGCTCGGTCGCCTCTCACTCGCACAGCTGTACGTCGTCGTCGCCATCCACGGAACGCTGAGCGTCGTCTTCGACGTCTCATACCTCTCGTTCCTGCCGGGGCTCGTCCCGCGCGAGCGGCTCGGCGAGGCGAACGCGAAGCTCCTCGGCTCGCAGGCGGTCGCGCAGTCGGCGGGCCCGTCGATCGCCGGCGTCGTCGTCGGCGCGGTCGGAGCGGCCGTCGCAGTCCTCGGCGACGCGGTCAGCTTCGCAGTCTCCGCGATCTTCGTCACCGCGATCCGCGGACGGGAGGAACGCCCCGCGCCGGTGACGACCCGCAAGCGCGACGAGCTGCTCGAGGGACTGCGGTACGTCTTCTCGCAGCCGTACCTGCGCACGCTGACGGTCTGGACGTCGCTCTGGAACCTCTTCACCTCGGGCTTCGGCGCGATCGTGATCGTCTACTACGTGCGCGACCTCCACTGGAGCGCGACAGAGATCGGAATCGTCAGCGCAATCGGCACGTCCGGCCTCGTGCTCGGCGCGTTCGTGAACCAGCGGCTCGTGAAACGCCTCGGCATCGGCCCGATGATCGCGTTCTCCGGCATCGCGTTCTCGTGGACGCTGATCGCCGTCCCGCTCGTCCCGCGCGCGCACGCCGCCCCGATCCTCGCCGCGATCGGCTTCGTCGGCACGACCTTCGGGTTCTTCGCGAACGTCAACCAGTTGACGCTTCGACAGGCGATCACGCCGCAGCGGCTCCTCGGACGCATGAACTCGGTCGTCCGCTTCATGTACTGGGGGACGATCCCGATCGGCTCTGTCCTCGCCGGCCTCGCCGCCGGCCCGTTCGGCCTGCGAACGACGCTCGTCGCCGCGGGGATCGGGTCGACCGCCTCCTGCGTCCCGATCATGGTGAGCCGGATCCGGAGCGCTACCGTGACCGGAGATGCCCGAGCTGCCGGAGATGGAGGCGTGGCGGCGCCAGCTCAGTGACCTGGTCTCGGCCTTCCCGATCGCGAAGGCGGGCCCCGCGCACATCGCGACGCTGAAGACGTTCGACCCGCTGCTCGCGGCGCTCGAAGGCCGCCGCTTCGGCGGCGCCGAGCGACGGGGCAAGCGCCTCTTCTTCCCGACCGCCGACGGCGAGCTCGTGCTCGTGATCCACCTGATGACGTCGGGCCGGCTCAAGTACCTGAAGGCCGGCGACAAGGCGCCGAAGGTGCCGGCGTTCGCCCTCGAGTTCGAAGGCGGGTCGAAGCTCGTCCTCACCGAGAACGCGAAGCGGAAGCGCGCCGGCGTCTGGCTGCTAACGCCCGAGGCGGCGGAGGCGGAGGTCTCGCACCTCGGCCCGGACGCGCTCGGGGTCGGCGCGGAGCGCCTCGGCGAGATCCTGCGCCGTGAGTCCCGCCGCCTCCACCCGCTGCTGCGCGACCAGCGCGCGCTCGCCGGCATCGGCCGCGGCTGGTCGAACGAGATCCTCCACGAGGCGAAGCTCTCCCCGTACGCCCTCTCGACCGACCTCGACGACGTAGAGGTCGAGCGACTCGCCGCCGCCGTCGACGAGGAGCTCGCCCGCGGCCTCGCGCTCCGCGAGCGCGGCGCCGGCGACGAGCGCACGTACCGCATCCACGACAAGCTCGGGCAGCCGTGCGACGTCGACGGCACGCCGATCGCGCGCGTCGACTTCGAGGAGCACACGATCTACTACTGCCCCACCTGCCAAACCGGAGGACGGATCCTCAAAGACCGGCGGCTCTCTCGGCTCCTGCGATAATGCGCCATGGCCACGGTAGGCGATCTCATGGTGCGGGACGTGCTGACCGTCGAGCCGTCGGACACGATCGGCGAGGCGGCGGAGAAGATGCACGCCGCGAACGTCGGCGCGGTCGTCGTCGTGGAGGACATGGTGCGCATCGTCGGGATCGTCACGGAGCGCGACCTGCTCCGCGCGGTCGCGGCCCGCACGCGCGCGGCCGAGGCCCGCGTCCGCCAGTGGATGACGGCCGACCCCGTCACGATCGAGCCGGAGATGTCGGTCGAGGACGCGGCGCGGATCATGTTCGACAACAACTTCCGCCACCTGCCGGTGGTGAAGGACGGGCGCCCGCTCGGAATCGTCAGCCTGCGCTTGCTCGCCCGCTGGGCGTTCGATCAATCCGTCCAGTCCGCTCACTAGGGTCCCCGCACATGATTCGCCTGCTCCCCGAGCGTGGAGGCTGGCTCGAGGTCGTCTGTGGCCCGATGTTCAGTGGCAAGAGCGAAGAGCTCATCCGCCGGCTCCGACGCGCCGAGATCGCCGGCCAGCGCGCGCTCATCGTCAAGCCGCGCATCGACGACCGCTTCGACATCGGGCACGTCGTCAGCCATGCGGGCGCGAAGATGCGGGCCGTCGCGGTGTCGCGGCCGGAGGAGATCGTCGGCCTCGCCGACGGCTACGACGCGGTCGGCATCGACGAGGTGCAGTTCTTCGCACCGGAGATCGTCGACGTGATCGAGCGGCTCGTCGCGCACGGCGCGCGCGTCGTCGCCGCCGGTCTCGACCAGGACTTCCGCGGGCTCGCCTTCGGCTCGCTGCCGGAGCTGCTCTGCCGCGCCGAGCTCGTCGACAGCTCCAGGCCGTCTGCCACCGCTGCGGCGGCCCGGCGACGATGACGCAGCGGCTCGTCGACGGCCTTCCCGCATCGGCGGACGGCGAGACGATCGTCGTCGGCGCACTCGACTCGTACGAGGCGCGCTGCCGCTCGTGCCACGAGCTGGCTCCGACGCTCAGGCGAGTCGAATCGTCAGCGTCCGCCCGCTGACGGAGACCGAGCCGCCGAGCGCCTCGATCGCACGCACGGCGACGGCGGCGCCGAGGTCGCGCAGATCCTCGCCGAGGACGACGGGGGCGGATGCCTCCGTCACCGGAACGACGTCGATCTCCTTCCCGCGCACGGCGACCTCGACCTCTTCGAGGCCGCCGTGGCGCAAGACCGACTGCACGAGCGCGGACACGCCGCGCCCGACCGCGTCGACGTCCGTCTCCACCGGCGCGCCGCCGCCGGAGACGTGCACGCGGTCCTCGCCGAGGCGCTCGGCGGCAGATTCGGCGAGCGCGCGCGTGTCCGCTTCCCGCAGTGCCGGGTCGTAGCGGCCCGACTCGATCCGCGCGGCGAGCGAGAGCTCGTCCAGCAGCTCGTCGATCTGGCGCGACGCGGCGTCGATCATCTCCAGGTACCGGTCGGCCGGCGGGGGGAGCTCCGTCGTGCGGACGAGCGTCGTCGTGAATCCGTGCACGGTGGCGAGCGGCGTGCGGACGTCGTGGCAGGCGAGCGAGACAAGCCGGGCGAAGGACGTGTCGTTCTGCACCGCTGCCTCTAACCTAGCGGTATGGCGAAGGTCGAGGACCTGCAGGCGTCGACGCCCGAGGTGGCGATCGGGCTCTCCCGTGCCGGCGTCACCGGGGTGCAGAAGGCGGTGCGGATCGGGCGCGGACGCCGTGAGAAGCTGATCGCGGCGACGATCGACTGCACCGTCGATCTCGATCCGTCGCAGAAGGGCGTGCACATGTCGCGCTTCCCGGAGCTGTTCGAGGAGGCGATCGAGGGCGTCGTCGACGACGAGGCGTTCCTCGTCGAGGACCTCGCCGAGCACGTCGCGCGGCGGATCGTCGAGCGGCAGGGCGCACTGCTCGCGGAGGTGAGCATCCAGGCGCGCTATCCGTACGAGCGGCGGACGCCCGTCACGAAGCTGTCGACCCAGGAGATGGTGTCGCTCATCGGGATCGCGGCCGCGTCGCGCGACGGCGTGCGCCGCCTCGTCGGCGTCGAGGCGGTCGGCATCAATGCTTGCCCGTGCGCGCAGGGTCTCGTGCGGGGCGCCGCGTCGGAGCGGCTGCGCGACGCCGGCTTCGGCGAGAGCGACGTCGAGCGGATCCTCGAGCTCGTCCCGCTCGCGACGCACAACCAGCGCGGCCAGGGGACGCTGTTCGTCGGCTCGGCGTCGCGCGTGAACGCGGAGCGCCTCGTCGAGCTCGTCGAGGCGTCGATGAGCTCGCCGATCTACGAGCTGCTGAAGCGGCCGGACGAGCTCTTCGTCGTCGAGCACGCGCATCTCCAGCCGCGGTTCGTCGAAGACTCGGTTCGCGTCGCGCTCAAGAGCGTGCTCGACGAGCTGCCCGGCCTCGCAGACGACGACTTCGTGCTCTCACGGCAGCTGAACTTCGAGACGATCCACGCGCACGAGGTCGTGGCCGAGCGCTACGGCACGATCGGCGAGCTGCGCGCCGAGCTCGACGGCGGCGGGCACGGCCCACTTCGCCACACCGAGCTCAGGGACTGGCTGCGGGGCGCCTGAAGCGGTTCTCCTCGCCGCGCCACAGCCGCCCGATGTTGGCCTTGTGGAGGAAGACGACGCCGACCGCGGCGAACGCGCCGAACGCCATCACCGGCCACGGGTAGCCGAGGAGCCACGCCCAGAACACGAGCGACACGGCCGCGGTCATCGACGCCACCGATGCGTACCGCGTCAGCGCGAAGACGAGCAGCCACACGCCCGCGCCGAGCCCGCCGACGATCGGCGCGGTGCCGAGGAACGCTCCGCCCGCGGTCGCGACCATCTTGCCGCCACGGCGGAAGCGGAGGAACAGCGGCCGCCAGTGCCCGAGCATCGCCGCCGCGCCCGCGAGCACGCCGCCGCCGTGGCCGACGAGCATCGTCGCGACGAACGCGGGCGCGAATCCCTTCGCCGAGTCGAGCAGGACGGCCGGGATGCCGAGCCGGCGGCCGTACAGGCGCCACACGTTCGACGCGCCGATGTTGCCGCTCCCCTGCGTGCGGATGTCCTCGCCGCGAAAGATGCGCCCGAGCCAGTAGCCCCACGGCATCGAACCGACGACGTATCCGGCCACGGCGAGGCCGACGGTCAGCATCGGGCGCTAGCCGGGAATCGCGTACTGAGCGACCCAGCCGTTCACGACGTCCCAGTCCAGGTTGTCGAGGAACGCGCCGATGTACGCCGCGCGGTCGGTCTGGTAGTCCAGGAAGTACGCGTGCTCATACACGTCGAGCGCGACGAGAGGCGTCGCGTTCCACACGGGGAACGTGTTCTGCGCGTCGCCGAGGTAGTTGAAGAGGCGCCCCTCGTCCCAGTCGTAGGCCGTCCAGGCCCAGCCGCGTGCGGCCATGCCGGTTGCCCGCAGGTCGGCGCGCCACGCGTCGACCGAGCCGAAATCGCGTTTGATGAGCGAGCCAATGGCGCCGGTGGGGTCGCCGCCCCCGCCGCCGAGATGCCCGAAGTACAGCTCGTGGTTCTTGATCCCGCCGATCGCGAAGGTGAGGTCGACCTTGAGCGCTCTAAGCTCCGAATAGACCTGGTTCGCCGCGGAGGCGTCGGCGTCGGCGAGCTTCGCGAGGATCTCGTTCCGCTTGTTGACGTAGCCGGCGTACAGCTTGTAGTGCGCCTCGACCGCCGCCCGTGAGATGCCTTCCAGCTCGTAGGCCTCGGGCCGCAGCGGGCGCGGCGCGATCTCCTCGAACTTGTACACGAGCGTGGCCATGGCGAGGGAGCATATCCTCCTCGGCACGACGACTTGACGGTTGAAAGGAGCACCGATGGCCTTCGAACTCCCCGACCTGCCCTACGCATACGACGCGCTCGAACCTCACATCGACGCCGAGACGATGCGGATCCACCACGATCTCCACCACAAGGCCTACGTCGACAACGCGAACGCTGCGCTCGCCGGGACCGAATGGGAGAACCGCCCGGTGTTCCAGATCCTCGCGGACCTCGATCTCATTCCCGACGACAAGCGCACAGCCGTTCGCAACAACGCCGGCGGCCATGCGAACCACTCGCTCTTCTGGGAGATCATGTCGCCGGACGGAGGCGGGGAGCCGAGCGGCGACCTCGCATCCGCGATCGACGACGCGTTCGGCTCGTTCGCCGACTTCAAGTCGGCGATCACCGACGGCGGCGTCAAGCGGTTCGGCAGCGGCTGGACGTGGCTCGTCTGGGACGGCACCGGCCTCTCCGCCTACTCGACGCCGAACCAGGACTCGCCGTACATGCAGAGCCACGAGCCGCTGCTCGGCATCGACGTGTGGGAGCACGCGTACTACCTCAAGTACCAGAACAAGCGTCCCGCCTACCTCGAGGCCTGGTGGAACGTCGTCAACTGGGCCGAGGTTGCGAAGCGATTCGACGCGCGGGGGCAGACCTGAGCCTGCCCCCGGCGTCGAGTTGGTTCAGCGGTGAACGATGATCGTCCGGCTGAGGCCGGCGACGTAGCCCGCACCCGCCTGGCCGGCGGGCATCACGAGCCGCAGAAGCGTCCGCCCGTGCGGAAGCTTCATGCTGAACACCGCGCGCGAGTTCGAGCGGAGGAACACGCGCTTGACGCTGTGCCAGCCGTACCCGTAGTGACGCTGGACCCATACGAAGTGGCCCGAGTACGACAGGTCGGACGTCGCCTTCGCAATGAAGACGCGACCGCTGCGGCCGAAGCCGATGCGCGGCGCCACGTTGACCGTGACGGTCTGGCTGTCGGCGGTCCGCCAGTGCGACTGGTACGTCGTCTGGATCGTCGGCGTGACGCTGAACTGGTAGTTACCGCTCGACGTCGTGGTCACCTGATCGATCGACTGCGCACTCTTGCCGAATGCCTGCGCAGTCAGCGTGACCGGTTCGCTCGCCAAGTTCGACGAAATGCTGCCGGAGAGCGTCGTCCCAGCGCCGTAGACGATGGTCGACTGCCCCGGCGACAACGTGATCGCCGGCGCGACACCGGTGACGGTGACCGAGCCCGTGTGCGTCTTCGCAAACGCGTCGTGGTACCGCTCTGTGCCTGCGCTCGTGAACGTGTGCGAGTACGACTGGTCGGACTGCAGCACCGGTGACGCGAAGCTGCCGTCGTCGGCGACGATCTGGCGATTCGCCGTATCGGCGTTGTGCCAAGTCACGGTGTCACCGACATTCACGGTCGAGCTCTTCGGCGTGAAGCCGTTTTTCGTGACCTGAACTGTCTGTGTTGCCGCCCCAGCGACGACGACGACCAGGACGGTCGCAAGCATCGCGATGGGCAGGATGAGCAGGCGTTTCATGCCAGCACCTCCTTGCTTGGCCTGCTTGTGTCCTCCCCGGCCGCCCGGGATGTACGCCGCGAAATCGCCGTTTTCACAGTTTCCAAACGGTCTTCGTACGCCTCGCTCATGCGACAATCCGAAGCGGCCGGCCATGCGTAGAAGTCGTAGAGGGATGGAGATTGCACTCGAGACCCCCGCACACCTTCGGGCCGTGCCGACCCGCGCCGAGGCGGAGCCCGTCCCGCCGGAGCAGGCGACCGACGCCGATCTCGTCGTCCGGATCGCCGGCCGCGACCGCGAGGCGTTCGAGGTCATCTACCACCGCTACATCCGGTCCATCTTCGGCCTGGCCCTCCAGCGCCTGCGAGACCGCGAGCGCGCCGAAGACGCGGTGCAGGAGGTGTTCGCGGCCGTCTGGCGCTCGGCCGGGAGCTACAAGCCCGAGCGCGGCCCGGCCGCCCCATGGCTGTACGCCATCGCGCGCAACGCGATCGTCGACCGCGTCCGCGCGCGGAACGAGCTGCCGATGGAGCCGCCCGACTTGATTGCCGACGAGCCCGGCCCCGCGGAGCGGGCCGAGTCGTCCTTCGTGTCGTGGCGCGTCCACCGTGCGCTCGAGACCCTGCCCGAGCGCGAGCGCGAGGTCGTCGAGCTCGCGTACTGGAGTGGCCTCTCGCAGAGCGAGGTCGCAAGCTTCCTCGACATCCCCCTCGGAACGGTCAAGACGAGAACGCGGAGTGCGCTCACGCACCTCGCGGACGTGCTGGAAGGAGAGCTGGCGTGAACCAGCCGCCCGATTTCGATCGGCTGATCGGCGCCGATGTCGAAGCGGCGGAGCGCGCGCGCCTGCGCCGCGTCCACTCGCTGCTCGTGCAGGCAGGCCCGCCGCCGGAGCTCTCGCCGGCGATCGAGTCCGGGCCCACGCTCGGCATGACGATGGGACGGCGCCCGCGGCGGCCCGTCCGCCGCCGCCTGCTGCTGCTCGCGGCCGCGATCGCCATCGTCGCGCTCGCGTTCATCGCCGGCTACATCGCCGGGAACGGCGGCGGCGGCACGAGCGGCAAGGTGCTGCAGCTGACGGGGACGCCGGCGGCGCCGAGCGCGTTCGCCTCGCTCCAGATCGAGCCGGTCGACACTGCCGGCAACTGGCCGATGCGCCTCTCCGTCAAGGGGCTCCCGAAGCTCGGCGACCACATGTACTACGAGGTCTATCTCCTGCGCAACGGCCAGCCGTACGCGCCGTGCGGGACGTTCAAGGTCGCGTCCGGCGTACAGGCGACGGTCGTGCAGCTGAACGCGCCGTACCACCTCGAGCACGGCGACAAGTGGATCGTCACGCGGCAGCGGCCGAAGGAGAACGACCCCGGCGTCGTGGTGTTGCGCCCCGTTATCTAGCCGCGCGACTCGTTCCGCATCTCGGAGAGGAGCCGCTCGAGGCGCTCCTCCGTGGAGTCGTCCACGAACGTCATCGCGGCGGCGACGTTCGGATGCACCTCGGCGATCGCCCGGCGCATCTCGTGCGCGACGGCGCGGTACGACGGGTGACCCTCGCGGCCCGAGCGAAGCTCGATCAGGTGCAGCGCCTCGCGGGCGTCCAGCTCGAGCACGTAGCGGATGCGGAACGCGAGGCACAGCGCGTACGGCGCCTCCTCGGAGAGGCCCGCTCCGCGCAGGCGCTCGTATTCCGTGCGCGATACCTCGAGCGCGCGCTCGAACTCGCCGCCGAGGCCGGCGGCGGCGAGCTCGTGCGGGACGTCGGCGCCGAGCGCCGGTGAGAGCCGCTGCCACTGGCACGTGAGCAGGCGGTGCCGCTGGAGGTCGCGGAACGCGCCGTAGTCGGAGACGATCTCGAACCGGTACCGCAGCGTCTCGAACCCGCGGCCGGGGCGGTGCCTCCGATTTTCCCTCTCACCGACGAGCTCGCGGATCAGCGCCGCGCGATCGGCGCCGGCGACGATCCTCAGCGCCTCCTCCTCGGAGACGTCCGTCGACTCGAAGAGCAGTGCGGCGAGCAGCTCCTCCTCTGTGCCGTGCGCGCGCAGGAGCCGGACCGACGGCGCAGACTCGGCCTCACCGCCGGTCAGGCCGAGGCGCGCGGCGACGGCGTCGGCCGCATCGCGGCGATCGCGCAGGAACTCGATCCAGCGGCCGCCGCGGTCCTCCCGGGGGATGCGGACGACGAAGCTCGGAATGATGTGCTGGAGCTCCTCCAGCAGCATCGCGCCATAGGCTCGCGCCTCCGCGAGCGGATGCGCGAGCAGGTGCAGGACGAGCTGCTCGTACGTCTGCCCGCTCGCGTACATGCCGACGTGCGAGAGCGACGCGGCGGGAAGGAGTCCGCGTACGAGGTCGAGCGCCTTCGCGCGGACCGCGCGGCGGTGCGCGGCGGGCGACTCGCCCTCCGCGGCGGCGAAGCGCTCGGCCACCCACGCGCCGCTCGACTCGAGCAGCCGCGCATACGTCTCGAAGAGATCGTCGAGCGCGCGCTCGTACTCCGGCCCGAAGCGCGGATCGCGGTGGTAGCGGAAGCCGTAGCCGTCGAGTTTCGCGTCGTAGGCGATGTAGCGCGTCGACTGTTCGAGATACGCGGCGAGCCGCGGACGCTGGAGAATCTTCGTCAGGAGGTTCGACGTCCACTCGCAGGCGATGTGCGCGCCGCCGAGCTGCGCGACCGAGTCGTCGCCGTAACCGAGGAAGATGCGCTCGTACAGGTCGGCCGCGCGCTTGCCCTCGCTGCCCTCGATCGCGGGGACGTCCGGCACCGAGTCGGCAAATTCCTCTAGGAAGAGCCGCCGCAGCGTTCCGGGGTAGCGCGAGTAGCGCGCGAACAGCGCCCCCTTCACCGTCTCCGGGAGGTTGACGAGCCCGAAGACGGGGCGATCGAGGTTGGTGAAGTGCGGGGCGAGGCGCTCGCGCTCCTCGTCCGTGAACGTCTCGACCGGGAGTGGCAGGCTTTCCACGGTGGCCACGGGAGAGGGAACGCTAGCGCGGGTCTCGGTCGGAACGTCCGGCTGGTCGTACCCGACCTGGCGTCCCGGCTTCTATCCCGCCGGGCTCGATCCATCCGCGTTCCTCGGGTACTACGCTGAGCGCTTCCGCACCGTCGAGCTGAACACGACCGGCTACCGGATGCCGGGCGCGGAGCAGTTCCGCAAGTGGGCGGATCAGGCGCCTGAGGGGTTCGAGTTCGCGCCGAAGCTGCCGGGCCACCGCACCGGCATGTTCGAGGCGTTCGGCGCGGGTGTGGAGGCGCTCGGCAACCGGCTCGGACCCGTGCGCGTGTCGATGAAGAGCGCACGGGACGAAGGCGCCCTCGAGCTGATCCTCGGCTCGCTGCCTCCGGGCCTTCGGGTCGCATTCGATCTCGAGCATCCGTCGTGGGACGGGATCGAGGAGCGTGGAATCGTCCGCGTGAACGATCTCGACCATCCCGCGCCGTTCCGGTACCTCCGCCGGCGCGAGGCGCCGGACGAGGCGTTCGCCGCGCGCATCCGTGCGTGCGCCGAGCCGGTGTACGTCTACTTCCGGCACGAGGACGAGCCGACCGCGCCCGCGTATGCGCGGCAGCTCGTCGAGATGCTCTAACTCGTCCGGCAGCTCTTGTCGCCCCAGGAGGAGATGAGCTCCGCCTTCTTTAGAACCTCGCTGCCGCTCCGGCGTGGCGCGCGTAGGCGCCGCTCTCGACGATGTCGGCGAGCACCGCGACCGTCTGCCGCAGCTCGTCCTCGGTGTTGTAGAAGTGCGGGCCGAGCCGCACGCCGGCGTCGGGACGGAAGTCGCAGACGATCCCGCGCTCGCCGAGCTCACGGTGGACGGCTGCGTGGTCGGGCGTGCGCACGGTCACCGTGCCGCCGCGGCGCTCGGGCGCCCGCGGGCTCACGATCTCGAGGCCGGCTGCGTCGAGCAGGTCGATCAGCAGCGACGTGAGCGCGAGCGAGCGATCGCGGATCGCGTCGACTCCGACCTCCTCGATCACGTCGTAGCCGGCGGTGGCGGCGTAGAGCGCGGGGACGTTCGGCGTGCCGGTCAGGAACCGCGCCGACCCGCTCGCGTACTCGAGCTCCGGCTCGAACGCGAACGGCCGCGCGTGTCCCTGCCACCCGACGAACGTCGGCTCGAGCCGCTCCGCCAGGTCGGGGCGCACGTACAGCCATCCTGCGCCAGGCCCGCCGCAGAGCCACTTGACGCTGCCGCCGGTGGCAAAGTCGACGTCGAGCTCGGTCAGGTCGAAGGGAACGACGCCCGCCGACTGGTAGCAGTCGAGGACGACATATGCGCCGGCCTCGTGCGCGCGGCGGATGATCGGCTCGACGTCCTGGATCTCCCCGTTCTTGAACAGCACGTGACTGATCGGCACGAGCAGCGTCCGTTCGTCGATGGCGCCGACGATGGCGCGGTCGTCCGCGACCGCGACGACGTCGAGCTCGGGCTGCGCCTGGTAGAGGTAGCGCACCGACGGGAAGTTCGCCTCCTCGTACACGACGCGATTGCGCACGCCGGGATTCCGGAAGCACGAGATGACGACCATCTCCGAGACGGTGACGTTCTGGTGCATGACGACGGAGCCGGGCGGGCCGCCGAGGATGCGGCCGATCTGGTCGCCCACCGTCACCGGCATGTCCCACCAGCCTTCGCCCCACGAGCGGATCCCGCGCTCGCGCCACATGCGCGCGTACTCGAGGAGGTTGTCCTCGGCGGCGGCCGGCATCGCCGCGAGCGAGTGGTTGATCAGATAGATGCAGTCCGCGAGAATCGGGAACCGATCCCGGTATGCGCTCGCGTCGATCACCTTTGAGAGCCTAGATGAGCAACGTCTGGGACAAGGTCCCCGATTGGGGCGGCATCGGGGCGCTGCGACTCGAGCGCACGACGGCGCTGGGCGCCGGCGCCTCGGTCTGGGAGCTCCAGCCGGGGGGCGTCAACTGGGCGCACTTCCACCACGGAAGCGAAGAACTGCTCGTCGTGCTCCGCGGCCGACCGACGCTGCGGACGAGCGACGGTGAGCGCATCCTCGCGGAAGGCGACGTCGTCACGTTCCCCCGCGGCCCGGAAGGGATGAAGGAGATCCGCAACGAGTCGGAGGAGATCGCGCGCGTCCTCATCGTCTCGACGAACGTCGCCCCCGACGTCTCCGAGTACCCAGATGTCGGGAAGATCGGCCTCTCGACCGGCGGCGACGAGTGGAAGCTCTTCCGCCCTTCGGATGCGGTCGAGTACTACGACACCTCTTGAAGTGACCGCGGCGCCGGCCCGACGTATTTCGCGCTCGGGCGGATGAGGACGCCGAGCCGCTTCTGCTCGAGCACGTGCGCCGACCAGCCGGCGGTGCGCGAGCACGCGAACATCGCGGGCGCGAGGTCCGGCGGCACGCCGGCGGCGTCGAGGACGATCGCGGACCAGTACTCGACGTTCGTCCACGAGTGGTCGGGATGCCTCTTCGCGATCGCCTCGTGGGCGACCTGCTCGAGCTCCTCCGCGACGGCGACGCGCGGCGAGCCGAGCTCCTTCGCGGTGCGCTTCAGCACGCGCGAGCGCGGGTCCTCTGCGCGATAGACGCGGTGTCCGAAGCCCATGATCCGCTGGTGGCGCGCGAGCGCGTCGTTCACCCACTTCTCCGCGTCGCCGCTCGCGGCGACCGCGTCGAGCATCGGCAGCACGCGGGCCGGAGCTCCGCCGTGCAGCGGCCCCGAGAGCGCACCGACGGCCGACGACAACGCGGCGCCACAGTCGGCGCCTGTCGACGCAACCGTGCGCGCGGTGAACGTCGACGCATTGAGGCCGTGCTCGGACGTGCAGATCCAATACGTGTCGATCGCCTTTGCCGCCTTCTCGTCGACCTCGCCTCGCCAGGCGAGCAGGAAGCGCTCGGCGGCCGTTCGGCCGGCGAGCACCGTCTCCTCGGGGACCGGCGGCGCATCCGCCCCGCGCGCCGACTGGGCGACGATCGAGAGCGCCGCCGCGGACAGCCTGCGCAGGTCCTCCTTCGCCTGCTCGTCGTCGATGTCGATGAGCTGCCCGAGCTTCCACTTGCCGCTGAGGATCGCGAGCATCGCCTGGAGGTCCGACATGTGGCCGCCCGTGTGCACCTCGAGCTCGCAATGTGCCGCCGGTAGGCCCGGCTCGA
>JBOGZQ010000085.1:0-15943 GCA_050697375.1 Gaiellaceae bacterium | reverse complement strand
CCGACGAGCTCGATCACGTCGGCGACGCGTGCCGCAGCAGCGCGGCGGCGGCGCGGGCGGCAGAGGTGATCGACCTCGTCGGCGCCTCGCCGTACGCCGAGCGGCCGATCGGCGAGCTCTCCGGTGGCGAGCAACAGCGGCTGCTGATCGCGCAGGCGCTCGCGCGGCGCCCCGAGCTGCTCCTCCTCGACGAGCCGCTCGACAGCCTCGACCTGCCAAACCAGGTCGGCGTCGCGGCACTCGTGCGCCGTATCTGCGCCGAGGAGAACGTCGCCGTCCTGCTCGTCGCGCACGACGTCAACCCGATCATCGGCTACCTCGACGAGGTCATCTACTTCGCCGGCGGGACCGCGATCGAGGGAAAGCCGGCGGACATCATCTCCACCGAGACGTTGACCGCGCTGTACGGCGTGTCGGTCGAGGTTCTCCACGCATCCGATGGACGGCTCGTCGTCGTCGGCGCGCCGGACCTGCACGGCCACCATGTCCACGTCTAGCGTCTTCACGGGTCTCTCGTGGAACCCGCTGCGCGACGTCCACGAGCTCTTCACGTACCCGTTCATGCAGCACGCACTTGCGGCGGGGACGATCGTGGCCGTCATGGCCGGCGTCGTCGGCTGGTTCATGGTGCTGCGCGGCCAGACGTTCGCAGGGCACACGCTCTCGGTGACCGCCTTCACGGGGGCATCGGCAGCCGGCCTCGCCGGCATCCCCGTCGTCGCGGGCTACTACGGCATGTGCGGACTGAGCGCGCTCGCGCTCGCCGCCGCTGCGGGATCGCGCCGCAGCCTGTCGCGGGAGTCGGCGGCGACCGGCTCCGTGCAGGCGCTCGGCCTCGCGCTCGGCTTCCTCTTCGTCAGCCTCTACCACGGAATCCTCAGCGACCTCGACTCGCTTCTCTTCGGGACGTTCCTCGGAATCACGCGCGACCAAGTGCTCATCCTGCTCGTCGTCGCCGTGGCAACGCTCGCGCTCGTCGCCGTCGCTTCACGGCCGCTCCTCTTCGCGTCCGTCGATCCCGACGTCGCCGGCGCCACCGGAATCCGCGTGCAGCTGCTCGGCCTGGGCTTCCTACTCGTCCTCGGCCTCTCGGTTGCGGCGACGAGCCAGATCACCGGCGCGCTCCTCGTCTTCGCGCTGCTCGTGACGCCCGCGGCGACGGCGCAGCGGCTGACGACGCGTCCGCTCGCCGGCATCGTCATCTCGGTCGCGCTCGCGCTCGCGGTCACGTGGACCGGGCTCGCGCTCGCGTACTTCTCGATCTACCCCGTCGGCTTCTGGATCACGTCGCTGTCGTTCGCGCTCTATGTCGCAGCGAGGATCGCAACCTGATGCTCGCGCAGGAGTTCATGCGCAACGCGCTCGTCGCCGGCTCGGTCGTCGGCATCGCCTGCGGGCTCATCGGCTGGTTCGTCGTCCTGCGCGCGCAGGTGTTCGCCGGCGACGCGCTCAGCCACGTCGCGTTCACCGGCGCGCTTGCCGCGGCCGCGCTCGGCGTGAACATCAAAGCCGGTCTCTTCGCCGCGACCATCCTCGGCGGCGTCGCCATGGGCGGGCTCGGCCGCCGGGCGCGCGCGGACGACGTCGTCATCGGAACGCTGTTCGCGTGGACGCTCGGGCTCGGCGTCCTCTTCCTCACGATCTTCACGACGAATGGGAGCGCGACGAACGGGACCGCGAGCGTGCGCGTCCTCTTCGGCTCCATCTTCGGGCTGAGCGCCGCCGACGTGCGGACGACCGTCGTGCTCGCCGTCGTCGCCGTCGCGATCCTCGCCGCGATCGCGCGCCCGCTCCTGTACGCGTCGCTCGACGCGGGGGTCGCCGCCGCCCAGGGCGTCCCCGTGCGCGTGCTCGGCCTCGTGTTCCTCGGGCTCCTCGGCCTCGTCGCCGCGCAGGCGACGCAGGCGGTCGGCGCGCTCCTCCTGCTCGGCCTGCTCGCCGCGCCCGCGGGCGCAGCCCACCGCCTCACGAGCCGGCCGTGGCTCGGAATCGGCCTCTCCGCCGGCTTCGCCGTCGCCTCCGTCTGGCTCGGCCTGACTCTCAGCTACGTCTTCCCGACGCTGCCGCCGAGCACGATGATCATCTCCACCGCCGTCGCCACTTACGCGGTAGCGATGAGTTTGCCCGGCCTGGGCCGTCTGACTAGGGTGAACCCCTAGGCCGAACCCGGGAGGAGAAATGCCGAAGACGCTGTTGCTGGTCGGCACCCGCAAGGGCGCCTTTCTGTTGGAGAGCGACGCCGACCGCCGCGATTGGGCCATGCGCGGCCCGTACTGCGAGGGCTGGCCGGTCTACCACACCGTCCTCGACGCGGGCACGGGCGACATCTACGCCGCAGCCGCGAGCGAGTGGCACGGCTCTGCGGTGTGGCGAAGCAAGGACCTCGGCGAGACGTGGACGCTCTCGAGCGAGGGAATCGCGTACGACGAGTCGACCGGCAAGAAGGTGTCCAAGGTGTCGACGCTCGCGGCGCGGAACGGGCACGTGCTCGTCGGCGTCGAAGCGCCGGGGATCTTCGAGAGCCGCGATGGCGGAGAGACGTTCTCCCTGCTGTCGACGCTCGCGGGCCAGCCGGGCAGCGAGGCCTGGGACGACCCTGCGAACCAGCCGCCGGGCCATCTCGGCATCTCCGCGCTCATGCTGGACAAGGACGACGACGCTCGCTTCTGGGCGATCGTCCAGGGCGTCGGCATATTCGAGACGCCGGACGGAGGACAGTCGTGGACGCCGCGCAACCGCGGCCTTCGCGCCGACTGGCCGCGGCCGCACGAGGAGGTCGGGTTCTGCGTGCACCGGATGGTGCGCGCCGACGACACGCGCTTGTACCAGCAGAACCACGTCGGCATGCACCGCAGCGACGACGACGGCCACACGTGGACGGAGATCACGGAAGGACTGCCGACCGAGTTCGGCTTCGCCGCCGCAGCGCACCCGCACGACCGCGACACGTTCTACGTCGTGCCGCTCGATCCCGGCCACGGGCGGACGATGCCCGAGGGGAAGGCGACCGTCTGGCAGACGAAGGACGGCGGCTCGAGCTGGCGCACGCTGCGAAAGGGGCTGCCGCAAGAGGACGCGTGGCTCGGCGTGCTGCGCTCCGCGATGACGATCGACTCGTACGACACGCCCGGCCTGTACTTCGGGACGAGCACGGGCCAGGTGTTCGCGTCGAACGACGAAGGCGAGAGCTGGAGCGAGATCGCGAGCTACCTGCCGCCGATCTCGTCGGTCGAAGTCGCGATCCTCGACTGAGCCGATGGCCGACATCCATCTACCCGGAACGCTGACGCCGCTCTTCGCCGGCCTGCCGCGCCGCCTCGAGATCGAGGCGGCGTCGGTGGGCGGCGTGATCGACGAGCTCGAACGGCAATGGCCGGGCATGTACGACCGTCTGTGCGAGCCGGGGCAGAAGCTGCGCTCGCACATCCACGTCTACGTCGACCGGGAGCGGGCCAAAATGGATACGCCCATCGAGCCGCGCTCCCGCGTGGACGTGATCGCCGCGATCAGCGGCGGTTAGAGGCAAGCGATGCCTTAGCGAATCCCCTCCTGCACGAGCCGCCGTGTCGAAACGCCGGCGAGGAGGCTGTCGCCCGGCTTCCGCGCTCGCACGAACATCACGAGGTCGCCGCGCCGCAGCGGCATGTTCCGCGTCGGCCGGATCTGGATGGTCGCCCAGCCGGACGAGTCGGTGGCGATCTCCGGCGAGCCGTACACCCAGCCGTACGGAAGCCCGAGCACGTAGACGAGCGCGCCTTGCACGGAGAGCCCCTTCGTGTCCGACACGTGGAAGCGCGCCGTGATCGGACCGCGATCTGTCGTCGGGCTCGGCGAGAACTTGACGCTGTCGACGACGAGCCTGTCGGGAAGCGACACATTGCTCACCGCGACGGTCGTCGCGCTCTGCGTCGACTTCGGCGCCGCGACCACCGCAGTCGGCTTGCTGTAGACATAGCCCATGCCGTGCGAGTTGTGCCCCGTCACCTCGACACGCATCGTGTGCCCGACGTCTGCGGACCCGGGCGTGTACTTCGTCGCTGTGGACGAATGCGTGATGAAGGTCACGCAGTTGTTCCCGCTCTTGTCGCAACGCTGCCACGTGTAGTCGTAGGTGATCGGCGTGGTGCCGGACCAATCACCATTGTCGACCGTCAGCGTGGAGCCCTGCTGCGCCGTCCCGTTGATCGCCGGCAGCTTCGTGTTGGCCGGCGCGCTGCCGCTCGACGCGACGACGCTCGTCTGCTTCGAGGTCGCCGATCCGCTGCCGCCGGCGTTGCTTGCGGTCACGGTGACGCGGAGCGTGTGGTCGACGTCGCTCGAGGACGCGGTGTACTGCTTGCTGGTCGCGCCGGCGATGCCGGAGCAGCCTCCGCCGGCGCTGTCGCAGCGCTGCCACGCGTATGCGTACGAGGTCGGCGAGCCGGTCCACTTGCCGACGTCGGCGGTGAGGAGCTGCCCGTCCTGCGCCTTGCCCGAGATCGTGGGCTGGCTCGTATTCGACGGCGCGGCCATCGTGGTGGTCGCTGTCGTCGTCGTGGTCGCCGTCGTCGTGGTGGTCGCCGCCGATCCGGCCGAGACCGAAGCAGCGAGGCCCGCGGCCGCGACGAAGGCCAGCCCGATGCCCTGCAAGAGCCGTCTGCGTTTCATGGATCATCAACCCCCTGCCTGTCGAAGTCAGGCTGGTCGTACCCCGGGGGATTGCGCTGTACTACATCGGAGTGCGAACTTTTACGAATCCCTTACCGCGACTATCGAATCGCGACCTGGACGAGCCGCCGCGTCGAGACGCCGGCGAGCAGGCTGTCGCCCGCCTTCCGCGCGCGCACGAACATGACGAGGTCACCGGGGTGGAGCGGCAGCGCGCGCGTCGGCTGAATCGTGATCGTCGCCCAGCCGGTCCCGTCCGTCGGCTGCTCGGGCGCGTTGTAGACCCACCCGTACGGGAGTCCGAGCGCGTAGACGAGCGCGCCCTGCACCGAGAGCCCCTTCGTGTCGGAGACGTGGAAGCGCGCGGTGATCGGCGCCGTCCGCGAGACCACGGGATTCGGCGAGAAGCTGACCTTGTCGATGACGAGCCGGTCCGGGAGCGAAACCCGCGTCACCGCGACCGCGGTCGGCGCAGGTGTCGGAGCGCCGACGACAGCGGTGGGCTTGCTGAACACGGAGCGCGTCCCGTGTGAGTTGTACGCCGTGACCTCGATCCGCATCGTGTGGCCGAGGTCGGAGCCCGTGAGTGTGTAGCTCTTCGTTCCGCTGTGGGCGAGGAACGTGACGCAGCCGTTGCCGTGCGCGTCGCAGCGCTGCCACGAGTAGTCGAAACGGATCGGCTGCGTGCCCGACCATTGGCCTGGGTTGGCGCTCAGCGTCGAGCCCTGCTGCGCCGCGCCGGAGAGCGACGGATTCCGCGTCGGCGCCGGCTTGCTACCCGTCGCCTCGACGACACCGGTCGGCCTCGAGGTCGACGAGCCGCTGCCGCTCGCGTTGGTCGTGGTGACGGCGGCACGGAGCCTATGGCCCACGTCGTTCGAGGAGACGGTGTACTGCTTGCTGTTCGCGCCGGCGATCGCGGCGCAGCTCCCGCCGGCAGGATCGCAGAGCTGCCACTGGTACGCATAGGACGTCGGCGACCCCGTCCACTGTCCGTTGCTTGTGGTCAGGAGCCGGCCGTCCTGGGCTTTCCCCGAGACGAACGGGAGTCGCGTGTTCGAGGGCACCGCCGACGTTGCGGCGAAGACCGGCGTCGCGAGGCAGGCCGCGACGAAGACTGTGAGGACGATTGCGTTCCGCATGGGCGGCTCGTACCCGTTGCCGCGAGGTCGAGTCCCGCCCGCGATGAACGTTTACGGAGGCCTTACCGCTCCGTCACGTCCTAGACGACCTCGGCGACCTCGGCGAAATGACAGGCGGATGGATGCCCTTGGCCGCGGTCGACGAGCGCCGGCTCCTCGTCCGCGCAGATCTGCTGCGCCTTCCAGCACCGGGTGCGGAACCGGCAGCCGGACGGGGGGTCGGTCGGATTCGGGACATCGCCCTCAAGGACGATCCGCCGCCGTTCGCGCTCGCGCTTCGGGTCAGGGACAGGCGCCGCCGACAGGAGCGCTTGCGTGTACGGATGCGAGGGCGCGTCGTAGACCTGCGCCCGGGTGCCGACCTCGACGATCTTCCCGAGGTACATGACCGCCACGCGATCGGAGATGTGCCGGATCACCGACAGGTCGTGGGCGATGAAGAGGAACGAGAGCCCGAGATCCTGCTGGAGCGACTCGAGCAGGTTGACGACGCCGGCCTGGATCGAGACGTCGAGCGCGGAGACCGGCTCGTCGAGCACGAGCAGCTTCGGCGCGAGCGCGAGGGCACGCGCGATGCCGACACGCTGCCGCTGGCCGCCCGAGAACTCGTGTGGGTACCGGTTCGTGTGCTCCGGCTTCAAGCCGACGAGCCGGAACAGCTCGGCGACGCGACGCGGCCCGCCACTGCGGTCCCACCGCTTGTGGACGCGCAAGGGCTCGGCGACGATGTCCCCGACCGGCATCCGCGGATCGAGCGAGGCGTACGGGTCCTGGAAGACAACCTGGAGCTCGCTACGAAGGTGGCGGAGCGCGGTGCCCTTCTTCGTCGTCAGCTCCTCGCCCTGGAAGCGGACGGAGCCGGACGTCGCCTGCACGAGCTGGAGCACCGTTCGGCCGAGCGTCGTCTTCCCGCAGCCCGACTCGCCGACGATGCCGAGAGTCTCGCCGGCCCGGAGCTGGAACGAGACGCCGCTGACTGCGTGCACCTCTCCGGTCTTGTGCCGGAACAGCTTCCCGCTGTAGACGGGGTAGTGCTTGACGAGGTTCTCGACCTCCAGCAGGACCTGGCCGTTGCGTGCAGGCTCGACCGTCGTCGCCATCAGCCGGGAAGCACCTCCGCATCCACCGTCGTCGGCGCGAAGATGTCCTCGCCGCGCTCCTCGAGCTCCTCCGCGTAGTGGCACGCGGTCAGATGGTCACGGCTTCCGATCGCCCGCAGTTCCGGCTCCTCCTTCCAGCAGTGCGCGCGCGCCATCGGACAGCGGGGCGCGAACGGGCAACCGGGCGGCAGGTCGATGACCGACGGTGGCGAGCCGGGGATCGGACGCAGCGGCTCCTTCGTGTCCACGTCCAGACGTGGAAGCGACGCGAGCAGCCCGACCGTGTACGGCATGCGCGGGCTGTAGAAGATGTCGTCCGTCGACGCGTACTCGACGGGCTTGCCGGCGTACATGATCATGATGTGGTCCGCCATGCCGGCCATCACGCCGAGGTCGTGTGTGACGAAGATCAACGCCGCCTGCGTCTTCTGCTGCGCCGTCTTCAGCGCCTCGAGCACCTGCGCCTGCACGGTCACGTCGAGCGCGGTCGTCGCCTCGTCGGCGATGATCACGTCCGGATCGTTCGCCATCGCGGTCGCGATCACGACGCGCTGCTGCATCCCTCCCGAGAACTCGTGCGGGTAGCTCTTTGCGCGCTCGGCCGCGCGCGGGATCCCGACGATCTCGAGCAGCTCGACCGCCCGCTTCCATGCCTGGTCCTTCGTGACGTCCTGGTGCTCGGAGATTGCTTCCGCCACCTGCCAGCCGACGGTGTACACCGGGTTGAGCGAGCTCATCGGGTCCTGGAAGATCACCGCGATCTGGCTGCCGCGGATCTTCGTCAGCTCTCGTTCGGGCCGCCCGAGCAGTTCCTGCCCGCGGAAGCGCACCGAGCCGGCGACGCGCGCGGAACCAGGCAGCAGCCCGAGAATCGCCAGCGCGGTCACCGACTTCCCCGAGCCCGACTCGCCGGCGATCCCGAGCACGCGTCCCGGCTCGAGCGTGAAGCCGAGCCCTCGCACCGCCTGGACGACGCCCTCGTCGGTCGGGAACGCGACCGTCAGATCCTTTACCTCGAGCAGCGGCTCGCCCGTCAAGCCCGCACCCGCCGCTGCCGTGGGTCAAGCGCGTCGCGCAGCCCGTCGCCGACGAAGTTGACCGCGAGGATGATGATGACGAGAACGGCCGACGGGAACGCGAAGAGCCACCACTCCGTCGTCGCCGCGCCCTGGCCGCTGTTGATGAGCGAGCCGAGGGAGACTGCGGGCGGCTGGATGCCGAGGCCGAGGAACGAGAGCGCCGACTCAATCAGGATCGCGTTCGCGACCGTCAGCGTCGCATTCACGACGATCGGGCCGAACGCGTTCGGGATCATGTGCATGAAGATGATGCGCGCGTCGCGCGAGCCGATCGCGCGCGCGGCCAGGACGTAGTCGGCCTCCCGCAGCGAGAGGAACGTTCCGCGCACGAGGCGCGCTAGGTACGTCCACAGCACCGCCGCGACGATGATCGCGACGAACAGGTAGTTGCCGTTCTGCTTCGAAAGCGTGTTGGCGAGCACGAGCAGGATCGCGAGCAACGGCACGGTGAGCACGAGATCCGTGAAGCGCATCAGGGCGGCGTCGGCAAGCTTTCCGTAGTAGCCGGCGAGGGCGCCGACGGTCGTCCCGACGAGAGTCGCGATCACCGTGACGATGAAGGCGGACTTGAGCGAGGTCTGCGTTGCCGCCAGAACCTGCGCGAACAGGTCATGACCGATCGTGTCGGTACCGAACGGATGCGACAGCGTCGGCCCGGTCGCGTACTGCGGTGTGATCTGCGCATAGTTCCAGTTCCAGAAGTACGGCGCGATGAAGGCCACGAGCACGAGCACGACGAAGGTCGTGAGCCCGACGAGTGCCATGCGATGGTGGACGAAGCGGCGAAACGCGAGCCGCAGCTGGCTGCGCCCTTCGATCTCGCGCTCGACAGCCGGTCTCGACGGCCCTCCGACGGCTCTGTCGGCTGCGGCGTCGGTCGCCGCGGGCCCCCACTCGGCGCCGACATCGCGCTCGGGCTCGCGCTGCCCGGTGACGTCAGCCATACCGAATCCGGGGGTCGAGGACGGCGTACATGATGTCCGCGATGAGGTTGAAGAGGACGACGATGGCCGCGGTGATGACGAGCCATGCCTGCACCGTGTTCACGTCCGGCGTCAGCGGGCCTTCCAGCCCGCCGAGTAGGAACTGGCCCATGCCCTCCCAGCCGTAGACGATTTCCGTGATCACCGCGCCGCCGATGATCACGGCGAAGTCGAGCGCGATGACGGTCGTGATCGGGATCAGCGCGTTGCGAAGCGCGTGGCGCACGAGCACCCGTCGCCACGACAGTCCCTTCGCGCGCGCGAAGCGTACGTAGTCGCTGTTCAACACGTCGAGCAGCGAGGCGCGCTGGTACCGGCTCCACGCTGCGTACGACGCGAGCACGAGTGTCATGACGGGCAGCACCGCGTGCTGCACGTCGTCGAGCATCCGCGAGCTGAAGCTGCCGGTGAATCCGGGAGTGTTGTCGCCAACGGTGTAGAGCAACGTGTGACCGGCCGCCAAATTGATCTTCACCGCGAAGAAGTCCTTCAGGAGGATGCCGAGCACGAAGACAGGCGTCGCGTAGAAGATGTAGGCGAGCGCTGTCGAGACGTGATCGTCGACCTTGTACTGGCGCACGGCGCCGAGGATGCCGAGCGCGATCGCAAGGACGGCAGCGATGATCGTCGCGGGGATCACCATCTTCAGCGTGACGCCGAGCCGCTGCCAGAGCTGCGGCTCGACCGACTGGCCGGTGTTGCTCTTGCCGAAGTCGCCGCGGATGAAGTGCGTGAGCCAGATCCAGTAGCGGTCGAGCAGCGGATGGTCGAGACCGAGCCGCGAGCGTGCGGCGGCGATCGTCGCCTGCGTGACGTGTGGGTTCGCACGCAGCGTTGCGAGCGGGTCACCCGACTCGGCGACGAGGAGATAGATGAGAAAGCTGGCGACGAAGAGGATGACAACGCCGGCCGCGAAGCGCCGCAGGACGTACGCGGTCATCGCGGCCGAGCGCGCGAGCCCGCCGCTCGAGGCGGCGGGCTCGCGTTACGCGTTCGGGATGCCACGACTGGGTGCGTCTCCACGGCTATGACGCCTTGACGCCCCATTCGTTCGCGTTCCAGGGGATTCCGACCGAGCTGGTGTTCGGAGCGATGTTCGTGTACTTCGTCGACCACCCATAGAGCTGCGGCTGCTGGAAGAGCGGCAGAGTCGCCATGTCCTTCCACAGCAGAGCGTCGATCTTGTTGTAATCGACCGAAGCCTGCTCCGGGTTCAGTGTCGACAGCGCCTGGTCGAAGAGCGCATCCACCTTCGGATCGGCGTAGTGGTCCCAGTTCTCACCGCACACCGCCGTGTTCGTGTACGAGCAGTAGATCGGCTGGTTCCCGGAGGCGAACGGCGTCGACACCCACGCGAACTCGATGATGTCGAACTCGCTCTTGGGGCCTATCGTGCCGAAGAGCTTGTCGGCCGTGTAGTTCTGGATGTTGATCTTCACGCCGATGGTCTTCATCTGGGCCTTGAAGAGCTGCTCGATGTCAGACCGGACGGGGACGCCGGTCGTCGTCGAGATGCTGAGCGTGAAGTCCTTGCCCTTCTCCGGGCCGAAGTTCGGATGGAAGTAGCCATCGGAGCCCATCGTCATCCCGGCCTGCTGGAGCGTCTTCTTCGCAAGCGAGGGATCGAACTTGCTGTAGGTCCCGCTGACGTCCTTGTACTCCGGCTGAGTCGTCATGTAGATCCGGTTGTTCAGCGGCCCGAGGCCCTTCGAGATCTCACCGCCCGTGCGCCCGGCGATCTGCGCCCGGTCGGTGCCCCAGGCGATCGCGCGCCGGATCTGCACCTTGGCGAGGTACGGGTTCGCCTCGTTGAAGTCCATGTGCTGGAACTCGAGCCCCGGCAGGACCGACACGTTGAAGCCGGAGATAGCCTTAACCGAGTCGTAGAAGTCGAGACCCGGAAGCGCCGGGTTCACCATGTTCGCCTCGCCGTTCTGCACGGCGGGCGCTTGCTGGCTGTCGTCGAGGATGAAGCGGAAGATCACCTTCGAGAGATGGGCCTTGACACCCCACCATTTCGGATTCTGCACCTCGATCAGGTCCGAGCCCTTCGAATAGCTCTGGAGCGCGAACGGACCGCCGGAGACCTTCTCAGCGGCGCCGAACGTCGACCAGCCGTCGTTGAAGCCCACTTTCTTCGAGATGTGCGCGGGGATCATCGGGCTGAAGAGCGCCTTCCAGTCCCCGTACGGCTTCGAGTAGACGACGGTCACCGTCTTGCCGCCGTTCGACCCGGTCACCGACTTGATCTGGTTGTAGCCGGAGGTCGACGCGGCCTCGTACGGCTTGCCGCCGAGGTCCTTGAACTTCGGGTCGCCCGACTGCGACTGCCAGTTGTAGATGAAGTCGTCCGCGTTGATCGGGACGCCGTCCGACCATGTCGCCTTCGGATTGATCGTGTAGACGGTCGTCTGCGGATTCTTCTTCGTCAGCTTCGCGCTGGTGACGATGTCGGTGTCGAGAACCGGCTTGAGGTTGGGCTGAACGATGAACACGCTCGGCCAGACCTGGTCGAGGATCTCGGCGAGGACGAACTCGGACGACGAGGCGTTGAGGACGTTGAAGCCGGCGAGGTCCTCATCGAGGGCGAACGTGAGCGAGCCCCCGCTCTTGACCGCGCTCGTCGTCGTCACGTTCGACGGAGTGGAGCTCGATCCGTTGGTCGAGCCCGATCCGCCGCCGCCGCAAGCAGCAACTGAGAGGACGACGGCGGCCGCGACGGCCAGCATGGGGACCAGCCGAAAACACGGCCTCTTCGGACTGAGCGATCGCATCATTTCCTCCTGACTTGCCGCAGCGCGGAGCGAAACCTTCCGCGCAGCTGTGCGTTTTCCGAACCCATTTCCCCCGGTCGGGGTCCTTAAGCGCCGGAGGGAGATAGTTCGCTTCACGATAGAAAGTCTACGGGCCATTCCCTGGAAGCTCTTGTGCCAACTGACGGCGCAGCGTTGTTGTCACGGTTGTGAACCGTAGCTGGCTGACACCGTGCGTGCCGCGCGCAACCAGCGCGACGGCGGTGGGGGAATGGGTTCGCGGGTCGAGGGTCAGCGTGACGTGCGTGGCCTTGAGCTGGAAGCTCAATCTGTCGTTCTCGAGTTTCAGGCCGCGGTGCTGCTGGGCGAGGGTCTGGAGCCGGCGCGCGAGGACGCGCGGGCAGCCCGCGAGCTCCATCAGCACGAGCGGCGAGGCCGACCGCGTCGCCGGCCGGCCGCCGGTCGCCTGGAGCGTGTGCGGCGGCACGGCGAGCAGCACATAGCCGTCGTCGAGCCGGAGGATCGCGCCGCGCCGGCGGCGTCCGCCCGTGTCGAACCAGTCCTGAAGGCACCGGCCGCGCATGACGCGGCCGTCGAGGGTGATCGTGCTGTCGACGAGTCGGTAGCGCTCGAGCCAGATCCCGGCGCGGAGCCCGGCGAGCGACGTCGCGCCCGGCGAAGGCAGTGCCGTCCGCTGGACGAGGACGCCCGCGCCGAGGACGACCGCGACGACGCCACCCGCCACCCCGAGCGTCACCCATCCGGGGCCTAGAAGCCGGCGAATCACCTCGCGCTCACGGAAAGTGGAGTGGCAGCACGACGATCGCCGCCGCCAGCAACGGCACCGATAGCCCGAGGATCAGCCGGTGCAGACGGGGATTCCGGCCGAGCGAAGCCAGGCCCCAGAACGCGGCCGGCGCAAGCAACCCGAAACGGTCGATCGAGTCGAACGAGCCGCTGAAGAGCGGCAGCACGACGATCGCGAGACCGGAGACGAGCCACGGCCAGGACACACCTGCGCGCGCGGCAGCCGCGAGCAGGACGAGATAGACGACGGCAGCGATGACGTCGCGCGTGACCCACGCATCGTGTGCGAACGCGCGGCCGAGCCCTTCCACCGCGCGCACGACGCCGAGCGGCGTGAACTCTCGGCCCCAGGCGCGTTGCGCCTGCGACCACGCCATCGGATCGCCGAGCACGCGCCAGAGATAGAGCGAGAACGACCCGATCGCTGCGAGCGGCGCGAGCACTGCTGCGATCGCGAGCCCGCGCGCACGCGGCGAGAGCTCGTGCCGCTGCTGCCACGCGAGCACCACGAGCGGAAGAGCGACGAAGAGCCCCTCCGGGCGAGCGAGCGCGGCGGCGGCGGCGCACCCCGCAGCCCATCCCCAGCGGCCGCGCAGCGCGGCGAGCGCCGCGAGCGAGATGAGCGCGAGGACGAGGCTCTCCGGATACATCATCGAGAACGCGAAGCCGAACGGGAAGACGGCGAGGTACGCGACCGCGCGGCGCGCCATCGAGTCCCCGAACATCGTCTGCGTGAGCGCGTAGAAGGCGACGAGCGCGAGGAGGAAGCCCGCATTCGAGAGGATGAGGCCGGACGTCGTGTACCCCAGGCCGACTGCGTGCCCGGCGCGCATCAGCACCGGGTACAGCGGGAAGAACGCGGGATCGCTCTGGCGACCGGGCACGAGCAGGTACCCGCTGCTCGCGACCATCCGGTACCAGCGGCCGTCCCACGACTGGAGCGGGCCGAGGACGTGCGTGTGCTCCACGTGCCGGATCCAGCCGGCGGGGCCGAAGTAATGGACGGCCGCGGCCGCCGCAACGATCACGGCCCGGCCCACGATCCACCAGCCCGCGATCCACGCGAGTGCGCGCAGCCTCGACGACGACGCCTCCTCGGCGCCCCTGAGGCCGAGCGGTAGCGACCCGGCATGCTCGAGCGTTGCCACTCAAGACATTCCTAGACGCAGGAAGGCCTGGTCAAACGTTTTCTTACGGAGCTTTTACGTCCGTTCATGTGTCAGCGGAGGGCCGAACCGGTATGGATTCCGTCGTGCGGGTCGGGATCGCCCTTTTGCTCCTTGCCGTCGCCCTCGCGATCCCCGCGTCCGGCGCGGCGTCGCCGACGGCTTCGAAGGCGTCGAAGGCGTCCTATCTCTCCCTCGCTCAGCATGGGATCTCCGACGTGCGCGCACACTGGTGGAACGCAAATGCGGGTTGGTACAACGACACGTACAACGCTCAGCCGCCGTCGATGCCGCTCGCGCGGCTGTGGAGCGCCTATCCGCTGTTCGAGACGCTCGTCGGCGTCGAGCTGGCCCAGCCGACCGCCGCGAACAAGGCGGCGCTGAGCGCGTTCGCGGACAAGGCCGCCACCCTCTACTGGAATCCGAACATCAAGCCGTACGGCGGGTACGGCTACTACCCCGGCATGAACGGCTCCCAGGCCAACGTCTACTACGACGACTCGGGCTGGTGGGGCCTCTCCTTCATCGACGCGTACCAGGCGACGCACAACGCGGCGTACCTCGCGGACGCGCGGCGCGCGATGCGCTTCATCGTCGGCTCGGGCTGGGACTCGAAGCTCGGCGGCGGCACCTGGTGGGACACGTTCCACCACCACAAGACGATCGAGCCGCTCGCAGCCGCAGTCATGATCGGCACGCGGCTGTACACGGTCGACAACGACAAGTGGGCGCTGGGCTGGGCGCAGAAGATGCTCACGTGGGCGAACGCGCAGTCGTTCAACAAGCAGCGCGGCCTCTACCAGCGCAGCGCCAGCGACTCGACGGTCATGGACTACATCCAGGGACTGATGGCCACCGCGAACTGGGAGCTGTGCAAGGCGCTGAAGAAGCCGGCGATGTGCACGAAGGCGCAGCAGGTCGCGAGCGCGTCGCTGTCGGTGTTCGGCCAGAACCTCAACTGGGCGCCGATGTACGACGTCGTCTACCTGCAGTGGATGCTCGAGTACTACAAGGAGAGCGGCGACGCGCGCTTCTACAACCTCGCCGTGCACAACGCGGCGCGCGCGCAGTCGGAGGCGCTGAACGAGAGCGGCTACTACCTGAACAACTGGCAGGGGAAGCCGCTCGCCGACGGGCTCGGCGAGGAGGCTTCCAACCTCGAGCTGTTCGCGTGGTTGGCGGCCTCGCCACCGCCGTCATAGGAAACCGGCGAAAGGCCGAAGACGTAGGACCCGGTATGAAGCTGCATCGCCTCATACCGCTCCTCGTCGTCGCTCTCGCCGTGCTCGCGCTCGTCAGCGCGTGCGGCGGCAAGGGCGGCTACTAGAAGAGACGAGAAAGCTCGTCGCGCTCGGCCGCGCCGAGCGGATGCCCGAGCGCGGCCAATGCCGGCGCGAGGTGCTCGGGACGGCGCGGCCCGACGACGACGGCGGTGACGCGCGGGTCGGCAAGGAGCCACGCGAGCGCGAGCGTCGCCGGGTCGCCCATTTGCGCGAGCCGGTCGAGGCGGTCGTACACCGCGTCATCTCGCAGGTGCTCGTACGGCTCCGGCCGCTTCGTCATGCGAGACCCTTCCGGCGCCGCCTCGCCGCGGCGGTACTTGCCGGTGAGCCAGCCGCCGGCGAGGGGGCTGAAGGGCTCGAAGCCGATGCCGTGCTCCGCGCACATCGGCAGGACCTCCTGCTCCGCATCGCGGTCGAGCAGCGAGTACGAGTTCTGCACCCACGCGAACGAGCCGGCGGCGAGCGCGTCGCGGAGCTCCGCGCCCCCGACGTTCGAGAGGCCGTACGCGCCGATCTTCCCCGCGGTGACGAGCTCGTCCAGCATGCCGGCGGTCTCGGCGATCGGGACGTCCGGATCCCACGCGTGCGTGAGGTAGAGATCGACGTGCTCGACACCGAGGCGGTCGAGGCTGCTCTCGAGCTGCCGGCGGACACGCGCCGGCGCGAGGCCGTGGTCGGCGCCCTCCTCCATCGGGGCGAACGTCTTCGTCTCGATGACGATCCCGTCGGGACGCCGTGAACGGAGCCACTCGCCGATGAACGTCTCGCTGCGTCCGCCGCCGTACGCGTCGGCGGTGTCGAACGTCGTGATGCCGGCGTCCCACGCGGCGTCCATCACGGCGAACGCCTCCTCCTTCGTCTCGCCCTGCCCGAAGAACGCAGGCGCGGAGCCGACGCCGCCGAAGTTGCCGCAGCCGAGGACGACCCGTGAGACGGGGATCCCGCCCAGGTAGGCTCGCTCCATGAGCGCGACCGTACTCGAC
>JBOGZQ010000084.1:0-6889 GCA_050697375.1 Gaiellaceae bacterium | reverse complement strand
GCCGAGGTGTGGCCCGCGCTCGATCTCGGCGATGAGCCGAAGGGCCTGCTCTACGCCGTCAACAAGGAGTACGCGACGCGCGACCAGGCGCTGACCGACGGCGACGAGGTCGCACTCATCCCGCCGGTCTCGGGCGGTGCGTTCGTGCTGAGCGCGGAGCCGCTCGACGTCGCGCGCGTCACGTCCGAGGCATCGAGCGACGACGCCGGGGCGATCGCGACCTTCGTCGGCACGGTTCGGCGAAACTCGCGCGGCCGCGAGGTCGTCCGGCTCGAGTACGAGGCGTTCGCCGAGATGGCGGAACCGATGCTCCACCGTCTCGCCGGCGAGCTGACCGCGAAGCACGGCCTCTGCGAGGTCGCGATCCACCATCGCGTCGGGCCGGTCGACATCGGCGACGCGAGTGTGGTCATCGCCGTGTCGGCGCCGCACCGAGCGGCCGCGCTCGACGCGTGCCACGAGGCGATCGACACGCTGAAGGAGACGATCCCGCTCTGGAAGAAGGAGATCTACGCCGACGGCGAGGAATGGATCGGGAGGGGATCGTGAAGCGGGCCCTGGAACGGTTGGTGGGCGGTGCGGTCGTGATCGGCGGCACCGCGCTGAAGTGGGGCTTCATCTTCGCGAAGTTCTTCGGCTTCTTCATCTCGGCGGCGGCGTACTCGTTCTGGTTCCAAAGCTGGACGTTCGGCGTCGGGCTCGCGGTGCTGATCCTCGTCCACGAGATCGGCCACGTCATCGAGGCGCGACGGCAGGGCCTGCACGTGTCGTGGCCGATGTTCATCCCGTTCCTCGGCGCGTACGTCACGATCCAACGAGCGGGGCTGACGCCGTTCCGCAGCGGGCTCGTGTCGCTCGCCGGGCCGCTCGTCGGCTCACTCGGCGCAGCTGCGGTGTGGGCGGCGAGCGGCATCCATCACTCGCACCAGCTCGAGGTGCTCGCGAACATCGGCTTCCTGCTGAACGCGTTCAACCTCCTGCCGATCGGCTTCCTCGACGGCGGCCACATCGTCGGCTCGATGCGCGAGGCATGGCGCATGCCCGTCATCCGCTTCGAAGGCGGCGTGCCGATGCAGGCGTTCGCGCCCGATCGCGCGCGCGCGATCCAGCTCTTCGCCCTCTACGCCGGCATCGCGACTGCGATCGTCCTCTGCCTGCTCGCCACGCGACCGAATGGTGCGCTGTGAGCACCGAAGATCGGAGAATGCTCCAGGCGCACTGGTCGCCGGCCGAAGAGCTGGAGCACGCGCAGCGCATCGGCGACGAGTTCCTCAAGGGCTTCGAGACCGTCGACACGATCGACCGCCCGGCCGTGTCGATCTTCGGCTCCGCACGCGTGCGCGAGGGATCGTTCGCGTACGACGAAGCGCGGAAGACCGCGAAGCTCTTCGGCGAAGCCGGCTGGGCGGTGGTCACCGGCGGCGGCCCCGGCGTGATGGAGGCCGCGAACCGCGGCTGCCAGGAGGGCGGCGGCCTCTCGGTCGGCTTCAACATCGAGCTGCCGCACGAGCAGGGATCGAATCCGTATCTCGACATCGGCCTGACGTTCCGCCACTTCTACGCGCGCAAGACGATGTTCGTGAAGGCGGCGGAGGGCTTCGTCGTCTTCCCCGGCGGCTTCGGCACGGCGGACGAGCTGTTCGAGTCGCTGACGCTCATCCAGACGGGCAAGGTGCTGAACTTCCCGGTCATCCTCTTCGGCTCGTTGTACTGGTCGCCGCTGCTCGACTGGGTGCGCGACCGGCTGCTGTCCGAGGGGATGGTCTCGCCAAACGACCTCGAGCTGCTCGAGGTGCGCGACGATCCCGCCGAGGCGGTGCGCTGCGTGCTCGACCGCTACGAGGAGCGAGCGACCGAAGCGGAGAGCCCGCACGAGCCCGAGAAGCACGACGCGCAGTAACGTTTCTCGTATGGAGCTGCGCGACCTGCCCTCGGTGGACGAGCTCGCCCGGGATGCCGGCGACTCGCTCGCCGTCGACGCCGCGCGCACGGTCCTCGCGCGCGCGCGTGAAGAAATACAGAGGGGAGCCGATCCCGGCGACCTCGCGGCACGGCTCCGGGCAGAGCTCGCGGAGGCGCGCGCGCCCAGCCTCCGCCGCGTGCTGAACGCGACCGGCGTCATCGTCCACACGAACCTCGGCCGCGCCCCGCTCGCGCCGGAGGCGCTCGCCCGCGTCAACGAGGCCGCGCGCGGCTACTCGAACCTCGAGCTCGATCTCGACGACGGCACGCGCGGGTCGCGGCAGGATCATCTCGCGTCGCTCCTCCGCCGGTTGACCGGCGCGGAGTCTGCGCTCGTCGTCAACAACAATGCGGCCGCCGTGCTGCTCTCGCTCGCGGCGCTCGCGGAAGGCCGCGAGGTCGTCGTCTCGCGGGGCGAGCTGCTCGAGATCGGCGACGGCTTCCGCATCCCCGACGTGCTCATGCGGTCGGGCGCGCGACTCGTCGAGGTCGGCACGACGAACCGCACGCGGGCGGCGGACTACGAGCGCGCGATCGGGCCGGAGACCGCGCTCCTCCTGCGCGTGCACCAGTCGAACTTCCGCGTCGTCGGCTTCGCCGAGCTGCCGCGGCTCGAGGAGCTCGCAGCCGTCGCGCGCGCGCACGACCTGCCGCTCGTCGACGATCTCGGCTCCGGCGTGCTCGGCGAGATTCCGGGTGAGCCGTCGGCACGCGCATCGCTGGCGGCGGGGGCGGATCTCGTGTGCTTCTCCGGCGACAAGCTGCTCGGCGGCCCGCAGGCGGGGATCGTCGCCGGTCGCGCCGACCTCGTCGAGAAGCTTCGGCGGCATCCGCTGCAGCGCGCTGTCCGCGTCGACAAGCTGACGCTCGCCGCGCTCGAGGGAACGCTTTTGCTCCACCTCGATGCGCCGGAGCGAGTCCCGGTGCTGCGGATGCTCGGCGAGGACGCGGCGGTCGTGCGTGCGCGCGCGGGACGTCTTGCAGAGATGGCGGGCGGCACCGTCGAGGAGACGGTCGCGCGCGTCGGCGGCGGCGCACTCCCGCTCGCAGAGCTGCCGAGCTTCGCGTGCGCGCTCGGCGAGTCGCTCGCCGCGCCGCTGCGGGACGGCAACCCGCCGGTGGTCGGCATCGTCCGCGACGGAAGGCTCCTGCTCGACTGCCGCACGCTCGCCGACGACGAGCTGGACGAAGTTGCAGCCGCAATACGCGCATGCCGCTGACGGTCGCCACTGCCGGTCACATCGACCACGGCAAGACGACGCTCGTCGAGGCGCTGACGGGCAAGAACACCGACCGGCTGCCGGAGGAGCAGGCGCGCGGCATCTCCATCGACCTCGGCTACGCGCCGCTGGAGCTGCCCGACGGCACGCAGCTCTCCGTCGTCGACGTCCCCGGGCACGAGCGCTTCGTGCGCACGATGGTGGCGGGCGCGACCGGCGTCGACCTCTTCCTGCTCGTCGTCGATGCGAATGAGGGCGCCCGGCCGCAGACGCACGAGCATCTGGCCGTATTGCGCCTGCTCGGCGTCGAGCGCGGCGTCGTCGCGCTGACGAAGGCAGACCTTGCCGACGAGGAGACGCTCGAGCTCGCACACGCGGAAGCAGAGGAGCTCGTCCCCGGCGCGGCCGTCGTCGCGGTGAGCGCGAAGACGGGCGCCGGGCTCGACGAGCTGCGCGCCGCGCTCGGCGCCATCGCGACCGGGCGCGCGCGCGAGGACGGGCCGACGCGTCTGTACGTCGATCGCTCGTTCACGCTGCGCGGCATCGGCACCGTCGTCACGGGAACGCTGTGGTCGGGATCGATCGGCGAAGGCGACGAGCTCCGCGTCGAGCCGCGCGGCCGAACCGTCCGCGTGCGCAGCGTCCAGGTGCACGACCGCCCCGTCGAGCGCGCCGAGGCGGGCCAGCGGGTCGCGGTTTCCCTTCCCGGCGTCGAGCGACGCGACGTTCGGCGTGGCGACGCGCTTGTGGCGGCGGGGACGTTCAGGCCGAGCTACCGGCTCGACGTTACGCTCGAGCCGCTCGCCGACATTCCGGCGCGCGTGCACGTGCATCACGGCACCGCCGACGTGCCGGCGCGCGTTACGCGCGTGGGCGATCGGTATGCGCAGCTCCGTCTTGCGCAGCCGGTCCTCGCGGCGCGCGGCGACCGAGTTGTTCTGCGTGCGGGCACGACCGTCGGCGGTGGCGTCGTCCTCGATGCGCAGCCGCCGCGGCATGCGAACGTCGAGAGAATGGAAGCGGTTGCGCGCGGCGAGACGTTCGTCTACGCGCCCGTGGTCGCCGACGGCGAATGGATCTGGTCGCCGGAATGGCTCGGCGAGCTGCGCGTCGAGCTCGAGGGCGGAATCGACGCGGCCGATCCGCTCGATCCCGGCGTCCCCGTGCCGGCCGCGGACTGGGCGAGGGCGGTCGTCCCGCAGCTCGGCCTCGAGCGGCGGGGCGCGAAGCTCTATCGGCCGGGCGCAGCCGCCGAGCTCGGCGCGCGCGCCGACGCGGCGGCTGCGCTCGAGGCGCAGCTCGGGCTCGAGCCGGTGAAGGTCGAGGATGCCGCGCTCGCACGCTTCCTCGAGGACGCGGGCCGGCTCGTCCGCGTCGGCGACGGCTTCGCGATCTCCCCGGCGGCGTACGAGCGGGCGCGAGGCGTCCTCGTGGACGGCATTACGCTCGCGCAGTTCCGCGACGCGCTAGGCGTCGGCCGCAAGACGGCCCAGATGCTCCTCGAGCGCTTCGACGCCGACGGCGTGACACGCAGGGTTGGAGATGAGAGGGTCTTGCGCAGGCGACGATGAATGTCCAAGCCCTGATCGAGCGGTACAACGATGCGCGGAACGCGCACGATGTCGACACGGTCGCGTCGATGCACCATCCCGACATCGTCTTCCACAACCACACTGCCGACGAGCGCGCCGAAGGCGCGGACGTCGTGCGCGCGCATATCGCGCGCATCTTCGAGAACAACCCCGACCTGAGCTTCGCGACCCGCAGCCTACGCGTCGGCGACGACCTCGCCGTGTGCGAGTGGACCGCACGCGCTCGCGGCGTCGAATGGGACGGCGTCGACGTGTCCCCGATCGAGGACGGGCTCGTCAGGCGGAAGGACGTGTACTCGGCTTCGCATCGCCCGCGCGCGCCGCAGGACTGACGCCGAGCCGCAGCACGTCCGGCCGGTGGTAGTGCCCGACCGGATCGAAGCGCTGCCGCTCCGCGAGCAGCTGCACCGGGTCGAGCTCCGCGTACAGGATCCCTTCCTCGTCGTACAACGGCCCGGCGAGGTACGAGCCGTCCGGCGCGAGGATCGAGCTGCCGCCGCGCCCGAGCACGCCGGCGCCGTCGAGCTCGCCGCGCAGCGGGAAGTCGTCGGGATACGACGACGCGCGCTGGAAAGCGCACGGCGACACGACGTACGCGCGGCTCTCCCGCGCCAGATGCACGAGCGTCGCCTGCCACGCGTCGCCGTCGTCCGCCGTCGACGCGACGTAGATCTCGACGCCGGACTCGTACAGCGCGAATCGCGCGAGCGGCATGTAGTTCTCCCAGCAGACGAGGCCGCCGATCCTTCCGAAGCCGGTCTCGACCGCATTCAGCCCCCGCCCGTCGCCCTGTCCCCACACGAGCCGCTCGTGGTTCGTCGGCACGAGCTTGCGGTGGTGCAGCGCGAGCGAGCCGTCGGGCGCGTGGTACAGGAGCGCGTTGTAGATCGTCCCCGGTCGTTCCGCCTCGACCTCGTTCACGCCGGTGACGAGCCAGATGCCGAGCTCGCGCGCGCATGCGGCAAGGCGCTGCTCGGCCGGCGAACCGACGGCGACCGAGTTCTGCGCGAGAAGCGCGAACGTCTCCTTCGCGCCCTCGTTCTGCCAGCCCGCGAACGCCTTCGCCCAACGCGAGGACGGATAGACGGGCACGAACGTCTCCGGGAAGACGACGAGCTCCGCGCCGTTGCCTGCCGCCTCGGCCGCGACTTCCTCGAGCCGGTCGATCGTGCGCTCGCGGTCGAGGATGACCGGCTCCACCTGAACGCAGGCCACCGTGACGGCGCGATCCATACTGGGAGCCTAGTGATCCTCGCCCTCAAGCTCACGCTGACGCCTGCCGTGATGATCGGGGCGACACTTGCGGGGCGACGCTGGGGCGGCGCCGTCTCCGGCTGGCTCATCGGCCTGCCGCTCACCTCCGGTCCGCTCGTCCTCGTGCTCGCGCTCGAGCACGGACGGCAGTTCGCCTCGAGGACCGCGCTCGGATCGCTCTCCGGCGCGATCGCAGAGGCTGCGTTCTGCGTCGGCTATGCGCTCGCGCCGCGGATGCCGCTCGTCGCTGCGTCGCTCGGGTTCGCCGCCGCCGCAGCGGCCGTGCACGCGCTCCCGCTCGTCGCACTCGTCGCGGCGGTGCCGATCGTGCTCATGCTCGCGCTACGCGTGCTGCCGCCGTTCCCGGCGCGCTCCGAGACGTCGGTGCGGCATCCGCGCTGGGATCTCCCGGCGCGCGCGCTCGTCGCGACCGGCGCCGTCATCCTGCTCGCGGCGGCGGCGACGACGATCGGCGCGCGGCTCACCGGGTTGCTCGCCGTGTACCCGCTCTATTCCGCGGTGCTCGCGGCGTTCGCGCGCCGGCTCGAGGGACGAGCCGCCGCGGTCGGCCTCCTGCGCGGCTTGCTCGTCGGGCTTTTCTCGTTCGCCGCCTTCTACTCGGTGCTGGCGTTCTCGCTGCCGCGGATCGGGACGGGCGGCGCGTTCGCCGGCGCGATCGCGGCGGCGCTCATCGTCCAGGCGGCGTCGCTGCTCCGAATCCTCCGCCGCCCGGAGTCTCGATCCGAACGAGATCTCCTGCCCGCAACGCCCGCGTCACCTTCGCCGGCTGGTCCTCGCCGTTGACGAGCGTGCGGCCGGGCGCGCCGTCGGCACCGCCCGCCGCGCCGCGCGGGCCGCGTG
>JBOGZQ010000083.1:0-16014 GCA_050697375.1 Gaiellaceae bacterium | reverse complement strand
AACGAGGCCCAGGCGAGCAGCGAGAACACCGCGTCGTAGAGCACCAGGAACAGCAGGTAGCGAGAGCCCGCGCCGGCGCTGGCTCCGACGCCGCCGACGACGACGGGAATCGCGAGTGGCAGGAAGAGGAGCGGCAGCAAGAGCTCGCGCGCGTTCCCGGCCACCGCCATCGCGCCGAGCAGCGTCCCGACGGTGCAGATGCCGATGTCGGCGAGCACGACCGCGGCGACGGTGCGGCCGTCGATCCCCGAGAAGAACACGGCGAACGCGGGCAGCGCCACCACCTCCGCCGCGACGAGGAACGCGAACACGGCGATCGCCTTGCCCAGCCAGATCGCGCTGCGGTCGCAGGGGGCGAGCACGAGCGCGTCGAGCAGCCCCTGCTCGCGCTCGGGGACAAACGCGCGCGTCAGGCCGAGCAGCGCCGTGAACACGAGGGCCACCCAGAGCAGCCCGAGCGCCGCGGTGTGCGACGCGCCCTGCGGGAGGGCGAAGTGGAAGATCGCCAGGGCCGAGACGACGAACAGGAGCATCGCCGGCAGCGTCTCCTTGGCCCGCAGCTCGAGCAGCAGATCCTTGTGCGCGAGCGCGGCGACGTCGGCGACGTAGGTCATGCGAGCGCGAGCCGGTCGGTGGCGAGGCGCTCGACGGTGGCGGGATCGTGCGTCGCGACCACCCGCAGCCGCCGATCGTCGGCGAGCACGTCCGCGAGCAGGATCAGCCCGGCGGCGTCGAGCGCGTTGGCGGGCTCGTCCAGCACGAGCAGCTCCGGGTCGTGCAGCAGGACCCGGCACAGCCCGAGGCGCTGCTGCATCCCGCGCGAGAACGACGCGACGCGCTGGTGGCGCACGTCCCAGAGGCGGAAGCGCTCGAGCAGCATCCCGACGACCTCGCCGCGTTCCGGCACGCGGTAGAGGCGTGCGAACAGCGTCAGGTTCTCGAGCGGCGTCAGCTCCCGGTAGACGAGCGGATCGTGCCCGAGGTAGCCGACCCTGTGCCGCGCGGGCAGCTCGAGCTCGCCGGTGCTCGGGGCGCTCAAACGGGCGAGCAGCCGCAGGAGCGTCGTCTTGCCGGAGCCGTTGGGGCCGGTGACGAGCAGGAAGCCGCCCGCGGCCACGTCGAGGTCGATCCCGGCCAGCACACGACGATCGCCGAAGCGCTTGCCGAGCCTGCGCGCGTGGATCACGTGATCGCGCCGAGCAGCACGAACGCGAAGAACGCCACCGAGATGACGCCGTTCGTCGTGAAGAACGCGGCGTCGAGGCGGCGCAGGTCGCCGGGCTGCACGAGCGAGTGCTCGTAGGCGAGCAGCGCCGCGACGCACGCGACGCCGGCCCAGTAGCCCCAGCCGACGCCGATGCCCACGCCGGCCACGACGAGCGCCGCGACGGTGAGCGCGTGCGGACCGCGCGCACCGGCGAAGGCGCCGCGCTCCCCGAACCGCACCGCCCACGAATGGAGGCCCTGCGTGCGGTCGATCTCGATGTCGAAGAGCGCGTAGAACAGGTCGAAGCCGGCCACCCAGGCCGCGACGGCGACCCCGAGCGTCCACGCGGTCCAGGGCAGGTCGCCCTTGATCGCCACCCAGGCGCCGACGGGCGCCAGGCCGTCGACGGCGCCCAGCCAGAGGTGGCAGAGCCAGGTGAAGCGCTTCAGGTACGGGTAGATCACGAACGCCGCCACGGGAATCGGCCAAAGCCAGCGCACGATCGGGTCGAGCTGCCAGACCGCAACCAGGAAGACGAAGAGCGAGGCAGCGCAGAAGCCGACAACTGCTGCGATCGTCAACGCGCCCGACGGTAGCTCGCGGTCCGCAGTCCGGGGATTCGCGGCGTCGATGCCGGCGTCGATCAGCCGGTTGAGCGCCATCGCGAGCGAGCGGGCGCCGACCATCGCGAGCGTAATCCACAGCAGATCGTGCGCGAACGGTGTCCTGCCCACCGCGAGGAAGGCGCCGACGTACGCGAACGGCAGCGCGAACACGGTGTGCTCGATCTTCACGAGGCGCGCGAAGCGCGCGGGCATCACCGCGATCACTGGTGGTGCGCGGTGTGGCCGGCGAGCAGGTCGAGCGCATGGTGGAGCAGCGGCGAGAGCACCTCGAAGCCGTCGCGGCATCCTCCGGTCGAGCCGGGAAGGTTGACGATCAGCGTGTCGCCGAGCACGCCGGCCGTTCCGCGCGAGAGCGCTGCGTACGGCGTCTTGTGCAGCGCGTTCGCGCGCAGCGCCTGCGCGATCCCCTGAGCCTCGCGCTCGAGCACGTCGCGCGTCGCCTCCGGCGTCACGTCCCGCTTCGCGAGCCCGGTCCCGCCCGTCGTCAGCACGACCTGTGCGCCGGCTGCGAGCTCGCGGATCGCCGCCGCGATCTCGCCGCGCTCGTCGGGGACGACGCGGCGCGCGACGTCGTAGCCCTCACCGCGCAGCAGCTCGTCGAGCAGGTCGCCGCTGCCGTCCTCGGCCGCGCCTTGAGACACGCGATCGGAGACGGTGAGGACGGCCGCCTTCACGCCTCCTCCTTCGTCTTCTCGACGAGCCTGACCTCGCTCACAACCATGCCTTTGTCGATCGCCTTCGCCATGTCGTAGACGGTGAGCGCCGCGACCGTCGCCGCCGTGAGCGCCTCCATCTCGACGCCGGTCTGCGCCGTCGTCTCCGCCGACGCCACGATCTCGACCATGTCGTCGCCGACCTCGATCTCGACGCCGACGTGCGACAGCGGCAGCGGATGGCACAGCGGGATGAGCTCGCTCGTCCGCTTCGCCGCCATGATGCCCGCGAGCTTCGCCGTCGTCAGCGCGTCGCCCTTCGGCAGCTCGCGCAGACGGCGAGCGGTCTCGGCCGCCATGCGCACTTCTGCACGTGCGACCGCGCGCCGGCGCGAGACCGGCTTCGCGCCCACGTCCACCATGCTGACGTCGCCGCCTTCGTCCACGTGCGAGAGCTCGCTCATCACAGGGATCGTATGCGGTCGAGGTCGGCGAGCTGGGCGTCGCCCCAGGCGGCGACGTCGTGCGCGCGCAGGTGCGCCCGAATCGCCTCGAGTCTGTGACGCTTCTCGTCCTCGTCCATCATCAGCGCCGCGTAGAGCACATCCGCCTGCCCGGCGACGTCGAAGGGATTCACCCGCAGCACCCCCTTCGTCCCGAGCTCCTCGAACGAACCCGCGTTCTCCGACAAGACAACCGCCCCATTACGGGTGTTCACGTACGACGCCTCCTTCGACACGAGATTGAGACCGTCGAACACGGCGTTCACGAACAGGACGTCGAACTGCTTGTAGGCGGCGATGGACCGTGCGAAGTCGTCGCCGATTCTCAAGTCAACGGCATCACCGAGAGCCCGTGCTTCGCGTTCTACCGCTGCGAGATAGTCGACGTACTCGGGGATGTCCTGCCGCGACGGATCGAGTAATGCAAGCATGCGCACCCGCCCCCGCAGCTCGGGATGCCGGTCGAGCATCAGGCCGAACGCACGGAAGCCCCGCACGATGTTCTTCGAGGGGTCGGTGCGGTCAACGCGCACGACCAGCATCTCCGGACGCGACGCGACAAGCTCCCGCTCGCGCTCCAGCGCTTCCGCGCTCTCGACGAGCGCATCGAACTCTGCGGTGTCGATCCCGATCGGATGCGCGGTGACAAGTGTCCGCCGCCCGTCGTGCTCGACGACGTCACCGGCGACGCGTGCGCCAAGAACGTCGACGCAGCCACGAAGGAAGTTCCGGCGCCAGCGGTCGGTGTGGAAACCGACGATGTCGTTCGCGAGGAGCCCCGCAAACACGTCGTGCCGCTGCTGCTCGGGCAACACCGACCACGCATCTGTCTCCGGCCAGGGAACGTGCACGAAGTGCGACATGAGCGCGTCCGGCCGGATGCGGCGCACAAATGCCGGCGCGAGATACAGGTGGTAATCCTGAAAGAACACCGCAGCGTCGGGATGGCGATCGAGCTCAATCACCGTCGCGCGCGCCATCTTCGCGTTGACGAAGCCGTATGCCGTCCACGCCTCGTGGTCGAACTCCGGCGTGTACGCGAGATTCCACAACATGTGCTGGATGAACCAGAGCGTCGGATTCGCCATCACGTTGTAGAAGAGGTCGTACTCACGCTCGTCCTGCTCGATGAGCACGGTGCCGTGCTGTTCCCCCCGTGCGACGACACGGTCCTCGTCGGTCATTGCGTTCGCGATCCACGTGACGTCATGCTGCGTGAGCAGGCTGCGCAGCGCAGTCGCGAGACCGCCGCCGCCGCGACTCACGGTTCGCTCGCCGCGCTCGCCGCGGCCGTACGAGACCGGCCCGCGGTTCGAGACGACGATGAGCGAGCGCCGCGTCAGGACAGGTTCTTGACGAAGCGCAGCCGCGACCCGCGCACGCCCGGGCGCGACTCGATCTGAACGTCGTCCGCGATCGTGCGGATGATCGCGATGCCGAGACCGCCTTCCGACAGCTCGTCGCCGTCGAACGACGGTGCCTCGTCCGGATCGAAGCCGGCGCCGTCGTCGACGACCTCGACGGTCATGCGATCCGCGCGCAGCTCATAGCGGATCTCGACCTGGCCTTCGCCTTCGCCTTCGTACGCGTGACGAACCGAGTTCGACACCGCCTCCGTCAGCGCGAGCTTGAGGTCGCCCATCGTGTCGGAGTCGAGGCCGCGCGCCTGCGCGAGCCCCGTCAGCGCGAGCCGGCCGAGCGCGATGTACTCGGGCTTCGCCGGAATGCGCAGCCGCACCGCGCGGACGCCCTCCGTGCTCTCGATCCCAGCCGTGTCCGTGACGAGCTCCATGCCCTGACACCCGTTTTCCCTAGATTCGGCGATCCAAACCCGCCGATTTCTACACCTTCGCGTCGGCCGGGCGGCCTTGTAGGCAATCCTGCCCGGTCGACGGCTGGCTCTAACGCGCGGATCTTTCGTGACGACTGTCACGAAGTGCGCTGTCATTTCCCGTGAAAACGGGCTCGGCGGCGGGTGGGAGATCGAGGACGAAGACCGTCCGCCCCCGGGTGGCCTCGAGGCTGAGCTCGCCCCCCATCCGTTCCGCCAGCTCGCGTGCGATCGCGAGGCCGAGGCCGCTGCCCGAGGCGCGCGAGCCGTCGAGGCGGGTGAACCGCGTGAATACCTGCTCGCGGTGCTCGGGGGGGATACCCGGCCCGGCGTCCTCGACGCGAAGGGTCGTCCCGGACGCGACGAGCCAGACATGCGTCCCCGCGGGGGTGTGCACGAGAGCGTTGTCGATGAGCGCGCGGCCGACCTGGAGGACGCGCTCGCGGTCCGCGAACGCCGTGCCGCGGGACTCGACGACGACGTCGAGCGGATGGTCGCGGCGCGCGGCGAGGGCGCCGAGCTCCTCGGCGAGATCGTGGGCGACGACATCCAGCCGCATCGGTTCCGGCTCGATCCGCATGCCGCCGGCGTCGAGGCGGGAGAGGTCGAGCAGGTCGGCGGCGAGCTTCGAGAGTCGCGCCATCTGCTCGGCCATCGCCTCGACGAACTCCGCCCGCGTGTCGGGGTCGAGATCGTCCTCCCGCAGAAGCTCGAGGAACCCGCCGACCGAGAAGATCGGCGTCCGGAGCTCGTGCGAGGCGTTGGCGATGAAGTTCCGGCGAGCGTCGTCGAACTGGGCGAGCCGGATCCGCATCCGGTCGAAGGCGACCGCGAGCTCACCGACCTCGTCCCGTCCCAGATCGACCACCGGATGGTGGAAGTCGCCGCCGGCGATGCGATCGGCGGCCCGCTCGAGGCGGCGGATCCGCCGGGCGAAGGCGGTGGCAGCGCCCCACCCGACGAGGACGGCGAGGCCGAGGGCGATCAGGCCGGCCCAGATCAGCCGGGAACGGATGAGATCGACGTTCTCGAGCGTCGCGCGCAGCGAGGCCGCGTAGAGGAGGACGTTTCCGTACCGGTCGGGGACGGCCACCTCCGCAAACGGCTCGCCTGCGCGGCTGACGGTGCCCCGCTCGAGCGTGAGGGCATGGGCGGCGTGGAGTGCGACCGGGTCGCGCACGACATCGGCCGAGCCGCCCGTCCGTCGCGTGTCCACGACCACCCGCAGGCGGCCGGAGCCGACCGGCTGGAAGAGAACCGCCCGGTTCGCGTCCGCCGTCCGAGCGGCGTCGTCGATGAACTCGCGGTCGGGCGACGACGTCTCCGCCCGCTCGATCTCACGGGCCGACTGGGCGAGGAGCCCGAGCCGCCCGGTGACGAGCCGGTGTTGAAGGGTGGGGACGAGCGCGACCCAGACGACGGCGAGGGCGCCCGCGACAACGACCGCGAGCGCGAGGCTCAGGCGGGCTCCGACGCGCCGAAACGGATGCGGCACGGTCAGCCCCGCAGCCGGTAGCCGACGCCTCGGACCGTCTGGATGAGCTGGGGGTCGTGGGGATCGAGCTCGAGCTTCTCCCGCAGGTGGCGGACGTGGACGTCGATCGTCCGCGGCTCGCGATAGGCGTAGTCGCCCCAGAGCGACTCGAGCAGCGCCTGGCGGCTCAGCACGCGCCCGGGCCGGGCGGCGAGCGTCCGCAGGATCTCGAACTCGACGTACGTCAGCTCGACCGGCTCCTCCCTGATCTCGACCGTGCGCCGGGCGAGGTCGAGCACGATCGCCTCGGCGCGGATGACGTCGCGGCCGTCCGCCTGGCCGCCGAGCGTGGCGCGGCGCAGGAGCGCGCGGACGCGGCTCCGGAACTCCCGGATCGAGAACGGCTTCGTGATGTAGTCGTCGGCGCCGAGCTCGAGCCCGACGACCTTGTCGAGCTCGTCGTCGCGGGCAGTGAGCATGATGATCGGCACCGTGCTCTGCGCGCGGAGGCGGCGGCAGACCTCGAGCCCGTCGAGCTTCGGGAGCATGAGGTCGAGGACGACGAGGTCGACCCGCTCGGTGCCGAAGCACTGGAGCGCCTCCTCGCCGTCCCGGGCCTGCATCACCCGGAACCCCTCCCGCTCGAGCGGATACGTCAGAAGCTTCTGCACTGCGTCCTCGTCGTCGACGAGGAGAATGGTTGCGGCTTCGGGTGTAGACGCCCGCATTCGACGTTTTAGCGGCCGCGCCGCGCGGCGGCGCGGCCTCTTATGGTCGGCGTCGCAAGCGACGCCTCAGCATCAACGAGGAGGATGGTGGCGGCGTCGGGCATCGGCGTTTTCACGGGAAAATGGGTTCGGCCCGCCTGCGTCCTACTATAGAGCGCCGTGGGAGCCGTCCCGTCTGCGCGCCGGCCGCGCCCCGGCTCGCTCGACCGTCCGATCAACGGCCGCCTCTACCGGGGGACGTGGCTGCTCGTCGGCCTGCCGCTCCTCGTGCTCGCCTTCAGCGTCGCGCGGCCACCCGTGCTCCAGCCGCCGAACCTGCCGCCCGCGTTCGACCGCACGGACGCGCAGGCGCTCGCGGCGGAGCTTGCGCTCCGCTTCCCCAGCCGCATCCCGGGGACGCCCGGGGCGGACGCGGCCGCCCGCTGGTTCGCGACCGAGCTGACGCCGTACGGCTACACCGTGCGGCGCGAGCCGTTCACCGCCACCGTGCCGGGCCGAGGTCGCCTCTCGCTCGTGAACCTCGTCGTCGAGAAGCGCGGCCTCTCGCACAAGACGATCGTCGTCCTCGCCCACCGCGACGACGCCGGGACCGGGCCGGGGGCGAACGACAACGCCTCCGGCACCGCCGCCCTCATCGAGCTCGCGCGCGCATACGCGCCTGCCGGCGGCGCAGCGCAGCTGACGTTGCCGTACTCGCTCCTCTTCCTCTCCACCGACGGCGGCGTCTACGGCGGCGTCGGTGCGGCCGAGTTCGTCACCCACTCGCCCGAGCGGCAGGACGTCATCGCCGTCGTCAACCTCGACGCGATCGCGGGCCACGGCCGGCCGCGGCTCGAGCTGACGGGCGACACCGCACGCTCACCGGCGGCGGGCCTCGTCGAGACCGTGCGCGCGCAGCTCGCAGCCGAGACCGGATCCGATCCCAGCCGGCCGAGCGCGCTGCGGCAGCTCGTCGACCTCGGCTTCCCCTTCAGCCCCTACGAGCAGGCGCCGTTCGTCGCGCGCGCGATCCCCGCGGTGACGATCACGACCTCGTCCGACCGGCCGCCGACCGGCGTCGGCGACGGGCCGGGCGCGCTCGACGGCGCACGGCTCGGGCAGATCGGCCGCGCCACCCAGAACGTCGTCGACGCGCTCGAGCAGGGGATCGCGCTCTCGCCCGGCCCGTCGAGCTACGTCTACCTCGGCAGCCGCGTCGTCCGCGGCTGGGCGATCGAGATCGTCCTCGTGGCCGCCCTCCTGCCGTTCCTCGTCGCGGCCGTCGATCTCTTCGCGCGCTGCCGCCGGCGGCGGATCCGGATCGCGCCGGCGCTCCGGAGCTACCGCAGCCGGCTCGGCTTCTGGGTCTGGTGCGGCGGCCTCTTCGCGCTCTTCGCCGCCGCCGAGGCCTGGGCGAAGGGCACCGCCCGCCCGCCCTTGCTGACAAATGTTCACTGGCCGGCAGCAGCCGTCTGCGGCCTGCTCATTCTCGCCGCGATCGGCTGGCTCGTCGCCCGCCACCGCCTCACGCCACGCCACCCGGTCCTCCCGGAGGAGACGCTCGCGGGGCACGCGGGCGCGCTCCTCGCGCTCGCCGTCGTCGCACTGCTCGTCATCGCGACGAACCCGTTCGCGCTCATCTTCATCCTCCCGTCGCTCCACCTCTGGCTGTGGCTGCCGCAGGTGCGCGGCCGCGCGCTCGCCGTGCGGGCGGCGGTACTCCTCCTCGGCTTCGCCGGGCCGGCGCTGCTCGTGTGGTCGTTCGCGACCCGCTACGGCCTGGGCCTCGACGCTCCCTGGTACGTCGCGTGGCTGTACTCGCTCGGCTACGCGGCGGCGCCGGGATTCCTCATCGCGCTCGCCTGGGCCGCGGGCGCGGGGCAGCTCGTCGCGATCTCGGCGGGCCGGTACGCGCCGTACCCGAGCGAGGCCGAGCGGCCTCCGCGAGGGCCGATCCGCGAGACGATCCGCCGGGTCGTCCTCGCCCGTCGCCGCCACGCATCCGAGGCCGCGCGCCGTGCGTTGCACGGGTAGTGCGCATTCTTTCCCGCGTTCTCATCGGGGCCGGTGTCCTCCTGCTCGCGTGGGTCATCCTCGTCTGGCAGTGGCAGGACCCGTTCACGGCGCTTTACACGACGTGGAAGCAGCACGAGCTCGCGAAGTCGCTCGACAAGGAGTTCGCCTCGTTCCAGCCGGCGGCCGGCATGCGCAACCTCGCGATTGCGGCGCAGCGCGACGCGGTCGCGTCCGAGGCGGCGCGGTTCCGCCGCGACACGCATTCGGGTGAGGCGATCGGCCGCATCGTCATCGGCCGCGTCGGGCTGAACATGGTGCTCGTCGATGGAACCGACGAGTCGTCGCTCGAGAAAGGCCCAGGCCGCGATCTGCGCTCCTACATGCCGGGGCAGAACCGGCTCGTCTACATCGCCGGCCACCGGACGACATACCTCGCGCCGTTCTCGCACATCAACGACATCCGCGTCGGCGACTACATCCGGCTGGAGATGCCGTACGCGACGTTCGTCTACCGCATGACGACGCATCGCATCGTCCCGGCGAGCGACATGTCGGTGCTGCGCTCGCCGACGCACGAGCTGCTCGAGCTACAGGCGTGCCATCCGCGCTTCTTCGCGACGCACCGCTACATCGTGTACGCGAAACTCGTCGCGATGACGCCTAAAGTCTGACGAAGGACGCTGTCTCGCCGGCTGCGAGCTCGCCCTCGCCGCGCGCGACGTGGACGAGCGCGTCGGCGGTTGCGGCGCGCGCGATCATGTGCGACTCCTGCCCGGACAGCGGCTCGAGCACGCCGTCGAGCACACGCGCGCGGACGTATTCGTCGCGCGACGCGTTGCGGCGGAGCGATGTGGCGAGACGCGCGCGCTCGTAGTGCGGGAGCGGAGCGGCGATGCCCTGGAGCGCGCGCAGTGCCGGCTTGACGAGCAGCTCGCAGCCGACGAGCGATGACACCGGGTTTCCCGGCAGCCCGAACACGAGCGTGCGGCCGCGCAGACCGAAGGCGACCGGCTTCCCCGGCTTGACGGCGACCTGCCAGAACACCTCCTCGACACCGAGGTCGGCCTCGATGCGCCGCACGAGGTCGTGCGGGCCGACCGACACGCCGCCCGACGTGACGAGGACGTCGAACTCGAGACCGCGCTCGATTGCGGCGCGATGCGCGCCCTCGTCGTCTGCGACGGCCGGCAGCCGCTCGACGTCGGCGCCGGCCACGGCGAGCGCGGTCGCGAGCATGAGCGCGTTGGCTTCGTACACCTGCCCTGGCGCGAGCTCCGCGCCGGGCGCGACGAGCTCGCTCCCCGTCGCGAGGACGGCGACGCGAGGACGGCGCGCGCACGAGACACGCGCGACACCGGCCGCGGCGACCGCACCGAGCTGCGTCGCACCGAGACGCATGCGCGCCGAGACGACGGCTTCCCCCGCGTGCACGTCTCCGCCGCGCGGCCGCACGTGCGTGCCCGCCGCAATCGCATCCGGAATCTCGACGGTGTCCCCGCCGTCGACGACGACCTCGATCGGGACGACCGCGTCGGCGCCGTCCGGAACGACGCCTCCGGTGGAGATCGCCATTGCCTCGCCGGCCGCAAGGGCGCGCGTGGCCGGAATGCCTGCGGCGATGTGAGCGACGACGGCGAGGGTGCCAGGGACGTCCGCGGCGCGAACCGCGAAGCCGTCCATCGCGGAGCTCGGGAACGGAGGCAGGTCGACCGCGGCGGCAACCGGCTCCGCGGTTACGCGGCCCGCCGCCGACTCGATCGGGACGATCTCGGCGCCGAGCGGCGCGCAGCGCTCGAGGATCGCAGCCTGCGCCTGCTCGACGGTGAGTAAAGCTCCCACGATCGGCCCATAACGTAACGATGGCGGAGAAGCTGATCGCGGGCCGCTACCGGCTCGACACGCTCCTCGGGCGGGGCGGGATGTCCGAGGTGTGGCGCGCGACCGACCTCGAGCTCGGCCGGCCGGTGGCACTGAAGCTGCTCGCGCCGAACGAGGACAACGCGCGCTTCGAGCGCGAGGCGCGCGCCGTCGCGGCGCTCGCGCACCCGAACGTGACGCAGCTCTACGACTACGGCGAGGCGGACGATCGGCCCTTCATGGTGCTCGAATACCTCCCGGGCGGGTCGCTCGAGGAACTGCTCCGCGCGAACGGCGCGCTCGCCGACGAGGACACGCACCGCATCGCGGCCGACATCGCCGCAGGGCTCGCGCACGCGCACGCGCGCGGCGTCGTCCACCGGGACCTCAAGCCGGCGAACGTGCTCTTCGACGAGGAAGGGCGCGCGAAGATCGCCGACTTCGGCATCGCGCGCATGGCCGCAGGCGGCGGCACGCTGACCGAAGCCGGGACGGTGCTCGGCACTGCCGCGTACATCTCGCCGGAGCAGGCGTCGGGAATGCCGTCGACGGCGGCGAGCGACGTCTACTCGTTCGGCGTCCTCCTCTTCCGCATGCTGACGGGCCGGCTCCCGTTCGAGTCCGACGACCCGCTGACGCTCGTCGTGCAGCATCGGGACGAGCCCCCGCCGCTGGTGGCCGATCTCCGGCCGGACGCGCCGCCGACGTTGGCAGCGACCGCCGACGCGGCGCTCGCGAAGGATCCAGCCGCGCGGCCGCAGGACGGCGCTTCGCTCGTCGACGCGCTCGCGCTGGGCGCCGCCCCGGCGGCGCTCGCCGACACCGATGTGACGCGCGTGCTGCCTGCTTCCGCCCCGCGCCGGCGCCGGCGCTTCGGCGGCGTCCTCGCAGCCGCCCTGCTCATCGTCCTCGCGCTCGCCGGCGGCGTGCTCGCCTACGAGGTGACGCGCCCCGACAGCTCGCCGGCGCCGGCCGGCACGCTGCCGCCCACAACCACGAAGCGCCACCGCACGACGCCGGCGACGACCACGCATCCGACGACGACCGCTCCCACCACCACAGCTCCCACCACCACAGCACCGACGACGGCCCACCACGTCACGACGACGCGCCCAACGGCGACGACCCATCCCGCGACGACGACCGTCTACACGACAACAGCGTTCACGACGACGACGGCGCCCCCGCCGACCACGACCGCGCCTCCTCCCACCACGACCGGCTCGACCACGACAGGCCCGTGATCAGGGCGTCGTCGTCTGCGTCGTGTCGGTCGTGTCGGTCGACGCAGTCGTCGTATCGGGCGGAGGCACCGTCGTCGGCGTCGCCTCGGTCGTCGTCGGCGCCGTCGACTCCGTGACGGTGGTCGTCGCCGAGGTCGTCGCAGCCTTCTTCGTCGTCGTCGCCACCGTCGTCGTCGTGGTCATGCCGTACGCGAGCCCGTACTCGTAGCGGCCGCGCCACACGATCCACATCGGCGTCGACGTCGGCTTTGGGAACGGCACGTCGGGACGGCTCCCGTCCGCAGTCTCCATGAACAGGTGCCAGATGTCGGCGGGGAACGTCGGCCCCGAGACCGCGATCCCATGCACGTCGAGCATCGGCACCTCGCCCTGCGGGAATCCGATCCAGACGGTCGCCTCGAGGCGCGGCGTGTAGCCCGAGAACCAGGCGTCGGCGTAGTTGTCGGTCGTACCGGTCTTGCCGGCGTCGGTACGGCCGGAGACGTGCGCGCCCGTGCCGGTGCCGTAGAGCATGTTCTGCTCGAGCACCTGCGTCACGGTGCTCGCGACCCAGTCGGGGACTTCGCGTTCCCGTTGCGCCTTGCCCCAGCCGGCGCTCGTGTCTGCCTTTCCGTCGGGCAGGACGACCTTCGTGATCGCCATCGGCTTCGAGTACACACCGCCGGCAGCGAGCGTCGCGTACGCGCTCGCCTCCTCGAGCGGCGTGACGCTCTCCGCGCCCAGCGCGATCGCCGGGTCCGGCGTCAACGTCGAGGTGCGAATGCCGAGCTTGCGCGCCATGTCGACGATGTTCTGCGCGCCGACGTCGAGTGCGAGCCGCGCATACACCGTGTTGTCGGACTGGATCGTCGCGCTCGCGAGCGACTCGACGCCGGCGTAGGTGTGCTCGTACGTCTGCACGTTCCACTTCAGCGGCGCGTAGTAGAACGGCGCCGACAGATACGAGGTGGTGAACGGGTTCAGGCCCTCCGACACCGCCGTCGTGAGCGCAATCGTCTTGAACGTCGACCCCGGCTGGCGCGCACCGCTCGTGACGAAGTTGAACTGGTTCCCGCTCTGGCCCGGCGTCACCGCGGTCATCGCGCGGATCGCGCCGTTGCTCGGATCTATGGCGACGATCGCCGCCGCAGGGTCGGTCGACCGGTCGAGGACGTGCGTCACCGCGACGGTCGCAGCACGCTGCAGGCCCGGGCGGATCGTCGTATAGACCTTGAGCCCGCCCTCGCGCACGGTGTTGGTCCCGTACGCCTGCTGGAGCAGGTCTTCGACGTAGCCGAAGAAGTACGGCTCACGGATCGCCGCGTAGCGCGTCCCGGGATGGAGATGGAGGCTACGGTCCGCTTTCGCAGCGTCGAACTGCGCCTGCGTGATGTCGTCGCTCACGAGCATCGCGTGCAGCACCTCGTCACGGCGCGCGAGCGCGTCCGCCGGGCGGACGAACGGGTCGTAGATCGATGGCGCCTGCGGCAGACCGGCGAGAAGCGCGGACTCGTCGAGCGTCAGCGCACGGGCGGGCTTCGAGAAGTACGTCTCGGACGCCGCTTCGATCCCGTACGCGTGGTTGCCGTAATAGACCTCGTTGAGATAGGCGGTGAGGACGTGCTGCTTCGTCCATTGGCGGCCGAGCTTGATCGCGAGGCATGCTTCGGTCAGCTTTCGCTGGAACGTCCGCTCGCGCGTGAGGTAGAGGTTGCGAACGAGCTCCTGCGTGATCGTCGACCCTCCCTGCACGATCCTCCCGGCCTGCACGTCCGCGACAACCGCGCGCGCGATGCCGATCGGGTCGATGCCGCCGTGCTCGTAGAACCGCCGGTCCTCGACGGCGACCGTCGCCTGCGGCACCCAGCCGCTGATCTGCCCCCACGACACCGGCGTGCGGTTGTTCTCCGCAGGGATGACGCCGAGCTCCGAGCCGTCGGCGGCGTAGACGACGGAGTTCTGCCCAACGGCGACGGGACGCAGGGAGCCGAGGTCGCAGCTCGTGCTGAACGCCGCCTCGCCGCCGAGCGTCGCGGCGACGAGCACGAACGGCGCAAGCAGGAGCCCGAGGATGACGAGCTTCCTGCGGCGCCGCTGCTTCCGGACGTTCTCGCGCCGCTTGCGCCGGCGGTGCGCGCTCATGACCAGACGCCGAGCGCGCGCAGCTTCGCGTGCGCGCGCAGGCGAAGGTCGCTTTCGAGCCGCAGCGCCGCCGCCGCGTCGGGTGCGGCGGCGCGCACCGTCACGGTCGCAGTCCCGTCGAGGCCGCTGACGCTCACGTTCGGCGTGCGCTCGTCGTCCACGACCTCGCGCAGCGCGGCGACGGCGGCGTCGAGGTCGCACGAGAGCGGTAGCTGCACTGTGATCTCCGCGTACGTCTCGCGGTTGCGGATGGAGAAGTTGAGGATCGGGTCGGACGAGAGCTTGCTGTTCGGCACGACGAGCCGCGTCCCGTCGGCGGCGCGGATGAACGTGTATGTGACGCCGATCTCCTCGACGACGCCGTCGACGCCTCCGTAGGTGACGCGGTCGCCGAGCCTGACCGGCTGCGTGATGGCGATGAGGATCCCGGCGACGAAGTTGCTGAGCGTCTGCTGCGATGCGAGGCCGACGACGAGCGCAAGGACGGCCGAGGAGGCGAGCAGCCCGCCTGCGAGGGCGCGCACCTCCGGGATGACGAGGAGCGCGGAGAAGAAGCCGATGACGAGGATGGCGGCGCTGATGCTGCGCCGGAGGACGCGGTAGCGCGTGACCGCCTCGGGCGGCAGCGTCTTGTGGCGCAGCCACAGGTCGATGACGCGCTCGAGCGCCCAGATCGCCGCGAACACGACGGCGGCGATGACGATGCGGTGCCAGAACGTCATCCGGCGTTCTTACTTCGACGCGGGGCCGTCCAACTCTTCCACCGGGCGGCGGCCCGCGAAGCCGTCCTCGATCCGGTGCCAATACGCGATCTCGTCCTCGCCGAGCTTCCAGCAGAGGAGCACGGTCTCGGCGCGATGGAGGGCGGGGAAGTCGACCAGCCCCTCGTCGAGGTCCTTCACCTCGGCGCCGTGCTCGGCGATCGCGTCCACAGTGCGAGCGAGCGAGCGAGCCTCCCGCTCGACGGCGGCGGTGGCGTCCGCGAGGGTGGCGGGCGGGATACCGCCGCCGTTGCCGCGGATGCGGCCCTCGAGGACCTCCTGCTGCTCGAGCGCGGCGACGTGGGCGCGACGGTGCTCGACCATCTCCTCGACGAGCGGCCGCACGTGCTCGAGCTCTGCGTTCGCCTCCTTCGGCGTGAAGTGCCTCACGGCGTACACCCTAGGATCAGTTCGTGAGCCGCGCACGCCTCGCCGGGTGGACCGGGCTCGTCGGCCTGCTCGCCGCGGCGAACTATTCAGCCCGGTTCATCGGGTCGTCGCACAAGACCGCGACGACCAACGACGTCTACAGCTACTCGGCGTTCGCCGGCGGCCTCATCGTCTACCTCATCTGGCTCGGAGCGGTCCTCTGGATCGCATCCGGCCGGCCCGAGCTGCTCGCGCTCCGCAGGCCACGGTCGATCGCACGCGCAGCCGGGCTCGCCGTCGGAGCAATCGTCGCGATCTACATCGTCGAGGCGATCGTCTCGGTCATCCCGCTGCCGGAGAGCCCCGGCAAGGAGCAGGGGCTTGCTCCCACGCACTGGGAGCCGTCGCATGCGGGCGCGTTCGCGGCGAACGTCGTGCTGTTCGCTCTCGTTGCGCCGATCGTCGAGGAGCTGACGTTCCGCGGCGTCGGACAGTCGCTGCTCGCCTTCATCGGGCGTTGGCCGTCGATCGTCACCGTCGGCGTCACGTTCGGCCTCGCGCACGGCTTGCTCGAGGCGCTCCTCGTTCTCATCCCCTTCGGCATCGCGCTCGCCTGGCTGCGCAACCGCACCGACAGCGTCTACC
>JBOGZQ010000082.1:0-6501 GCA_050697375.1 Gaiellaceae bacterium | reverse complement strand
GAAGCCGGAGACGACGAACGTCCTCCTCGAGGCGGCGAACTTCGAGCCGGTCACGATCCTGCGCACGTCGGAGCGGCTCGGCCTGCGCACGGAGGGCTCGAACCGGTGGGAGAAGGGCGTCGACCCGTATATCGCCGAGCACGCGGCGCGGCTCGCGACGCAGCTCATCGTCGAGACGAGCGGCGCGCGTTGGGTGGCGGAGACGGACGCGCACGCGGAGCTGCCCGCGCGTCCCGTCATCGAGCTGCGGCCGCCGCGGACGAGCGAGCTGATCGGCCTCGACGTCGCCGCCGACGAGCAGCGTGCGATCCTCGGCAGGATCGGCTTCGACGTCGACGGCGGCACGGTCACCGTTCCGACGTGGCGCGCGCGCGACGTCACGCGCGAGGCCGACCTCGTCGAGGAGGTCGCGCGCTTCGTCCTCGACGACGTGCCGTTCACCCTGCCGGCGCGACGCGGCGCGATCGGCCGACTGCCCCGCGAGCAGGCGCTGCGGCGGACGGTCGAGGACGTGCTCGCCGGCTGCGGCCTCTCGGAGGCGTACACGCCGAGCCTCGTCGCCGAGGATCCCGACCCCGATGCGCTGCGGCTTCCTCTTCCGCTTTCGAGCGACCAGTCGGTCCTGCGCACGACGCTCCTGCCGAGCCTCGTCGCCGCGGCGGAACGGAACCGTTCCGTCGGGAACGAGGACGTCGCGCTGTTCGAGATCGCGCGCGTCTACCTCCCGACGGGCGGGCAGCTGCCGGACGAGCACTGGCGCATCGCCGGCGTCGTCGAGGGCGCGTACGCCGGCGCGAAGGGCGTCGTCGACGCGCTGCTCGCGGCGCTGAAGATCGAGCCCGAGATCGAGCGCGGGTCGCATCCAGTGCTGCATCCGGGCAAGACCGCGAAGCTCCCCCAGGGGTGGATCGGCGAGGTGCATCCGGCCGTCGCCTCCGGGTGGTCGGCGTTCGAGCTCGACCTCGCCGCGCTCGCGGCCGCGATGCCCGAGCGCCTGCTCTACGAGGACGTCATCACGTTCCCGTCGGTGCTCCAGGACCTCGCGTTCATCGTCGACGAGGATGTCCCCGCGGCGACGCTGGCTGCGGCGATGCGCGAGGCGGCGGGCCCGGAGCTGCGCGAGGTGAAGGTGTTCGACGAGTACCGCGGCGAGCAGACCGGCGCAGGCAAGCGCTCGCTCGCATTTCGCGTCGCGTTCGGCTCGCCGGAGCGGACGCTCACGGACGAGGACGCCGCTGCGATTCGCGCGCGCGTCGTCGACGCGCTGCGCGAGCGCTTCGGCGCCGAGCTACGAGCCTGAACGCCTTCAGGCGAAGCGCAAGCTTCGCCGCGACGAGTGCGCCCGCTGCGGCACCCGCCTTCTTCGCCGCGCCCGCGAGCTCACCCCGTAACGACGAAACCGCCTCGGTCAGCTGCTCGCGCTCGCCGGCGATCTCCTTGCGGATCTCCGTCTCAGTGGCCATTGCGCAGCGCCTCCGTCGTCAGTCGTGCTTCCTCGATCGCCTGCTCCGGCACGGGCTTCGCGCCCTTGCGCAGGAATCGGCTGCCGATCGCGGCGAGAAGCACCGCGAGCACGAGCAGCCCGGCGAACACGACGAGCAGCGCCTGCCACACGGGCAGCACCGTCGCGATCCCCGCCGCCGCGGCGGCGAGCGCGAAGATGAGCGCGAATACCCCGAGCACCGCCGCGGTCACGACGAGCCCGATCCCGGCGGCGAGCGCCGCCATCTTCTGCTTCATCTCGGTCGCCGCCAGCCGCAGCTCCAGCTGCACGATCGACCGCGCGTGGTCGCTCACCCGGCGTGCTGCGCCCGTCAGTCCGTTCATATGCCTGGACGGTAATCGATCCACGGCCGCGCCTGCTCGAGCTGCGCCGCGAGCCGGACGAGCGTCGCCTCCGCGAACAGGCGGCCGACGAACTGCACGCCGATGGGAAGGCCGTCGGCGCTGCGGTGCAGCGGCAGCGACATCGCCGGTTGGCCGGTGACGTTGAAGACGGCGGTGAACGGCGTGAAGAGGAACTGGCGGAGGAACGCGGCCCGCGGGTCGCCGTCGGTGTCCTCGAAGGTCCACCCGATCGGCACCGGCGGCAACGCGAGCGTCGGCGTGACGAGCACGTCGACCTCGGCCCACAACGCGGCGAGCTTCCGCGCCTCCGCCTGGAGCCGGTACACAGACACCGTCATGTCGGGGCTCGGCGTCGCGACGGCGTCCTCGGCGAGCGCGCGATTGATCGGCTCGAGCAGGTCGAAGTCGATGCCCATGGCGGCGGGGCCGGCCTGCCAGACGCGGATGAAGTGCTCGGCGAGATCGGGGTCGTTCCACGGCGGGGTCGCCTCGTACACCTCGTGACCGAGCTCGGCGAGGAGCGCGACCGTCTCGAGCACCGCGGCCGCGCACGTCTCGTCGACGGGAACGTCGACCGGCGGCGCCAGCGTGAAGGCGACGCGCAGCCGTCCCGGCTCGAGCTCCGTCTCGGCGAGGAACGCGCGCTCGGGCGGCGGCGCGACGAAGAAGTCGCCGGGCTCGTAGCCGCACAGCACGTCGAGCAGCGCCGCGGAGTCGCGCACCGTGCGCGCGAGCGCCCCGTTCGTGCTGAGGCCGAGCGACCCCGATCCCCACGGCGCCGGCGACACACGGCCGCGCGAGGGCTTCAGCCCGACGAGCCCGCAGCACGACGCGGGGATGCGGATCGACCCTCCGCCGTCGCTCGCATGCGCGACGGGGCAGAGGCCTGCGGCGGTGGCGGCAGCGGCGCCGCCGCTCGACCCGCCGGGCGTGCGCGACGTGTCCCACGGGTTGCGACACGCGCCATTCAGCTCCGACTCGGTCATCGCGATCGTCCCGAACTCGGGCGTGTTCGTCTTGCCGAGGACGACGAAGCCGGCTTCGCGGATCCGCCGCACCGTCGCCGTGTCGAAGGCGGGGACGTTGTCGGCGAGCGCCTTCGTCGAGAGCGTCGTCCGCAATCCCGCCGTCTCGGTCAAGTCCTTGATCGCGATCGGGACGCCGGCGAACGGCCCGCTCCGCTGCTCTCGTGCCGCGGCGAGGGCGCCGTCGGCGTCGACGGTGACATACGAGTTGAGCGCACCGTCGAAGCGCTCGATCCGGTCGAGGTACATCTCGACGAGCTCGACCGAGGTGATGTCGCCGTTGCGGATGCGATCGGCGAGCTCGAGCGCCGGCGCGAATGCGAGCTCGTCGCTCATCGCAGCACGATCTCGGCGTCGGCGATCGTCGCGATCTCCTCCGGCGTGACGACGCGGTCGGGTCTGTCGTCCGTGATCGAGACGTCGATGCCAGCAAACTCACCGGTGACGCGGTCGCCGCGCACGCACGCGACTCTGCCGACTCTCGTTCCCGTGGTGTCGAGCACGAGCCAGCCGGGCTCGATCTCGAGCCACGACAGGCCGGCGGCGAGCGGTACGTCGTCGTCGCGCCGCCGCTCCATGTCGACGACGGCGAGGAGGCTCGGCATCGCGAGCACCTGCCCGAGCTCGAGCGCGCGGCGCAGGGCCTCCAGTTGGTGGAACCGCACCTCTCCGCGTGCGACTGCACCGAGATCGGGGCCGAGCAGGGCGGACGCGTACTCGGCCGCACTCGTCATCTCGGCGAGCAGCCGGCGCAGCTGCCCGAGCGTGTGCACGTCCGCGGTGCCGCTCGCGGCGAGCGCCTGCAGGTTCGTTTCCACGCGTGGCTGCAGCGCCTCGTATGCCTTCCGCACGCCGACGAGCTCGGTCCGCGTCGTCGGCTCGTCGTGTATCCACTTCGGCAGCGGCGCCGGCAGCCGGTCGTCCAGCTGGAGGTCCGGGTCGCCTTGTGCCATGCGTGCGTAGCGAATCCATCGCGGCACCTCGTCCGCGCAGGGGCTCGCGAAGCGAAGGGTCGAGCGCGGGACGAAGCCCGCCGTCGGCGGGCTCTCACGCGTGTCGGAGTCGATCATCGTGTCGACGATCGTCTGGAACGCGAACGCGTTCCACGCACAAAGCCTGAAGAGTTGAGCGCCGCGGTCGTTGTCCTGCACGTCGTCCGCTTCCTCCGCGAGCGAGTATGCGATCGCTCCCGCGCGGCGGCGGCCCTCCAGCTCTGCAATCGAGACCTCGCCGCGCACGGTGGAGCGAAGCCAGCGGAGCACGGTCAGCTCAACGGTTGCGGCCGGTGGTCCACCATGCGAGCCGCTGGTACCACGACGACTTCTTCGGAATGATCTGCTCCTCGACCTCGGCATGCAGGTCCTCGAGCGCAGCGATCCCGCTCGCGGGCGTCGTCAGCCGCACCTCGCCCACGGCGATGCTCGCGACGATCTCCGCGGGGACGTACTTCTCGTGGCCGAGCGCGCTCGTCTTGATGCCGAAGCCGTCGAAGATGTCGGCTTCCTCGTCGCCGGCGATCTCCTCGATCGTGCCGATCTGCTCGCCCTCGCGGTCGTAGACCGGCCAGCCCTTCTCGACTCCCTTCCAGGAGATTGGATCCGGCATCAGACGGCCTTGCCGCCGACGTACCAGACCGGCCCCTGCGTGCCGACCGGATGCGTGTCGGAGAGTGCGCGCAGCACGCGCACCTCGCCGGGGATGCCTGCGTCGTCGAGGCGCGCCAGGCAGCGGCCCACCATCCCCGGCGACGCGCCGTAGCCGAACGTGCGCGCGACGCGGAACTGGAATCCGGGCTTGCCCGATGCAACGCTCTGGAACGGGTTGAGCGGCGCGGTGAGCAGCGCGGTGTTGTCGACGTGGTCGCTCGACGTCAGCTCGAGCTCGCACAGCAGGTCGCTCCAGTCGGCCGGGAGCGTCTCTACAACGGCGTCCCAATCGGCGGCGAGCGTCCGTCGCGACACGTGCGGCTCGGGCGGGGCCTCGTCGGTCGAGACGAGCGCGAGCGTGCCCTCGATGCCTTCCGCGTCGATTCGCCGCAACATCCGCCGAGCTGCTTCGGGTCCGATGGCCGAGTCGGTGCGCTGCACGTAGAAGCGGATCTCGCGACCCGACCGTCCGGGGCCCGCTGGCCCGAGCAACGCGAGCGCGCGCTCGACGCGGGTGTCGTCGTCGATCGTGAGCAGCAGCCGCGCGTCGTGCCACCTCGGATCCAGGCCCTTCTCGACCTCGTTCCAGTGCTCCGCCAGGCCCACGTCGGAACCGTACACTGCCGCCGAATATGGCCAAAGTGGAAGCGAAGAAGACCCTGCCGGAAGCGGAGCTGCACGACGTGCTGCGGGAGATGCTGCTCATCCGCCGCTTCGAGGAGAAGGTGGAGGAGCGGTTCCGCGCCGGCGAGCTCCCGGGCTTCCTCCACGTCGCCATCGGCCAGGAGGCGAGCGCCGTCGGCGTCTGCCGCGCGCTCGAGGACGGCGACATCATCGCCTCGACGCATCGCGCGCACGGCCACACGCTCGCGAAGGGCACGCACCCGAACGAGCTGATGGCCGAGCTGTACGGCAAGACCGAGGGCTGCTCGCACGGCTACGGCGGCTCGATGCACCTGTACGACATCCAGCACGGGAACATGGGCGCGAACGCCGTGATCGGCGGCGGGCTCCCGCACATCACCGGCGCCGCGCTCGCGTTCCAGATGCGCGGCGAGCCGCGCGTCGCGGTCGCGTTCTTCGGCGACGGCGCGACGAACATCGGAACGTTCCACGAGTCGCGCAACCTCGCACAGCTGTGGAAGGTGCCGGCGGTGTTCGTGCTCGAGGACAACAAGTGGGCGGAGTCGACGCCGGAGTCGCAGCACTCGCCGATCCGCGACCTCTCCGAGCGCGCGAAGGCGTTCGGGATGAAGACGCTCAAGGCGGACGGCTCGGACGTCGAGGCGGTGTACAAGGTCGCGCGCCAGGCGCTCGAGCACGCACGCTCGGGCAAGGGGCCGGTGTTCGTCCACCTCGACTGCGTGCGGCTGCACGGTCACTACATCGGCGACCCGCAGGTCTATCGCGACAAGGACGAGGCGCGGAAGCTCGCCGAGACGCGGGACCCGATCACGATGTTGCGCGAGAAGCTCGGGATCGGCGACGAGGAGTTCGAGGAGCTCGACGCCGAGGTGACGGAGATGGTCGAGGCGGCCGTCGAGTTCGCGAAGGCGGGGACGGATCCCGCCCCCGAGGACGCGATGAAGAACGTCTATGCCTGAGCTGAGCTACCGCGAGGCGGTGCGCGACGCGCTGTCGACGGCGATGCGCCAGGACGGCGGCGTGTTCATCATGGGCGAGGACATCGCCGAGATGGGCGGCTCGATGGGCGTCACGCACGGGATGCTCGAGGAGTTCGGCCCGGAGCGCGTGCGCAACACGCCGATCTCCGAGATGGCGCTCGCCGGCGCCGCCATCGGCGCCGCGCTGCAGGGCATGCGGCCCGTCGCCGAGATCATGTACGAGGATTTCTTGACGCTCGCCGCCGAGCAGGTCGTGAACCAGGCGGCGAAGCTCCGCTACATGTCGGGCGGGCAGCTCAGCGTTCCCGTCGTCTTCCGCACGCAGGGCGGCGCCGGCTGGTCGCCGGGCGCGCAGCA
>JBOGZQ010000081.1:0-14007 GCA_050697375.1 Gaiellaceae bacterium | reverse complement strand
GTCGTCATCGTCATCCTCGGCATCCTCGTTGCGATCGCAGTTCCGTCGTACCTGAGCTTCCGCGGTGACGCACAGAAGGCTGCAGCGCAGTCCAACGTCCGCTCGGCGATCCCGGCGGCCGAGGACTTCTACCAGAACCAGAGCCCGACGACGTACACCGGCATCAAGAACAGCGCGCTCGTGACCGTCGCACCCGGCATCTCGCCGAACGTGCTCGGCGCCTCGAACGCGGCCGGCGACGGCTACTGCCTCGCCGACAGCCAGGACGGAGGCGTGAACTACGCCTGGTACACCGGCGGCAACGGCGGCAAGTCCACCGTCAGCTACGGCACCACGGCGCAGATGGACGCTGCCGGCGCCTGCGACAAGACCATCTACACCGCGGGCGACGTCATCCCGTAACGGTCGAGATCGAACGAATGCGACGAGAGGGCGCCGGAAGACGGCGCCCTCTCTCGTTGGACCGTCCCCCGGAAGGGGCTACACCGGAACGGGCGAGCCGTCGATACGCCACGTGATGCAGCACGCGCTCGCCATCCGGATCGTCGTCCTGGCCGCGGTCGTCCTGGCGGCCGGAGTCGGCGCGACGTCGTACCTCGGCTCGCATGGGAAGGCGCAGGACAACGCAGCGCTGGCGCACGTGCGCGCGGCCGAGCGTGCGGCAGAAATGTGGTACCAGGATCCATACGGCGGGCACGGCTCGTACCGGACGCTCGATCCCGCGAAGCTCGTCCACGAGGCTCCGAACGTGTCGTCCAAGGTGAACGTCACCGTCCTGGCCGGCGGCCGGGCCTTCTGCCTCGACGACGAGGAGGGGCAGGGCCACTCGGCCTACTACCTCGGCGGCGACGTCGGCAGCGCCGCGAACGTCAACAGCGCCAAGCCGCGCACCGTGACGCTCGTCCACTCGACGGTCGACGATGCGGCCGCCGTCTGCGCGAACGCCTCGTAGAACGCAGGCATCCCTCGAACGAGGGTTACCCGCACTGAGTGGCCCGTCGATACGCCTGGAGATGTTGCGCGCGCTCACCAAGAGGCTTGCCCGCGAGGAGAGCGGGATGACGCTGATCGAGCTCCTGATCGTGACCTCGATCATCGGCATCCTCACGTCGATCTCCTTGCCGTCGTATCTCGGGTTCAAGGACAGCGCCGACAAGACGGCAGCGGCGGCCAACGTCGCCTCCATCGTCCCCGACATCGAGTGGTACTCGTTCGACAACTACCCCGGCTCGCCGGCGTCGCGAGACCCCGACTACAACGGGACCGATGCCACGTATACCGGGACGAACGCGGACAACGGTTACACGGATGCCTCGGCGACCGCTTTCATGACGCTGCTCAACACGAAGTACGACAACTCGATCGTCCCGGCCAACTACACGTGGGATCCGGTCGGATGGTCGCCGACGACGGGCCTGTCGACCTCGACGGACTACTGCCTCTATACGACCGTCGGGCCCTGGTACGCAGCCAAGCACGGGCCGGAAGGCGCGATCAGCACCGGCAAGACCATGAACCTCGGCGCCAACGGCGACTGCTACGCGTCCTGAGCCGTAAAGCGGCGCGGCGCGACTGCCGATAGATCACTCGTGGACATGACGATCAGCCGGCCGGTGCGGATCTTCGCGCTCGTCGCGGTCATCGCGGTGGTCGGCGGAGTCGGCATGCTCATGCTGAAGCCGAAGAAAGCCGCAGCGCCTCCAGTCGTCGTGCAGTCTCCTGCCCTGACGACGTCGACGAAGCTGTCGACCGAGCCGGCCGCGAAGGCTGGATCTCGCACGGCGCCCCCGACTTCGCGGCATCGTGGGCCGGTGAAGAAGGCGTCGTCCGTCGTTGCCGCGAACGGCCTGCCGATGACGATCGATGCCGCGTTCCGGAAGCATCGGATCGTCGTCGTCTCGGTCTTCAACCCGCAGGCCCCCAGCGACGCCATCTCCTACGCGGAGGCGCGCGCGGGCGCGTCCGACGCGGGCGCCGGCTTCGTCGGCATCAGCCTGCTGGACAATCCGCTCGCCTCGGCGCTCACGACCTCGCTCCCCGGCGGCGGCCTCCTCCCCGATCCCGGCGTCCTCATCTACCGGCGTCCCGGCCTGCTCGTGCAGCGGCTCGACGGCTTCGCCGACCGCGACATCGTCGCGCAGGCGACGGCCGCGTCGGTGACGGCCGTGCCGCTCACCGCGGCGTCGGTGGCTGCGGACGCGACGGCGCCGTCGAGTACGACGACGCCGGCCCCGTGAGCCTCCTGCGGCAGCAGCAGGCGGCGGGCCGCGAGCTCTTCATGCGGCACGCGAAGCGCGAGGGCCGCTCGGTCGCGAAGCTCCGCGCCGTCGACTACGGCGACTCGTGCGTCGTCGAGACCGAGGTCTTCCCCGTCCACGGCGATGCCGTGCAGCCGGGGCCGTACACGTTCGCGGACGCGCACCAGGCGACGGCCTTCGTCACCGAGGCGGTCGAGTCGCTCATGTACCTCGGCTGCGACGTCTACGCCGAATAAAGACACGTCCGGGGCTTGCCCCGTTACGGGAACGTCACGAGTTCGCCAACGGGGACTGTCCCCCGTCGTGTCCCGATCAGACGGAGACGCGGGCGAGCTCTTCGACCGACGTGAGGCCGGCGGCGACCTTGGCGAGGCCGTCGTCCCAGATCGTCCGCATGCCGGTCTCGAGGGCAGCGCGCTCGATCTCTTCGCGCGTCCCCTTGCGGGCCGCGAGGGCGGCGAGGTCCTCGGTCATCTCGAGGAGCTGGAAGATGCCGATCCGGCCGCGGTAGCCCGTCTGGTTGCAGCGCGGGCAGCCGCGCTTGCGGTAGAAGGCCATACCGTCGACCGAAGCGGCGACGTCCGGGGAGACCCGCGCCGCGAGCAGCTCCTCGACGGAAGGGCTGTACATCTCGCAGCAGTGCGTGCACAGCTTCCGCGCGAGCCGCTGCGCGAGCACGCCGCTGACCGCGGCGCCGGTGAGGAACGGCTCGACGCCCATCTCGTTCAGGCGGGTGAGCGCGCCCGGCGCGTCGTTCGTGTGCAGCGACGACAGCACCAAGTGTCCCGTGAGAGCGGCCTCGATCGAGATCTTCGCCGTCTCGCCGTCGCGGATCTCGCCGACCATCACCACGTCCGGGTCGGAGCGGAGGATCGACCGCAGCGCGGCCGCGAACGTCATCCCGGCGCGGTTGTTGATCTGCACCTGGTTCACGCCGGACATCCGGTACTCGACCGGGTCCTCGACGGTGATGATGTTGATCTCCGGCCGGTTGATCTGGCTGAGGCAGGCAAACAGCGTCGTCGACTTACCGGATCCGGTCGGGCCGGTGACGAGGAGCGCGCCGGTCGGGCGCGTGACGAGCTTCGAGAGCTGGTCGCGCATGTCCTCGGAGAGGCCGAGCTCGGTCAGCGTCGGCGGCCGCTTCGACTTGTCGAGGAGGCGCATGACCATCTTCTCGCCCTCGACCGTCGGCAGCGACGCGACGCGGATGTCGAGCGTGCGGCCGGCCGCGGCGGCGTTGAGGGAGATTCGGCCGTCCTGCGGCTTGCGCCGCTCGGCGATGTCCATCTTCGCGAGCACCTTCAGGCGCGTCGTCACGCCCGGGATGAGCCGCTTGGGAACGCGCTGCATCTCGTGGAGGACGCCGTCGATGCGGAACCGGACGAGGAGGGAGTCCTCCTGCGGCTCGAAGTGCACGTCGGAGGCGCCGTCCTCGGCGGCCTGGAAGAGGACCGAGTTCACGAGCCGGACGAGGGGGACGTCGGAGACGCCGTCGTCGATCTCGAGGTCGGTCTGGTCGTCCTCGGCAAGGTCGACGTCTTCGTCGTCGAGGGTCGCGACCCGGGCCCCGAAGGCCTCCGAGTTGCGGACGAGCTTCCGGACGGACGTGAGGATGTCCTCGCGCGAGGCGACCCCGAGCTCGACCGGGTGGCGGGTCGCGAGCCGCAGCTCGTCGATGCCGTGGAGGTTGACCGGATCGGCGACGGCGACGAGGAGGGTGTCGCCGCGGAGTGCGTACGGGATCGCGATGACGCGCTCCAGCACGTGGAGCGGGATGAGCCGCGCCGCATCCTCGTCCACCTCGGCGAGCGCGAGATCGACGAGGGGAAGCTGGTGGCGGGCGGCGAGGATGCGCGCGATGCCGTCGGGCGAGGCGATGCCCTCCTCGACGAGCGCTTGCGAAAACGAGCCCGACTGGCGCGCGCGTCCGCGGACGATCGCGAGCTCGTCGGTCGGAACGAGCTGGGTCGCAGCAAGCAGGTCGGCGACGAGCTCGGCGAGCTCGTTGACGCCGTACTCGCCGCCGAGCGACGGCGCGCGCAGCCCGCCCGCCGGCATGGTGGTACGAAGAACGGGGGGTTCCTGGATGTCGTCGCTCAAGCGATCCCTCGAACGAGGTATCGGCATCGGGAAGCGGGGTCATTAGGGGGTTTGGCCGGGGAGGAACATCCCCCGGTCGAGGGTGATCCGCGCCGCATGTCTAAAGCGCACCGAGGTGCTTACCGAAATCTCGAGGAGCGATGCAATCGTTCGTCTCGCGCGCGCAGGCCGAGTCGGGTTTCACTCTCGTGGAACTCGTCGTGTCGGTGTTCGTCCTCGGCCTCCTCATGACCGGGCTGGGGAACGTCTTCGTCTCGAGCCAGCGCGCGAGCACCGACTCCCAGGCGCGCATGGCCAGCCAGCAGAACGTCCGCGTTGCGTTCGGCCGGCTCGAGTTCGACGCCCGCTGCGCATCGCAGGCCACCCTCCTGTCGAGCGGGCAGGGCGTCTATCTCCAGCTCCCGACCCAGTGCTCGCACTCGACCGGGGACGTCACGTGGTGCGTGAACGGCGACGCGCTCGAACGCATCGCCGGGACGAGCTGCGCCTCGTCCGGAACGACTTTGGTGGCCAACGTGACCTCGGTGGCGCCGTTCTCCTGCTATCCGACGGGGATCTCGGGCGCCCTGCCCGTCCTCGCGGTCGCCCTCAAGGTGAACACGACTGCGACCACCTCCGACCAGACCTCGGCCACCGACTACATCACCATGCACAACGCCCCGAGTGGAGGATGCTCATGACCCGGCTCCGTGACGAGCGGGGCCAGGCCTTGCCGCTGGCGCTCGCGTTGATGACGCTCCTCGGGATCCTCACTGCCGCCATCACGATCAACGGCGCGGCCAACCAGCGCAGCTCGCTGAAGTCCGCCGACCAGCGCCAGGCGTTCGCGCTCGCCCAATCCGCGATCGCGTACGGCGAAGGCCAGGTCTACGGAGCGTCGGGCAGCGCGCCGCCGTCCGGTTGGCAGCCGCTCCCGGCGCAGCCCGGTGGTGGGACGGGACAGTGGCAGGCCACAGAGATCGAGGGCGACTGCAACTGCACGTGGTCGATCAACGGCCAGGGCACGGTGGACGGCATGAGTCGCACGATCAACGTGATCGCGACCGGCGCGTCGACGACGCAGGTGTATGACTACAGCGTCTGGAACTACCTGTACGCCGACGGAACCTCGAGCTGCACGACTGTCAGCGGCGGAGTCAACGTCTCCGTGCCGATCCTCGCACGTGGGAGCCTCTGCTTCTCGGGCGGCGCGACGTACACCGGCAGCCAGTTGAAGGTGGGCGGCACGCTCAGCGACATCGGCGGCTCGCAGATCGGGACGTCGTCGACCAAGGTCGGAGCCGTCGAGATCGGGGGGTGCACCGCCTGGAACACCGACGGGAGCTGCAAGACGAAGACCACGAACTCCTGCACGGTGCAGCCGAGCTCGACGTACACGGTCGCGCCCGGGACGAGCTACTGCGACGGCACGAAGTCTCCCCTGTACGCGACGAGCATCGGCAGCTCGCTCGACGTCACGCCGCAGATGCCCTGCATCGGCCAATCGTCCACGCTCGACCCCACTTGCACGACCGCGGCCGGGGACAACGGGAACTGGGTGACGCTGACGAACGCCTACGCCGCGCAGAAGGCGCTCACCCAGACCGGCTGCCCCGCGAAACTCTTCGACAACGACACGACGTTGAACAACAGCGACACCTCGATCAGCTCCGCGATGTTCGGCTCCACCGCCTACGACTGCAAGGTCGGCTCGAACGAGATCAAGTACACGCCGAGCGGCGGATCGTGCGGCACCGGGACGATGGTCGTCAGCGGGACGTTCTACTTCGACGGCAGCCTCTCCATGGGATGCGGCCTCAAGGTCGTGTACTCGGGCCAGGCGACCATGTACTTCACCGGCACCGTGACCCAGTCGGGCGGGACGCAGCTCTGCGGGATCTCCGGCTGCACCGCGTCGTGGAACCCGAGCGCGAACGGGATCATCTTCATCGCCGGCTGCTGGTCGAACTCCACGGGCTCGTCACTCGTCGCCTCCAAGTGCGTGTACATCACCGGCGGCTCGACCGCCCAGTGGGGCGCGTACGCGACCACCGCGTACCAGATCGACGGAGGCTCGTCGAACATGGGCCCCGTCCTCGCGAACTCGATGAACGTCGGCGGCGGCAGCTCGACGCTCATCCCGTTCAGCGTCATGCCGCCGGGCACGCCGCTCAACGAGACGCCGCATTACACCGCTGCGTTGCCGCCCAAGAGCTGGTCCGGCTAAAGCCGGACGCGGCGAACGCCGATCCCTGAGCCATGGACCTGAACGGCCTGCTCGGGCACGCGGTCGAGCTGGGCGCGAGCGACATCCATCTCAAGCTCGGGCGCCCGCCCATCATCCGCCGGGACGGCGGCTTGACTCCGCTCGGGGAGACGCCCCTCGACGAGGCGTCGCTCGCCGCCGTCCTCGAGATCGTGGGCGCGCGCGCGCCGGAGCGGCTCGCCCGCTTCCACGAGAGCGGCGACCTCGACATCGCCTACCAGGACGCCGACCTGCCGCGCTTCCGCGTCAACGCCTACCGGCAGCGCGGCGCCACGAGCTTCGCGTTCCGCGTCATCCCCCGCCAGGTGCCGACGCTCGAGCAGCTCGGCCTGCCCGCCGTCGTCAAGACGCTCGCCGACGAGCATCGCGGCCTGATCCTCGTCACCGGCGCGACCGGCTCGGGGAAGACGACGACGCTCGCCGCGATGATCGACCACATGAACAAGACGCGGTCGCAGCACATCATCACGGTCGAGGACCCGATCGAGATCCTCCATCCCGACCAGGGCTGCATCGTCAACCAGCGCGAGATCGGGCTCGACACCACCGACTTCGGCGAGGCGCTGCGGCGCGCGCTGCGCCAGGACCCCGACATCATCCTCATCGGCGAGCTGCGCGACGCCGAGACGGCGCAGACCGCGCTGCAGGCGGCGGAGTCCGGCCACCTCGTGCTCTCGACGATGCACACGATCGACGCCGCCGAGACCGTCGGCCGCATGGTCGAGTTCTTCCCGCCGGAGAAGCAAGAAGTGATCCGCTCGATCATGGCCGGCGTCCTCCGCGGCGTCATCAGCCAACGGCTCCTGCCGAAGGAAAGCGGCGGCCTCGTAGCCGCGATCGAGGCGATGGTGATGAATGCGCGCATCGCCGATCTCGTGCGCGAGGGCCGCGCCGACGAGATCACCGACGCCGTCGCCGAGGGCGAGTACTTCGGCATGCAGACGTTCACGCAGGCGCTCATCGAGCTCGTGCTCTCGGGGAAGGTCGACCGCGAAATCGCGGCGAACGCGTCCACGCACCGGCACGACTTCCTCGTCGCGCTCGAGCGCGCGATCAAGGTGCAGAGGGCGGCGCAGGCTGCAAGCGAACCGCCGGTGCCTCAGCCGGTCGTCGCGATGTCGGAGCCGGAGCAGGTCGACACCGGCGGCCTGCGCATCGTCCCTGCCGGGTGACCATGCGGCGCGTCGCGCTTCTCGCACTCGTCGTCGTCGCCGCCGTCCTCGCAGCCGGCGCCCGGGCCGACACGTTCACGGTCGTGCCGACGCCGCTCGTCACGCCGCTCGCACCCGACGCGACTGCGACGACGACGCCGCTCTCCTACTCGCAGCTCTTGGGGCTGTGGCAGCAGGCGGGCGCGGAGTACGACGTGCCGTGGCAAGTGCTCGCCGCCATCAACAAGGTCGAGTCGAACTTCGGCCGCAACATGGGGCCGAGCTCGGCCGGCGCGATCGGCTGGATGCAGTTCATGCCGTCGACCTGGATGCGCTGGGGCGTGGACGCCAACGGCGACGGCGTCGCCGACCCGTGGAACGCGACCGACGCGATCTTCTCCGCCGCCCGCTACCTCGCGGCGGCCGGCGCATCCACCGATCTCTCCCGCGCCGTCTTCGCGTACAACCACGCAGACTGGTACGTGCAGGAGGTGCTCGCGCTCGCCAACCTGTACGGGACCGACAGCGCGACCGCGTTCTCACTCGACCGGATGCAGCAGAACCTCGACGCCGCCCGGGCGGCCGTCGTCGCGGCCGCCACGCGCGTCCGCCACGCCGAGGCGCGCGAGAACAAGGCGACGCTCCTCTCCGACCAGCTCGCGCTCCAGCCGGCGGTGGCGAAGGCGCAGCAGGCCCTCGACGCCGCCCGCCAAGGGCTCTCGAAAGCCCAGCAGGCCTCTGCGGCCGCGTCGTTCTCGCCCGCCGCGTCCGACCTCCTCGCCGGTCCGACATACGAGTCCGGGTGGGTCTTCCCCGTCGGCGGCGGCCCCGGCGTCGTCACGGCGTCGCACACCCATCACGACTATCCGGCGGTCGACATCGCCGCTCCGCTCGGCTCCCCGGTGTATGCGATCAACAATGCGACCGTCCTCCGAGCGTGGAGCGCCCCAGATCCGACGTGCGGCATCGGCCTGACGATGCAGACAGACGACGGCCAGACCTGGACGTACTGCCACATGGCCGTCGTCGATCAGGCCGTCGTCGCCGGCGCGCGCCTCACGGCCGGCCAGCAGGTCGGGCTCGTCGGAGCGACCGGCGACGCCAGCGGTCCGCATCTCCACCTCCAGCTCCAGCCGGCCGACGCCTGGCCCCAGCAGGAAACCTGGTTCCAGGCCTTTGCCGGGACGGCGTTCTCGTGGAACGACACGGGATCCGCCCTCCCGCTCCGCACCCCCGCGGTGGTGGGCGCGGCAGACGTTGTCGCCCCGGTCTCGGCTTCCGGGCCGGTCTTCCAGGTCGTCCAGCCGGCCCCCGTCGTGCTCTTCAGCCGAGGCTGATTTCTGCCGAAAAGAAGAGCATGCGCCGGCTCCTGTTCATCGCCGCCGTCTTCGTCGCCCTGGCTGTGACCGCGATCAGCTTCGCCGCCGCCGGCCGCAAGCTCGCCAACGTGCCCGAGAGCACGCGGCGGCTTCCATCGACCCCGCTGACCCTCGTCGTGCCAGACGTCCGGCGCGAGGCCTTCGTCTTCGCGAAGAGCGAGCTCCAGGATGCCGGGTTCGCGTGGAAGGTGAAGGGCGGCCTTCCCGGCTTTCCCGCGAACGTCGTCGTCTCGCAGTCGCCCGCGCCCGGAACGAGGCTCATCGACACCGGGGCGCCGCTCATCACCGTGACGCTCGAGCGGAACACCCAGTGTAGGAACTGCTCGCAGGGCGATCCGCAGAACACCTCGCCCTACGCGCCGACGGCGAACCGAGTGGCGGGCTCGAGCTGACGTGACCCTCGCGGCGCTCGCATTCGCCCCCGGCCTCGCGCTCGGCTCGTTCCTCAACGTCGTCGCCGCACGCGTTCCGCTGCGGCGGTCGATCGTCAGTCCCCCGTCGGCCTGCATGTCCTGCGGCCACGAGCTGTCGTGGTACGAGAACGTCCCTCTCGTCTCCTACGCGTTCCTGCACGGCCGCTGCCGCTCGTGCGGCGAGCACATCCCGCTGCGCTATCCGGCCGTCGAGCTGACGGCGGCGCTGCTCGTCGCCGGCTGCGTCTGGAAGTTCGGCCTGCACGCCGAGTCGCTCGTAGCGTCGTTCTTCTGCCTCGCCCTCGTCGCCGTCTCGGCTACTGATCTCGAGCACCGCATCATCCCGAACCGGATCGTCCTTCCGGCCGCTGCGGTCGTGCTCGCTGCGCAGACGGCGGTGAAGCCGAGCCCGGAGTGGGCGATCGCGGCGTTCGGCGCGTCCGGCTTCCTCTTCATCGCCGCGCTTGTCTATCCGGCGGGCATGGGCATGGGCGACGTGAAGCTCGCGCTCCTGCTCGGCGCGATGCTCGGCCGGACGGTTCCGGTCGCGCTCCTCCTTGGCATGCTCACGGCGCTCGTGCCCGCCGTCGTCCTCCTTGCGCGGCACGGCTCCGCCGCCCGCAAGATGGGGATCCCGCTCGGCCCGTTCCTCGCTCTCGGGGCGGTCGTCGCCCTCTTCGCCGGGCATCCGCTCCTGCACCTCTACCTCCACCATTGACGATGCTGCGTCGGCTTCGCCACGAGCGCGGGCAGGGGATCGTCGAGCTCGTCATCACCATGGTCCTGATCTCGGTCGCGCTGCTCACGCTCGCGGCGGGCTACGACACGGGCTTCCTCTCGCTGCACCAGTCGGCGCGGAAGCTCGCCGCCGCCAACCTCGGCGAGAAGCAGCTGGAGCTCTACGCGGCGATCCCCTATGCAAAGCTCGCGCTCGACACGACGACGCTCGCGTCGGTGAAGGCGTCCGACGCGACGTACACGAGCGACGACGCAAGCCTCTCCCCCACCGGGAGCGACGCGCCGACGCTCTCGTGCGGGACGGCCAGCTACTGCCTGCCGGTGCAGGACCCGGTTGGAAGCGACGGCCGCCACTACAAAGTGGAGACGTTCATCCGGACGGTGTCGCAGACGGTGTCGGGCGGCGGGTCGGTCGACGAGAAGGACATCACGGTCATCGTCCGCGACCCGAATCAGTCGGGCGCGCCGATCGCCTACGAGGCGACGACGGCGTTCGACTGCGCGATGAGCGACGGCAGCTGCTTCTAGCCGCTACGCGACGCGGGAGACGGCTTCGATGAGGCGGATCGCGCCCTTCTCGACGCCGCGGGCGGCGCCGGGGTGGCTGAGCTCGCCGCGGAGGAGTTTCTCGACCGCGCGGAACGTGATGGGCAGGCGCGCGAGCGCGAACGTCGTGCGCGGGAAGCGGTCGAACGCGCGCTTCGCTCCCCAGCCGGCGTTCGTCAGTGGTGCGATCCGGCGGACGACGCCGTCGGCGTACGACGCGAGGTCCCCGGCGAGGATCGCCTCGGTCACGAGCTGCGCGGAGAGGAACGCCTCGTACATGCCGTCGCCGGAGAACGGGTCGACGAGGCCGGCGGCGTCGCCGATGACGGCGGCGTTGGCTCGCACGAGCGCCGTCGCCGGCGTCCGCATCGGCAGGCGATAACCGCGCGTCTCGACTGCGGCGTCCGGATCGACGCCGTACGCCTCGCACATGCGGCGGAGCACGGCGCGGAGCTTCGGCCCCTCGCTTACGTTCCCACCGACGCCGACGTTGACGTGGTCGCCCTTGGGGAAGATCCAGCCGTAGCCGCCGCGAACGCATGCGATCTGGAGCGTCATCGCATGCGCGTACCGCTCGTCGTACGGGTAGTTCGCCTCGAGCGCGACGCCGTGGACGATGCCGCCGCCGAGCCCGAGCTGCTTCGCGCTCGTTCCGTTGCAGCCGTCGGCGCCGACGACGACGTCCGCGTCGACCTCGCGCGCGTCCATAGTTGTCTCGAGCCGCACGTCGGCGCCCGCGTCCGCGGCTTGCTCGAGCAGGAAGTGGTCGAGCCGCTTCCGCTGCGTCATGTACGCGAGCGGCGCGTGCGCGCGGCGCTCGAAGCGCGGGCCGAAGTCGAGGCCGCACTCGACGCGGTCGACGACGTCCTCGACGACGGGATCGATCGAGAAGGGCAGGAGCCGCGCGGCGCGGAGGGTGACGCCGCCGCCGCAGGGCTTGTCCCGCGGGAAGCGGGCCTTGTCTACTAGTAGGACGCGCGCGCCCGCGCGCGCGAGGCGGTAGGCGGCGGTCGATCCCGCCGGCCCCGCGCCGATGACGGCGACGTCGTGGGCGGCCATGGACGGAGGCTACAATCGGCGCCCCGGGGGTGTGCCCGAGCGGCCAAAGGGAACGGGCTGTAAACCCGTCGGCTCAGCCTACGGAGGTTCGAATCCTCCCGCCCCCACTGAAGTTCTAGGGACCCTGGCTCATGGCGATCGACGTCTCGCCGGACGTGACCGGGATCTGCGCGAGCAGCTTCCCGACCCGCGTCCACCAGGCGGACGTGATCACACCCGAGGCGTTCCACTTGACGTGGAAGTCCGTCCCCGCGCGCGGGCGGATGATCGGCGTCGGAGCCGCGCCGCCGGCGCTCGTCGCGAAAGCCGCGCCGGTCGCGCCCGCGGGCACGGTGATCGATCCCTGCGCCTTGCCGCCGCGGATCCAATACGCCTTCGTGATGACGCCCGTCGCCGGGACGATGTCGAGCTCGATCTCGTCGGCACCGAGCGGTGCGGAGACGGAGCCGATCGGCTGGCCGTCGAGCGTGAACGTGATCGTCGGCGTCGTCGACGGGTTGCCCGTCGTCGTCTGGCTCGCGGCGGCCCAGGCGGGGATCGCGGCGCCGAGCGGTGTGATGCAGTCGCGGTAGACCTTCTTGCTCTTCGGCTTCGGGTCGAGGTCGAAGATCGTTCCGACCTTGCTCTCGTAGAAGCCGGCTTCCTCGACGGTGTGCGACGTGAGGAAGCTGCACATGTGCTGGACGAACTTGTCGTCGTCGAGACCGAAGAGACCCCACTCCGGGATCGCGAACGGCTTGCCGTGCACGACCGATGCCTTGTAGATGTCCTCGAGCGCGTTCCACGGGGCGGTGTCGACGAGCTTCTCGTCGAAGATGTCACCTGCGTCGACGTCGACGTACTGCGTGCCGGGGTAGTACTGCGGCGGCGCGTTCGCCGGGATGTGCGGGTTGCCGCCGGCGAGCGGGCTCCATACGACGCGCAACCGCGGGAACGGGTTCGATGCAAGGTCGTGCGCGATCGGAGGCTCGCCGAGCGCCTTCAGCTTCGCGTTGATCGCGGAGGCGGAGCCGCCGTGGAGGATGAGATAGATGCGCGCGAACGCGCGGCGATAGTCCGTCGGCGAGTGCTGCGGCTTCGCGGCCCCGTTCTCCGTGAAACCGGAGTACTTGTTGACGTAGTCGTTCATCTCCGCCATCGGGCGGACGTAGATGCCCTTCCCCCACTGGGCGATCGCCTGGTTGAGGCCGAAGAGGTACGCGTCGCCCTTGCCCGCGGCGATCCCCGCGGGCGTGATCGCTTCCTTGTGCGTCCTGCCGTCGGCGGTGCCGAGGTGGATCATCGGAATCGGCGTCAGCGTCCCGAGGAACGGCACGAGCGACGAGCCGTACGAGATGCCTTGCCCCCAGCCGAGGAACGCCTGGTGAACGGTCGACTGCTGCCCCGTCTCGACCTGGAAGTGCGGCAGGTCGCCCGTGATCCCGAGCAGCGGCTTCGCCTGGGCGGTGCCCGCGAACGCGAGCGCAGCGGCGATGACGAGGAGGACCAGACCCCGGCGACCCACGGCTTCGATTATGCGCCGATACGATGCGCTCCACCAGCCCTCTTAGCTCAGTTGGTAGAGCACCTCCATGGTAAGGAGGGGGTCGACGGTTCGAGTCCGTCAGAGGGCTCTGCAAAAACGCCGCACGTCGGCCCCTTCGCGTTCAGGTCGACTTGCAGAGTGAGCAGCGTGCGGTGGGTATGGAGCCGTTTATGGAGCTTTCAAGTTGAGAACGCCCCGAGCGCTCCTTTAGGCACGCCATCGCCGGGGGTCGAGCTATCGTCGTTTGCGTCCTTGAAATAGGCGGGCCAGCGGCGCTTGAGACGCCCTGGCCCTTGGCACCGGAAAGGAGCTCCGATGCAACTAGAGCGTATTCCTGACGTGACGATCCCCGAAGAGATGATCGACGCACTGGCCTACTGGTCACGTGACGCCCTGTTCAGCCTCGGCGGATCAGACGAGACCGTGACCTGCGTCGAGATCAAGCCGATGGCGGACGGCTCCGGGCATTGGGCGGTCTTCGCACACACCTACGATCGCGACCGCGCCGAGCACAGTTACCGGACGATCGTGGACGTCGCCGGGGGGCTTGTCTCTGCCGGTGAGGCCGCTGACTGAGCCGTCCGTTAGGG
>JBOGZQ010000080.1:0-8333 GCA_050697375.1 Gaiellaceae bacterium | reverse complement strand
CGCAGCGTCGCCTGGCGCAGTGTTGCCTCCTCGAGCGCAAAGCGCAGCGCCGCCTTCGCCCCTTCCGAATGGTCGACCCCGACCACGATCACAGGCATCTCAATCTCCTCCTACTCTCGTCGTTCCGTTGGTCGCGGAGAGGGGATCGCCTGGTCCTCCGCGTAGACGTTCTTGAGCGCGTCCGCCGGCTCCGGGTCGGTGCCGGCCTTGGCGAACTCGACGGCCGCGTCGACAATCTGATGCGCCTCGGCGTCGAGCCGGTTCCACTCCTCGTCGCTCAGCTCGAGTCGTTCGCGCAGGTTCCGGACCGGGTCGCGTGTCTCGCGCAGCCGGCGCAGCTCTTCCTTGTCGCGATAGACCTGGGCATCGCCGATGTAGTGGCCGGTCAGCCGCTCCGTCTCGCAGAGCAGGAAGACCGGCCCCTCGCCGTTGCGTGCGTGCGCGAGCGCCTCGCGCGCGGCGAGGTGGACCGCCTCCACGTCTTGGCCGTCCACGTGCAGCGCATGCATTCCGAAGGCCTGTGCGCGGTGCGTCAGGTCGGAGATCGGCTGGTGCTGCGACTGCGGCGTCGACTCCGACCAGCGGTTGTTCTCGCAGACGAACACGACCGGCAGCCGCCAGAGCTGGGCGAGGTTCATCGACTCGTGAAACGTGCCGATGTTGGTGGCGCCGTCGCCGAAGAACGCGACGGCCACGCGCGGCTCTCGGCGCAGCTGGAACGCGAGCGCCGCGCCGGCCATGCCCGGCAGGCCGCCGCCGACAACGGCGTTCGCGCCCATGTTGCCGCGGGCGACGTCGTACAGGTGCATCGACCCGCCGTAGCCGTGTGAGCAGCCTTCGACCTTTCCGTACAGCTCGGCCATCACCTCGTTCGGCGGCGTGCCGTTGGCAAGCACGTCTCCGTGCGCACGGTGGGTGGAGCCGATGACATCGCCGTCTTGGAGCGCGCGGCAGACACCGACCGAGACCGCCTCCTGGCCAATGCACACATGCAGGAAACCGGCGAGTTCGCCGGCGCGGAAGCGCTCTTCGACCTTCTCCTCGAAACGCCGGATCAGCAGCATCTCCGCGAGGAACTCGACGAGCTGCTCGCGCGGCAAGCTCGCCTCCGGCGAGACGGTGAACGTTCCGGTCTTGGTGTCTGCCATCAGCGAAGCCTCCCCACGAGATCGACCAGTCGACAGCTGTATCCCCATTCGTTGTCGTACCAGCCGAAGACCTTCGCCAGCCGCTCGCTTGTCATGTTCAGCTGGCTGTCGAAGACGCAGGAGTAGGGCGAGCGGAGGATGTCGGTGGAGACGAGCGGCTGCTCGGAGTACTCGAGGATTCCCGCCAGTGGCGCTGCGGCGGCGGCCTCGCGGAATGCGGCGTTCACTTCGTCGCGGTTCGCCGGCCGGGAGAGCTCCGGCAGCACGGTGCCGAGCGCTCGCGTCGCCCCCGTGGTGGTCGGGATCAGGTTGATCGCAGCGTCGCGCGCCCGCCGCAGGTCCTTGTGCGGCCCGTCGAGGAGCGCGTGCGTCGCCGTGTAGGCGTGCACGGTGGTCATGAAGCCGCGCTCGATCCCGAACCGATCCTGGAGGACCTTCGCAGGTCGTTGACGGCGATGACCTCGAAGCCGGGCTTGCGTTCCAGGTAGGCGCGGAAGAAGTTGCGGCCGATCCGGCCGAAGCCGTTGATCGCGACCCGGGTCATCGCTGCGCTCCCGCCATGTCCAGCACGCGGCGTTTGTCCTCGAGTCCGTCGAGCAGCTTCGCGAACGCTGTGCTGAACTTCTCGATCCCCTCCTTCTCGAGGGTCTCGACGACGTCGTCGTAGTCGACGCCGACCTTGGCCAGCCGTTCGAGCAGCTCTCGGGCGTCATCGAGGCCGCGCGTGAGCGTCTCGGCGACGCGACCGTGATCCTGGAAGGCGCGCAGGGTCGGCTCGGGCATCGTGTTCACCGTCTCGGGGCCGATCAGCTCCTCGACGTAGAGCACATCCCGGTAGGCAGGGTTCTTGGTCGAGGTCGAGGCCCACAGGCAGCGCTGCGGGTGCGCGCCTGCCGCTGACAGCTCGCGCCAGAGCTCGTTATCGGGGGAGAAGAGCTCGCGGTAGCGGGCGTAGGCGAGCTTGGCGTTCGCGATCCCCAGTCTCCCTTGCAGCTCCGCGGGCGCGCCGAGGGCGTCGAGGCGGCGGTCCGTTTCAGTGTCGACGCGGGAGACGAAGAAGCTTGCGACCGAGTGCACGCGCGAGAGGTCGCCACCGCTCGCGCGGAAGCGCGTGAGCCCTTCGAGGTACGCGCGTGCGGCGGCGATGTAGCGCTCGACCGAGAAGACGAGCGTGACGTTGATCGAGCGACCGGCTGCGATCGAGTCTGCGATCGCTGTCACGCCGGGCTTCGTGGCGGGGATCTTGACGAGCAGGTTCGGCCGCTCGATCCGCTCGTGCAGCCGCCGCGCCTCCTCGTACTGGGCGACCGTGTCGTAGGCGAGCGTGGGATCGACCTCGATCGAGACGTAGCCGTCCCGGCCGCCGCTCTGCTCCCACACGGGACGGAGTAGGTCACAGCCGGCCGCGACATCGGCGCAGGCGAGCTCGAGAAAGAGCTCCTTGCCGCTCAGCCCGCGTGAGAGCAGCTCGCGCAGCTGCGTGTCGTAGGCGTCGCCATGAGAGATCGCCTGCTCGAAGATGGTCGGGTTGGAAGTGACCCCGACGACCGCATCCTCACGCACGAGCCGTGCCAGCTCACCGCTCTCCAGCAGCTCCCGGGAGAGGTAGTCGATCCAGACCGACTGACCGAACTCGGCCAGCCGCTGCAACGCTTGAGTGTCAGTGGACATGGGTTACCTCCGTCACGCCGGGTATGCGGCGTGGGTAGAAGTCAATCCGAGCTGGTAGCGCACGAAAAGGTGCGAGCTTGCGCGCCGTAACGTCAGCAGCGTCGCGACCGGCATCCGGCCGGGGAGCAGCTCCGCGCCCTCGAGCAGCGAGAGCCGCCCGCTGGCGTCGCCGTGGCCGGCTAGGACCGGTGAAAGTGTCAGGAAGAGCTCGTCAACCAAGCCGCTGTCAACGAGCTGGCCGAAGAGCAGCGGCCCGCCCTCGCAGAGGATCAGCTCGTGACCGCCGGCCCGGAGCGTCTCAATCGCCGCGGCCGGGTCGAGTGGCGGTTGGGCTCCGATCGGAACGATGGTGGCTGACTGGGGAAGGCGGCGGCCGAGTTGGGCGGCGCCTTGTTCGCTCGTCAGCACGAGCGAGCCCTCGCCGAATCCGGGGTGCTGCGGATCTATCCGGCCGCTGCCGCTGAGGACGGCGAGCGTCGGCTGCGGCGCGCGACCGCGCCGGCGGCGCAGCTCCGCATACAGCGCCGCCGCGGGCGGGTAGGCGTGCTCGGCCGTCCAGCGCGTCCGCGGCGAGCCGGCGAGCGTTCCCGCACCGATCAGCACGGCGTCGGCGCAGGCCCGCAGCAGCCCCATCACGAAGCGGTCGTGGTCGCTACCTGCGGCGATCAAGTGGCTGGACTCGAGCAGCGCAGGCAGCGCAACGACGCCGTCGACGCTCGCCACGAAGTTCGCGTACAACCGTGGCTCCGGGAAGCCGACTGCGCCGCCGTAGATCGCGGCCAACTCTTCAGGCAGGTCGAAGCTCGGCAGTCTCGGCACCTCGAACAGCGGCTCGAGCGGCTGCAGGTTGGTGCGGGCGCGAACGGCGACGCTCATCCGACGCTTGCACCTTCGGCGATCGGTTCGGCGGCGAGGATCAGCTCGCGTGCAGCGTCGAGCTGCCCGAAGCGGTTCCACAGCAGGACGCCGCGCGGGCGCCGCTCACCATCGAGGTAGGTGAAGGTCGCCTCGCCGGCCAGCTCCTTCCAGTCGGAGACTGTCTCGAGGCGCGAGTCGAGTTCGCCGACGGCTTCGTATCCGAGGTCGAACAGGTCGGAGTAGAAGAAGGGCAGGTGCTCGTACGGCGCGCCGGCGCCGGCCATGTTCGCGCCGACCTGGCGGCCGTGGCTTTTCGCGTGGTCCTCGTGCTCGACGCGCATGTTGGTCGCCAGTGCCGCGACGGGGAAGTAGGCGACATCGCCGGCCGCGAATACGTCCTCGCGCCCACGGACGCATCCGTACGCGTCGACGACGATCCCGTTTGTCACCGGCAAACCGGCGTCGACTGCGAGCTCCGCGTTCGGCACGATCCCGATCCCGGCGACGACGACGTCGGCCTCGAGCGGCCGCCCGTACCCCAGCATGACCTGCGTGCGGGTGCCGTGGCGCTCGATCGCCATCACCGAAGCCCCGGTCAGCACCTCGACGCCGTGGCTGCGGTAATAGTCGTTCAGGGCCGTCGACAACTCCTCCGGAAAGACGCGGGCGCCGATCCCGGCCTCCGGGAAGACCATCGTCACCGGACAGTCGTTGAGCGCAAGCGCAGCGGCGATCTCGGAGCCGATGAAGCCGCCCCCGATCACGCAGAAACGAGCACCCGTATTGGCGAGCGCTCGTAGGCTCCGGTAGTCGTCGAGCGTACGGAAGTAAATGACCGCGTCGCCGCCGAAGGGGAGCCGGCGCGGCCGGCCGCCGGTTGCGAGCAGCAGCTTCTCGTAGCCGTATGTTTCGCCTTTGTCGTCGCGCGCCTCGCGGCCCTCGAGGTCGAGGGCGACGATCCGCCGGCCGAGCCCCAGCTCGACACCGAGTTCGGCCGTACCGCGCCAGATCGTGCTCTCTTCGTCGCCCTTCCAAAGCTCCTTCGAGAGCGGCGGACGCAGGTACGGTGGATGCGGCTCGTCGCCCACCACGAGGATGCGGCCGTCGTGGTCGCGCTCCCGGATGCCCTTGCAGGCGGCGTCCGCCGTCAGACCGCCGCCGACGATCAGGTAGCGGGTCGTGTCCATCGCTTGCCTCGCTCTCTTTCGCTCATGTCCAGGGATTGCGGCTGCGGACCTCGACAAGGAACTCGCGCCGCAGCTCCGGGTTCTTGCTGTAGCCGCCGCGCCAGACGCTCGTGACCGTCTTCGAGTGCTCCTCGCGGACGCCGCGCATCTGCGTGCACAGGTGCACCGCTTCGAGGTGGACGGCGACGCCGTGCGGCTCCATCAGTCCGGCGAGCGCGTCCGCGATCTGCTCGCCGAGGCGCTCCTGCACGGTGAAGCGGCGCGCGAAGAGCCGCACCAGCCGGGTCAGTTTCGAGATGCCGATGATCCGTTCGTGCGCGACGTAGCCGACGTGCGCGAAGCCGTGGAAGGGCAGCGCGTGGTGCTCGCACAACGAGTAGAAGGAGATCGGCCCCTCGATCACCTGGCTGACCAGGCAGTCGGCGTCGCAGCGGCACTCGGTCGGAAACGCCGTCAGCAGCTTCGAGTCGCCCTCGTAGCCGGCGGTCGCGTCGTACAGCGCTTTCAGGAACCGCTCCGGCGACCGCTCCGTCCCCGGCGTCCGCCGTTCCATCCCGAACGTGGTGAAGATCTCCGCCATGTAGGCCTGGAAGCGGAGCCAGTCGGCGTTGTCGATCGGCCGCGGCGCCACCTGTTCCCAGGGCGATGTCTCCTCCGGATCGACCGACGGGGCCCGGCTCGGCTGGGGAGTCAGGCCGCCGCGCAGGCCGATGACGTTCGTCGACTCGTCCGGCATCCTGCTCACCTCTCGCCTGCGTTCTCTGTGCGCCGAAATGTCCATCAGTCGGCCGGCTTCGAGCGGACGATCACGACCGGGCAGGCCGCGTGATGCGCGCACTGCTGACTGACCGAGCCGAGCAGCAGCTGCGCGAAACCGCCGTGTCCGCGGGAGCCGACGACGAGAAGGTCCGCGTTGCGCGACTCGTCGATCAGGACCGCTCCCGCCGTACCCTCGACGACGCGCTGCTCAATCTCCACGAGGCCTGGGCTGGGGAGCGCCTCGCGCACGGTGGCGTCAAGCGCGGCTGCGGCGGCTTCGCGAAGCTCGGAGATGTCGTCGCCAACGGCGGGCGCGCCGCCCTCGAAGCCGGCGTAGCCGATGTAGCCGTTGTAGCCGAACCGCCAGGCGTGGACCGCGCGCAATGCCGCGCCGCGCAGGCGCGCCTCCTCATGGGCGAACATGAGCGCCGCCTTCGCGCCCGCGGACTGGTCGACGCCGACAACGATCACGTTCATCGCCTCTCACCTGCAAAGGCGAGCTCGATCCGTTTCATCGCATGCTTCTTTCTCTCGCGGCCGTCGCGGTGCGGACGTCGACTGTTAACCCGGTCATCGCGTAGCGCCTCAACGCCGCCCCACCAACTCGCGATGGGTAGACGGCGCCTGCCAACTGGTGCTCCCGCACATCGGGCAGCGCTCGGGAAGACGCGCGACGACGGCGCCGTAGCCGCAACCAGCGCAGCGGATCTCTGAGCGGCCGTCGGCCCGGCGCTGTCGCGCTACCAGGGCCAGAAGCTGAGGCGCGAACGGCCTCGAGAGCGGTGACGTGGGTGCCGTCATTCCCGCTCGCTGCCGACCAGCTGGTGCGGCCGACCGCCGACGCTGCACGAGATGCTTTCCAGACCGCGCTCTGCGACCCAGTCGTCAATCGCCCGCAGCGCGTCGGCGAGATCCTCACCGTGACCGCCCGGAGTTCTCGCGTGCACGACCCAACGCCGCGCCTCGTACTGAACGAGGAACGAATGGAAAGGAATCAGGTGCTCCAAGAGAGCGAGCGCGTCCCAGCGGCCCTCGACGTCGATCTCGATCGCCGCCGCAGTGGTGCTCTCGGCAAGCCCGACGCCCGAACTCGAATACTCGCTCATCTCCAACTCCTCTCGTGTGCGTGCTTTCAGGCTGTCATCGAGTGACCAATGCGGCTATGAGGTGAGCGCCCCATCACGAGAGCGACCGGACCTCATTTGCCGCGCGACGACCGCCACGAACCCACGGCCGCTCCCGATCCGCTACCGCCGGCACACGCCATGCCCCGCCCGCATCGGGCGTGCGCGCAGCAGCGTTGACGCTGGCGCCGCTGCAAGTGGCGCCGGCGCTCTCGCCGTCAGCGTCTCGAGCCGCGACCGATGTCGACCGCCGTCGCACCTCTGCGGTCGGCGACGACGAGCTCAGATATGGCTTCCAACGGAATCGTTCCCCTGCCGTCCGCTACTTCTGGGACTTGATAAACGCGACAAGGGCGCGGATGTCATCGGGTTTCGCCGTGAGGTCGTAGCTGCTGATCGCGGCGGCCATGACGCCGGAGCGGTAGCCCTTGACGATTTGCGCGTCGGGGCTGGCGATCGACTGCTCGAGGTAGGCGTCGTCGGCGGTAACGCTTTGGCCGCTGGTGAGGGTGACGTTGCTGCCGGAGACGCCTTTGAAGCTCGGGCCGACGCCGGCGTTGCCGGTCAGGGAGTGGCAGGCGGAGCAGCCGTCGGAGCTGTAGAGGCTCTTGCCTTGCGCGACAAGGGCGGGTGTGACGGCAACCGGTCCGGCGGCAGGTGGCGGAGTCGTGCTGCTTGTAGTCGTCGCAGTCGTGGCCGGGGTCGGGGCGCTGCTGGTGGCAGCAGCGGCCGTGTGCGGGTGGTGTTGGCCGCGGTGGTAGCCGATCGCGTAGGCGGCGATCAGCAGGCCGAGGACCGCGCCGCCGCCGACGAGGCCGCCGAGCAGCCAGCGCCAGAGCCCGTCCGAGGTTGCGTGGGGGGGTGTCGACGGTTGGCTCATCGATTAGGCGCCTTTCATTTCATCGCGGCGGCGAACATGATCGGCATGCCGATCGAGAGGATGATCATCAGCCGGCCGGTGACAAGCCCGAGCCGTGTCGCGCCGAGGCCGGTGAGCAGGCCGAAGGCGGCGTTGTGGACGAGGAAGTACGCGTAGACGGCGGGGTTGCGCTCGAGATGGGTGTAGATGGTCGGGACCATGAAAAGCATCATCAGCGTCGGCGCTGCGATCACGGTGGCCAGACCGAGCGAGGGGCGGTCGCCGAGCAGGTTCGAGACGGCCGGCAGCGAGCCGAGCACCAGCCCGAGCATGGCGCCGAAGAAGAAGATCGCCGCGTTGTCGAGATGGGTGTAGCGGATGCCCACCTCGGAGGCGTCGACGATCTGGGGGAAGAAGGCGACGAGAGCGACGACGCAGGCGGCGGCGGCGACGCCGAGTTGGACAGGGCTCGTCAGTGGCACGCCTCTGCGCGCGGGCGTACCGGCGTCGGACGTGGGCGGCTCGGAGTCGATACGCTCGTGCGCCTGGTAATGGCCTCCCGTCCAGCTGTCGAGGTGGTCAACGAGTTGGTAGTGGCGTCGTTCCCAGGCGGCGCGGGCCAGCGGCACAAGCTGAAGGAAGAAGCAGAGGAAGCCGAGGGCGAGCAGCAGTCCGAAGGCGGAGCCGACCATGCTGTAGCCGCTGGTGCCCGGCGGTTGGATCGCGT
>JBOGZQ010000079.1:0-13551 GCA_050697375.1 Gaiellaceae bacterium | reverse complement strand
TTCGCGGACGGCATCGGGACGTACGTGGAGCCCAACGTCTGGATGCGGCATCCGGCCTAGCCCGTACCGTTACGGTCATGGCCAAGCCGCTCGAGGAGTGGACGCCGGATGACCTACGGTTCGAGATCTCCCGTCTGACCGAGGAGCTCGCACGAAGGGCGAGCGCCGTGCCGGCGTCGCCCGGCAAGGGTCGCGTCGACGTCGTGCGTGTGTGCGAGAACTGGGTGCGGGGCCTCGCCTGGGACGAGACGTTCACGCAGGAGATGGTCGAGGACGAGTTTGCGATCCACGAGCGCAAGGCCGGCCAGGAGCTCGGCCCGCTCGACCGCGAGCGCCTGCTCCAGCTCTGGCAGTCGTTGTACGCCGAGCGCTTCGCCGCAGCTGCTTAACGCCGACGGGCGTTCTTCTGCGCCTTCTCGAGGCGCCGGCGCATCTGCCGGTTCGTCGCCTCGGGCGCCGTGCCTTGCTCGTCCTGCATCTCGATCAGCGCGCGCCGCTCCTGCGGCGTGAGGTTCGAGAGCGCGACCTGCGCGCGCTGCGGGTCGCGGAGCGCGCCCGAGCGCTGCATCTTCTTCATCGCGCTCGCGAGCTCGGGGTTCGAGCGCTCGATCGCGGCCGCCGACGCCTTCTCGAGCCAGCGCTTGAACAGCGGCACCTTCGCGATCAGGTTGATGACCGGGCGGAGGTAGCGGCCGTTCTGGATGCGCCCGAGGAGGGCGAGCACCCCGAACAGGAAGAAGATCCCGAGGATGATCCAGAGCGGGATGAGCAGGGTGGCGAGCGACGCGATCACGGCGCGGATGGTAGCGAGATGAGCCCCTCCCGCACCTCCACGAGCCCGTCGCGGGCGAGCGCAGCGACGGCCTCGTCGTCGGACGGCTGCTCGCCGGCGACGACTGCGCGGAGCACCTGCGACCGGCGCTGGCGGAACGAGCCCTCGAACGGCCCCTGCTTGCGCAGCGGCTCGTAGCGCCGGCCGCGCGACGGACACTCCTCGGCGAGCGGGCACACACCGCAGCGCGGAATGCGCGCGAGGCAAACGGTGGCGCCGAGATCCATCAGCGCCTGCGCCGCGGCCGACGTGAACGTCGTCCCGGTCCGCTCCGAGACGCGGCGCACGTTCACGTCCTCGGGCAGGACGTCGCGGCCGAACGCGAAACAGGCGACCGCGTCGGCGGTGTAGCGGCCGACGCCGGGCAGCTCCGTGAGGTCGTCGGGCCAGCCGTGCGCGGCCACCTGCCGCGCGGCGCGGTGGAGGTTGAGCGCGCGGCGGTTGTACCCGAGCCCCTGCCACTCGGTGATCAAATCGGCCGGCGTCGCCGCGGCGAGCGCCTCGACCGTCGGCCAGCGTTCGAGCCAGCGGTGCCAGCGCGGGACGACCCGATCGACCTGGGTCTGCTGGGCCATCACCTCACTGACGAGGACGGCATACGGGTCGTGAGTCTCCCGCCAGGGGAGGGAGCGGCCTTCCCGGCCGAACCACTCGAGGAGAAGTATTTCCACCGGCAAGAGCCTAAATTGCCTAGGCTTGTCCGTCCGCGGGCTGCGCTTCAATGAGGCGCCCCAAACGATTTCGACCTGGAGGTTCGCAGTGCCCTTGACTCAGACCCAGTTCGCCGACGAGATCGCCGAGCGCGCCGGTGCAAGCCGCGCCGACGTGAAGCGTGTGCTCACGGCGCTCGAGGAGGTCGTCCTCGACCAGATCGCCGATGCGGAAAAGGTGAAGATCGGGACGGTCGTCCAGCTGGAGGTGCGCGTCCGGCCGGCGACGAAGGAGCGCCCCGGCCGCAACCCGGCGACGGGCGAGGAGATCACGATCTCGGCGAAGCCCGCATCCGTCACGGTGAAGGCACGCCCGCTCGCGAAGGCGAAGGCTGCCGCTCCGTCGGTGGACAAGGCGAAGCGCAAGCTCGCGAAGTAGCACGGAGCTCGTCGGCGCGCCCCCTGCCGCTGACTAGGCTGGGGGCGTGGTCGACCTTCGCTCGGACACGCTGACGAAGCCGACCGCGGCGATGCTGGCCGCGATGACGTCGGCCGAGGTCGGCGACGAGCAGTACCTCGAAGATCCGACGACGAACGAGCTCCAACGCCGCATGGCCGAGCTGCTCGGCCACGAGGCTGCGCTCTTCATGCCGACCGCGACGATGGCGAACCAGGCGGCGCTGCGCGCGCAGACGACGCCGGGCTCGGTGTTGCTCGCGGAGGAGCGGACGCACGTGCTCGTGTACGAGTGGAGCGGTCCGGCGATCCACTCCGGACTGATCATGCGCGGCATCCCCGCGCATGCCGGCCGCGTCACGCCGGACGATGTCGCCGCCGTGCTCGATCCCGATCTCGGCCCCGGCGGCATCGTCGTGCTCGAGAACACGCACCGCTCGTCCGGCGGCCGCATCTGGCCGCTCGACGACTTTCGCGCGACGGCCGACGCCGCGCGCGAGCGCGGCGCTGCCGTGCACCTCGACGGCGCGCGCCTCTTCAACGCATCGGTCGGCGCCGGCATTGCGCCGTGCGAGTGGGGGCGGATCGCCGACTCCGTCACCATCTGCTTCTCGAAAGGCCTCGGCTGCCCGACCGGTGCGATCCTCGCCGGCTCCGCCGCGATGATCGAGCGCGCGTGGGAGAGCAAGTACCTGTTCGGCGGCGCGATGCGCCAGTCGGGCGTGCTCGCGGCGGCTGCGCTGTATGCGCTCGACCATCACGTCGACCGTCTCGCCGACGATCACGCGCGTGCGCGCCGGCTCGCGGAGGGCATCGGCCTCGACGCCACCGAGGTCGAGACGAACTTCGTCGCGATCCCGGATCCTGACGGCGACGGCGAAGTGCGCGCGGCGGATGCAGGCGTTCTGCTCGGCCACCTTCGCCCGGGGTGGCTCCGCGCGGTCACGCATCTCGATATACGCGACGACGACGTCGATGTGGCAATCGCTGCATTGTCGTCGCGCCTTGTCAACACCGTTTGAGGCACCCCGCCTCAGGGATCGTGCCGCGCGCGGCGTGCGCCGATGACCTTCGCATCGCGACTTCGCATGCGGCGCGGGGTCGATGGCGAATGGTGGGTTCTGCGGCTTATGACCGACATTCACGTGGGTGACGACGTCACCTTCAACGGACGCGTATATCGCGTCCGCGGCATATCGCCGATGAGCGCGAGCCCGCGCCGCGTTCTCCTGGAAGACGTCGAGACGAGTGAGAACGTCGAGGCGCCGCTCGACGATCTCGAGCCGATCGACGGCGGCGACTCAGCCGCTTAAACCGGCGAGCGTCGTCTTCATGTCGGCGGCGGTGAACGGCCAGAGGAAGAGCGCGCGCTCGAATCCGTTCACGTCGACGACGTAGGCAGCCTCGGTGTGCACGATGTTGTGCACGACGACGCCCGCGATCTTCTTCTTCTCGTCGAGCACGCCGATGTCGTAGTGCTTCCACACCGCCGCGAGCTGCTTTGGCGTCCCGACGCCCCATCGGAACGTGGAGCCGACCCTCCACTTGCGAACGTCCTGGACGAGATAGCGGTGTGCGTTGCCGAACACGTTCACGCTCACCGAGAGAATGGCGGGGCGCGCCCCTGCGGGAAGACTGCGGACGACGTCACCGAGGCGCGCCGCCTCGATCGGGCAGTAGTTGCGGCACAGAGGATCGAGGAACGTGAGCACGACGACCCGCCCGCGATACGCGGCGAGCGAGACGGCCTTGCCGTTCTGGTCGGTGAGCCGGAAGTCGGGCGCCTTGCGCGCTCCTGCCGACCACGTAGACGCGGGGCCACCGAGGATCGGCATCTTCGCCAGATTGTGCGACGGGCGCGTGACCGCCACACCGACGCCCGCGCCGATCCCGAGCAGGCCGGCGGCCCCCCAGACAGCCCAGCGAAGCCGCTTGTTCGCGAACAAGCCGGGCGGCGACGAAACGCTCGACGCCACCTCGTGAGCATACACAGCGCTCTCCAAGGCGCGCCTCAGCGATTCGTGATCGCCCGGCGGAACGATTAGAGCATGACACTCACAATCGCACTCATCGTGAACGCCGCGCTCGTCGCGGGCCTCGTCACCGCGCTCTACCTCGTGATGCGGATCCCCTTCCGCCTGCGGCAGCCAGTCGCCACGAACCCGGTCTCGCTGCCGACCTCGGACGAGCGCGAGCTCTCTCGTGCCGCATAGGCTCGCGTTTGCCTTCTACGGCGAGTGCATCAGGGCGACGCGAGCCCGGCTGCCGCGTCCAGAGCGTCCAGCAACTCTGCCGTCGCATCCGCGTCGCCGTGGGCGACGACGGGCAGCCGTAGGGTGAAGACCGTTTCGGCATCGCGCCTCGCGGCGGTGCACGTCCCGCCGTGTCCCTTGGCGATCGCGGACACTATGGCGAGACCGAGGCCGACGCCGCCGTGCGCTCTGGCTCGCGCGTCGTCTGCGCGTGCGAAGCGGTCGAAGATCGTGCTCATCGCGGCATCGGGGATCCCGGGCCCCTCGTCGGCGACCTCGATTGCGATCTGACCCCCGACAGCGTGGGCCCTGAGTGCGATTCCCGCATGCCGCTCGGTGTGCTTCACCGCATTCTCGATCAGCGCATCGAGGGCGTCGCGGAGAGCCTCCGGGTCCGCGCGGACGACGCCGGCGACGTCCAGCTCGAGTCGCCACGTTCGGACTGCGACGTCCGACCAGCGCATGAACACGTCCTCGAGGAACCGGTCGATCTCGACGTCGCGGCGGAGGACGAAGTCCGGCTGACCCGCCTTCGCGAGGATGAGCATGCGGTCGATGATGCGTTCAACTCGTTCGAGCTCGTCGAGCGCGACCGCGAGCTCCGGTGCGTCCGACTCCTCGCGCACGAGCAGCTCCAGGTGGCCGCGGGCGATCGTCACCGGCGTGCGCAGCTCGTGTGACGCGTCGTGCACGAATTGCTCCTGGCGCTCGAGCAACGACGCGCGCATCTCGGCAACGGCCTCCACTTCCTGCATCGCCGTCTGCCGCCGGCGCGCATGCCACACCATGGCGAGGAACATCGCCGACATGAGCGGCACCTCGAAGAGCTCGCCCCAAAGCTGGATCCCGTTGAACGCGTCGCTGAGGATGCTCGCCCCTGTCGCGAGGATCACCGTGCCGAGGATCGCGCCGGTCACGCCCGGTGACCAGATGCGGAAGCCGTAGACGATCGTGACGCTGATCCAGACGAAGTGGAAGGGGATCGTCTCCCACGCCGGCCAGAGGATCATGGCTCCCCAGTTCGCGATCGCGAACAGGCCCCACAGGACCTCGACGGAATTACGCTGCAGCCAGCCGATAGCCCGCATGCCGGATCGTCTCGATGTGCGCTTCGGGGCCGAGCTTGCGCCGCAGGCGGCGCACGCAGACGTCGACGACGTTCGAGCCGGGGTCGAAGTCGTAGCCCCACACGTCGGCGAGGAGCCGCTCTCGGCTGATCACCTCGCCCGCATGGACGAGTAGATGGTGGAGCAGCCGGAACTCGCGGTCGGAGAGATCGGTGACGGCGTCGCCGACCCGCGCCTGCCGACGCGCAAGATCAAGGACGACGTGGCCCGCGTGGAGTACGTGCTCCTCCTCCTCCGGCGGGACGGCGCGGCGGAGCTGCACGCGCACGCGCGCGAGCAGCTCGTCGAGCGCGAACGGTTTCGCGACGTAATCGCACGCGCCGAGCTCAAAGCCCTTGAGCTTCGTCCGCAGGTCGCCGCGCGCGGAGAGGATGAGCACGGGCAGCTGCGGCTGCTCACGATGGAGCTCCTGAAGCACGTGCAGGCCGTTGAGGCCCGGAAGAAGCAGGTCGAGGACGACGAGGTCCCAATCGCCCGACCGGGCAAGCGAGAGCCCGCCTGGCCCGTCGTCGGCCGCGACGACGCCGTAGCCCTCCGCCTCGAGGCCGCGGCGGACGAACGCCTGAATCCGCGTCTCGTCTTCGATCACCAGGATCCGCATTCCACCCCCTTCGGTCGGCACCCTATCGGGCCATGCCGGGCCCGTCCATAGCGCCGGAGATGACCCGGAAATGACCGGATGATGACATCTCCGTCATATTGCTGGCGCGTGCATGCGCCGCTGTTTTAGCCTTCCGCCGCCGATGAGCTCGACGCTGAAGAAGATCCTCGGTGTTGCCGTCGCGGTCGCGATCGTCGGGGTCGTGATCGGCTTCTACATCACGGACATCCTGATGGCCGGGCCCAAGGCCACCAACTCCGTCGCCGTGCCGGGGCCGAACAACAGCGTCAACCTGACGATCCAGACGGTCGCCGCCGCCGGGCCGACGCTCGCCGCGAATCCCGACTGGGTGTCCTATTTCGTCCGCGACTCGAGCAAGACGTGGCGGCACACGACGATCTGGGACCTGCCGGCCCATACGCTCGTCCACGTCACCGTCTACCAGTTCGACGGCGACAGCGGGCTGCGCAACGCCTTCATGGCGAAAGTGCGCGGCACGATCGGCAACGTCATGACGCTCAACGGCGTGACGAAGAACGTGCTCGACCCCGGCGATGCCTCCCATACGTTCGCGATCCCCCAGCTCGGACTGATCGTGCCGCTCAAGGGAGTCGCCGGTAACGCGAAGAACCAATGCGCGTTTGGGCCGTGCGCGTTGAGCACGGCGCACATGACGATTACGTTCAGCTTCCGAACTCCCGGCAAGGGACGCTACCGCTGGCAGTGCTTCGTCCCCTGCGCGGCCGGCTTCCTCGACGGCTTCGGCGGCCCGATGCAGACGCTCGGCTACATGGATGGCTTCATCCAGGTGAGCTGACGTGGGGCGCCTCGGACACTTCGGCCGGATCATGGTGCTGTGGTTCGTCGTCGCCGCGATCTCGATGACGCTCGCGGCGATCTTCCTGACCCCGATCCTGCCGCCGGGGACAGGGAGCGCCGAGGCGTCCGGCCAGCGCTTCGACAACGAGGTTCTGATCCTCGTCTCGTTCTTCGTGTGCGCGCTGATCTTCGCCTACTTCGGTTACGTCCTCGTCGTCTTCCGGGCGCGCGACAGCAGGGGGACGATCGACGGCCCGCCGATCCGCGGCAATATGGTCGCGCAGACGACGTGGATCGCGACGACGAGCGCGGTCGTTCTTTTACTCGCCGGGTTCGGCACCTACGAGCTGCTCGGCGGCGCCGGCGGCGGGCAGGGCTCGAAGCCGGTGTTCACGTCGTTCTCGTCCGCTCAAGTCGGGAAGCCGGGAGACCCGCCGCTGCAGGTGCAGGTCATCGCGCAACAGTGGCAGTTCACCTACCGCTACCCGGACGAGGGCGGATTCGAGACCGCGGACTTCGAGCTTCCGGTCGACCGGCAGGTGGAGCTGCACGTGACCTCGCTCGACGTGATCCACTCGTTCTGGATCCCGGCCCTCGGGCTGAAGGCGGACGCGAACCCCGGCGCCGACAACATCGCCTACATCACCCCCAAGCACCTCGGCAACGTCCACATCGAGTGCGCGGAGCTGTGCGGCCTGTTCCACGGCTACATGTTCGGCACGGGCCGCGTCGTCAGCGAGGCCGCTTTTGCGACGTGGGTGAAGCAGCAGCAGGCCCTCGCCGCTCCCGTCATGAGGTACATGCCCAGGTACGGCAACACGTACCTGCCTGCACCACCGTTCCGCGCCGGATAGCAAAGGAGGAATCCGTGACCGTCGAGCCCGGACAGCATCACGACCCGCATGCCGCGCAGCCGCTCTGGCGGCGCCTGCTCGGGTTCAACCTGCTCACCGGGATCCTCCTCGGCATCGGCGGCCTCTACCTCGGGTGGTACGGCGGTCACTGGCTGATCAGCGGCCTCAACATCAAGAGCGTCGCCTATTTCGGCGGCATCGACCAGAACGACATCTCGCTCTTCCTCGCCTACATCCTCGGCGTGATCGGCTTGCTCGTCGGGCTCGGCTTCGCCAGCTACCCGCTCGCGCGCATGCGCGGCTATCCGCCTTCGATGCGCTCGAAGGAGACAAAGGGCATCAGCCGCTACTTCAACCTCAGCACCGACCACAAGGTGGTCGGGATGCAGTACTTCGTCGGCATCGGTCTCTTCTTCTTCATCGCCGGGCTGAACGCGATGCTGATCCGCTTCGAGCTGCTACGCCCGCAGCCGAACGTGTGGCCGGCCGGCAACTATCTGACCCTGGTCACCGAGCACGGGTCGATGATGATGGGGATGATGACGAGCGGGATCCTCGGCCCGTTCGCCAACTATCTCGTGCCGATCATGATCGGGGCGCGGCGGATGGCATTCCCGCGGATCGAAGCGCTCACCTTCTGGCTGCTGATGGCGGCGGGTGCGATCCTGCTCAGCGGGTTCTTCTTCGGCGGCATCCCGACGGGCTGGACTGGCTACGAGCCGCTGAACGACCAGGCGAACCTGGGCATGGACTCGTACATCATGTTCTTCGCGCTCGTCGGCCTGTCGATGACCTTGCTCGGGCTGAACATGCTCGCGACGGTGATCTCGATGCGCGCGCCCGGCCTGACCTGGACGCGGCTGCCGATGTTCGTGTGGGGCGTGATCTCGACCGCCATCCTCATGCTCCTCGCCGCGCCGGTGCTGATCAGCGTGCTGACGATGGCCGCGTTCGACCGCACCGTGCAGACGAGCTACTTCGTCGCCGGGCAGGGCGGCTCCAGCTACCTGTTCGAGGACCTTTTCTGGTTCTTCGGGCACCCGGAGGTGTACATCGTTGCGCTGCCCGGCTTCGGGATCGTGCTCGAGCTGATGGCGGTCTTCGCTCGGAAGCCGCTGTGGGGATATCGGCTTGGGGTTGCCGGCATGCTCGGCGTCACGCTGCTCAGCTTCACGGTCTGGCAGCACCACATCTTCGTCAGCGGCATCAATGCAGACCTGCGACCCTTCTACATGCTCTCGACCGAGCTGATCTCCATCCCCACCGGCTTCATCTTCGTGTGCGCGATGGGCACGGTGTGGCGCGGCCAGATCCGATACAGCGTGCCGATGCTGTTCTGCCTCGCCTGGGTGTTCAACTTTCTCTTCGGCGGGCTCTCGGGCGTCTTCCTTTCCGACGTGCCGAGCGATGTCACGACGCACGGCAGCTTCTTCTCGATGGCTCACTTCCACTACACGATCATGGGCGGGCTGATCTTCACCTTCTTTGCGGCGGTCTATTACTGGCTCCCGAAGATGACCGGATACATGCTGAACGAACGGCTCGGCAAGGTGCACTTCTGGATGATGTTCCTGTCCTTCAACTCGACATTCGGGCCGCTGTTCGCGCTCGGTTTCATGGGCATGGCGCGCCGGGTCGTCACCTATCCCTCCAACCTGCAATGGCTGAACGACTGGGTATCGGTGTCGGCTTTCGTGCTCGGGATCTCGATGCTCGTCTTCTTGTACAACCTCGTGTGGTCGCAGCTCTTCGCGAGGGTGCCGGCGGGCGCAAACCCATGGGGCTCGAAGTCGCTCGAGTTCCAGCTCCCATCGCCGGTGCCGGTACATGACTTCGATCGCATCCCGGTGATCGTCGGCGACCCGTACGGCTACGGCGAAGAGGGCGCCGCAGTGGCGCGTCCGTTTCCCGTTCCGGCCCCGGCAGGAGGTGGGGCATGAGCGAGTTCGTCTCGACGGGCGCCGGCTACGAAGTCGTCGAGGAGGAGCCGCCCGAGCTCGCCGCCGGCAACATACGGACGGGGACGCACCTGTGGGCGAGCGCAACCGCCTTCTTCTTCATCGACTTCCTGTTCGCATATTTCTACCTTCGCTCGCTGAACAACGGCGGCATGTGGCGTCCTCCGCACGTCGACCCCTCGCTCGCGCTCGGCACCGCGTCCACTTTCTGCGTCGTCGCGAGCGCCGGCGTCGTCTGGCTCGGGCTGCAGGACCAGCGGGCAGGACGGAGGGCGGCCTGGCGTCTCAAGGGGGCTGTCGGGGTCGTGCTCGTCGCCGCCGCGATCGCACTGCAGATCGCCGAGTGGTCGACGCAGGGCTTCGGCCCCACCGACGGCGGGTACGCGAGCGTCTACGTCGGCTGGACCGCCATGCTCTTCCTGTTCCTGATCGGAACGCTCTACTGGCTCGAGACGGTGCTCGCGACCGCAATCCGATACCGCAACGTCCCGGAAGGCCACCATCCCCCGCCTGGTCACGCCTCCGGCGACCCCCACCGAGAGGGGCAGGACATCGCCGACCCGCTCTCACTCGTCCGCCCGCAATTGACGGCGGCGAGCTTCTACCTCGATTTCCTGGCCGTTATCGCGGTCGTCACCTGGATCGTCCTCTATCTCGTCTGAGGCTCCGTGGGCATCGTCGCGAACTCAGCGAACTGGCCGCTCGGCGTGCCGTTCGTGTTCTGCCTCGCGCTCGCCGCGCTGTATGCCCTCGGCGGTCGCGGCCGGAGGCGCGACGGCCGGCGTCCGGCGGCGTTCTACGGCGGGATCGCGACCGTCATACTCGCCCTCGACACGCCGATCGACGCATATGCGGACAAGCTCTTCTGGGTGCACATGATCCAGCACGTGCTGCTGTTGACGGTCGCGCCGCCGCTGCTCGTGCTGGGGCGGCCCTGGCCGCGGCTCTGGCAGCCGATGCCGGTTCCGATCCGTCGCGCGGCGGCGCGAGCCTTCGTCGTCGGAGCTCCGCTGGCGCATCCCCTCGTCGCGCTCGCGCTGCTGGCGGCGACCATGGGCGCCTGGCACGTGCCGGCGCTCTACGACGAGACGCTCCGCAACAATCTCGTCCACCAGCTCGAGCACCTGAACTTCGTCCTCGTCGGGATCCTCTTCTGGGCACCGGTCCTCGGCGCGCCGCCGCTGCGGGCGCGACTCGACGGGGCACGTCGGTGTCTGTATCTCGTGCTGGCGATCATTCCCGGCTGGATCCTGGCGATCGTCCTCGCCTTCGCGCAGACGCCGCTCTACTCCTACGTGGGGTATGGCCGCCGCCCGGGCGGAATCTCCGCGCTCTCGGATCAGCAGCTCGCAGCAGGCGTGATGTGGGTGCCGGGCTCGCTCGTCTACCTCGTCGCCGCGTGCTGGGCGCTCTACATGTGGCTCGACCCGGCCGGTTCCCGTCCGCACCGGCCCGCCGTTCAACACTGATTCGAGAGGAGGTCCGTCCGTGGTCGTCGCTGGGTATCTCGAAAGCGGGATCCTGTCCTGGGGTGTCCCGTTGGCGCTGCTCGTCGTGATCGGAATCTATTGGGCGTTCTACGCCAGCAGGCACCCGGATGACTTCTGAGCCGTGAGCTCGCTCGCGCTCGACCTCCGCACCAGGCTCGCGCCCGGGCCTTGGCTTCGTCTCACCGCGCTCGCCGCCTCGTCGGCGACGCTGGTCGCCGCCGGCTCGGGGGCGGTCGGGCTTGGGCCGGCGCATCGTCTGCTCGCGACGCTGGCGATTCCACCCCTCGTGGCACTCGTCATCGCCGCTTGGAGTGCCCACCGCCGTCTGCTGCCGGCGAGCGCGGCGGCGCTCGTGCTCTTCGGCGCCGCCGGCTTGTCCACGGCTCCGACCTCCCATCGCGCGCTCGCCTCGCTCGCTTGCGGTGCCGCCGTCGTCGCGGCAGCACAGGCGTTTCGCGGCCGGCGGGTCGCGACGCACGCGTGGCGCGACTACGTCACGCTGACGAAGCCGCGCATCATGTCACTGCTGCTCCTCACTGGAGCCTGCGGGATGATCGTCGGCCAGGGAGGCCTTCCCCCGGTGGGGCGTTTCGCGATGACCGTCGTCGGGCTTGCGCTCGCCTGCGGCGGTGCCTCCGCGCTGAACCACCTACTCGACCGCGACATCGACCGCCTGATGGGAAAGCGGACCGAGCGCCGCCCCGTCGCCGCCGGCCGGCTCGCCCCCGCACAGGCGCTCGAGTTCGGGCTCGCGCTGTCGGCTTTCTCGTTCGTACTCCTCGCGAGCACCGTCAACCTGCTCTCCGCGGTGCTGGCGCTGATCGGCAACCTCTTCTACGTCGGCATCTACACCCGTTGGTTGAAGCGCTCGACGCCCCAGAACATCGTCATCGGAGGGGCCGCCGGAGCGATCCCGCCTCTCGTCGGCTACGCCGCGGCGAGCGGCCATCTCGGCTTGGCGGCGTTCTGGCTCTTCCTGATCGTCTTCCTCTGGACGCCGCCTCACTTCTGGGCGCTCGCGCTCCTGCTCAAGGAGCAGTACGCCGCCGCCTCGGTGCCGATGCTGCCGGTAGCACGCGGCGAACGGGCGACATTGCGCCAGATCGTCGGCTACACGTTCCTGCTCGTCGCGGTGACACTCGTTCCGGTCGCGCTCGGAACGTTCGGAACCGCCTATCTCGCCGCCGCGATCGTGCTCGGCGCGGTATTCGTCGCGCTCGCGCTACGCCTCGCGCGGTTTCCGAGCCGGCGCAACGCTGCCCTTCTCTTCCACAGCTCGTTGCTCTACCTGGCCCTCCTCTTCGCAGCGATGGCGATCGACGCAATCGCCTGACTACGGCCCCGGGCGCGCGCTGATCGACGGTTGTCCTCCGCGGGTCACCTCGAGGACGTCCCACATGCGCGCCTGCTCGTGCCCGGCCACGAGCGAAGCCAGGCGATACGTGCCTGTGCGCGTCGCGACGAATGAGAAGGAAGCCGACTGCCCGCTCTCGAGGCCCACGACCGGCTTCGGGGTGGTAGCTCCCGGAAAGGCCGGAGCAGTCGGGAACGGACCCGACACGACCGCGCATGAGTTGCGCAGCGGCCCGTCGTTCTTGCAGTGCACCGTGACCCGCCATCCTCTGGGAACGCTCACGAGCAACTCGCCGCGCCCGTAGTCGTCGAAGTTGAAGCCGTTGTTGCTGTCGCCGTCCGACGCGATGAGCGTGAGATCGACCGCGTGCTTCGCCGACATGATCTGTAGGAACTGCCCGGGCGCGGGTTTCTTCGGTGCGGACGGACCGCCGCCGGCGGCCGCAGACGGCCGTGCGGAGCCTCCGCAACCGGCGGCCAGCACGACGAGCGCGGCGGCGAGGAGTCGTCGGGCGATGAGCATCAGCGGCCGCTCACGGAACCGATTCTCTCATGTCGGCGTCGTCGCCGCGCTCCAGGGGAAGTCGATCCAGCGGCACGAGGAGCCGCTCGTCGACGCCGGTGTAGAACTCGACGTTCATCGTGAACGTCGTTCTTCAGGTCGAGCGCGTACGACTGCGCCGAGGAGCCCGCCGCGCGCGATGCCGAGGATGAGGCTCGGCTCGTAGCCCACGGCCGCGATCTGGGCCGCCAGGTCCCGCGCACCGTCGCCGAGGTCGGCCCACGTCATCCGCTCCCGCTCGGTCGCGACGCTCATCGTGCGATCCTTTCACATGGTCCGCGTCCGTTTCGCCCCGAGCCCGACGGGCTCGCTCCACCTCGGGAACGCGCTGAGCGCCGTCGCGAACCGGACGTTCGCCGACGAGCACGGCGGCACGATGCTCCTGCGGATCGACGACACGGACCGCGAGCGGAACGTCGACGACGGCGCCCGGGCGATCGCGGCCGACCTCGAGTGGCTCGGCGTCCGCTGGGACGAGGGGCCCGTTCACCAGAGCGGCCGCTTCGTCCGCCATCGCGAGGCAGCGCACCAGATCGGCGAGCCCGACGCCGAAGGCGCGTTGCGGTTCGGCCACGTGACGCTGCTGCGCCCGGACGG
>JBOGZQ010000078.1:0-5784 GCA_050697375.1 Gaiellaceae bacterium | reverse complement strand
CGATCCTCATCGCACCGGCCATGAACCCGCGCATGTGGTCGCACCCTGCAACCCGCGCGAACGCCGAGACGCTGCGCGCACGCGGCGTCGTGCTCGCCGGCCCCGACGAAGGCGAGACGGCTGAAGGAGAGCTCGGCGTCGGTCGCATGCTCGAGCCGGAGGAGATCGTGCGCGCGGCGGAAGAGCTCCTCGCCGGCAAGAGCCGGCTGAAGGGGAAGCGCGTCCTCGTCTCGGCCGGCGGTACGCGCGAGCCGATCGACTCGGTGCGCTTCGTCGGCAACCGCTCGTCCGGGCGCATGGGTGTCGCCCTCGCCGCGGAGGCGAAGCGCCGCGGCGCGCACGTCACGCTGCTCGGTGCGAATCTCGCCGTTCCAGCGCCGCCCGGCGTCGAGATGGTCGAGACGCCGACGGCGGAGGACCTCGAGCGCGAAGCACTCGCACGCGCGGCGGAGGCGGACGTCGTCGTGATGGCGGCAGCCGTCGCCGACTACCGGCCCCCGGAGGCGCTCCCGACGAAGCGGCCGAAGGATCGCGCCGCATGGACGATCGAGCTCGAGCCGACGACCGACGTGCTCGCGGCCATCGGCGCCTCGAAGCATCCCGGCCAGGTGCTCGTCGGCTTCGCCGCCGACGAGGGCGAGCGCGGCCTCGCGCGCGCGCGCGCGAAGCTCGACCAGAAGAACGCCGACGTGTTCGTGTTCAACGACATTGCGCGCGCCGACATCGGCTTCGACTCGCACGAGAACGAGGTGACGCTCATCACGCCGGGCGGGGAGCGCACGGTCGCCAAGGCGCCGAAGGACGAGATCGCCGCGGCGATCCTCGACGAAGTCGAGCGCCTGATCCCCTGAACGCGATCGTCATGGCGGCGGGGGAGGGGACGCGGCTGCGTCCGCTGACCGAGTGCTGGCCGAAGCCGGTGCTGCCGATCGACGGGCGCCCGGTGATCGCGACGCTCCTGCGCGAGCTCGCAGCCGCAGGGTGCGAGCGCGTCGTCGTCGTAACCGGGCACCTCGCCGAGCAGGTGGAGGAGCTCGTCGGCGACGGCAGCGGCTTCGGGATCGAGGTACACACGGTGCGGCAGCCGGGCGTCCTCGGTTCCGCCGACGCGGTGCGGCGCGCGCTCGACGCCGGCGCCGAGCCGCCGTGCCTCGTCCTCGCCGCCGACACCGTCTTCAGCGCGGGCGACATCGGCCGCTTCGCGGACGCGTTCCTCCGCTCGGGCGCGGCCGGGGCAATGAGCGGCCGCCGCGACCCGCCGGCAGTCTTCCCGCACCGCGCTGCGATCAAGATCGTCGCCGGCCTCGTCGTTGAGCCGATCGACCACGACCCGGGCAATCCGGTGGGGAGTGCACCGCTCTGGGGCCTCGGCCGCGGGCTGCTCCCGTTCCTCGCCGAGCTTCCCGGGCCGCCGTTCGAGCTCGGCACCGTCTTCGAGCGCGCGATCGCAGCCGGCCTCGCGATTGCAGGCGTCGAGATCGGGAAAACGCGGGACTTGACGCATCCGGAAGACTTGGTGAGGGAGAACTTCACCTACCTGGGGTCATGAGCGAGAGCACGTACAGCCTGTTCCAGCAGGGCAAGGCGCATCTGAAGAAAGGGATGGCCGCGCAGGCGACGGTCGCCCTCGAGAAGGCGAAGAAGCGGGAGCCGGACAAGGCGTCGATCCGCGAGGCGCTCGGGATCGCGTATTTCCGCATCCGCCGCTGGGCAGAGGCTGAGGCGGAGTTCCGGAAGGTGCTCGAGCTCTCGCCCGTGAACGACTACGCCCACTACGCGCTCGGGCGCTGCCTCGAGAAGCAGGGGCGCACGCACGAGGCGAACGGGCACTACAAGCTCGCGAGCTCGCTCCAGCCGAAGTCGGAGCAGTACCGCGCGCGGATCAAAGAACTGGATTAGCTCAGACGGTCGCCGGTGACGCGGCGGATCTCGTCGAGCGACGAGAGGCCGATCGCCGCGAGCCGCAGACCGTCCTCGCGCAGCGTCGTCATCCCCTCGGCGACGGCCTCTGCGAAGATCTCGTCCGTCGAGCCCGACTCGATGAGCCTGCGCATGCGTCCGTGCACTGGCAGCACTTCGTACAGCGCGACGCGGCCGGCGAACCCGGTACCGCCGCACTTCACGCAGCCGACCGGCCGGTAGAGCGTCGTCTCGGGGCCGAAGTCGGCGATCCCGATCTCGGCGAGCTCGGAGTCACTGGGGTCGTACGGTTCGCGGCAGGTCTCGCACAGGCGTCGAGCGAGCCGCTGCGCGACGATGCAGTTGATAGCGGTCGCGAGCAGGCTCGGCTCCGCGCCCATGTCGACGAGGCGAGCGATCGATGCGGATGCGTTGTGCGCGTGCAGCGTCGTCAGCACGAGGTGTCCCGTCATTGCAGCCTGAATCGCGATGCGCGCCGTCTCCTCGTCGCGGATCTCGCCGACGAGCAGGACGTCGGGATCGGAGCGGAGGATCGTGCGCAGTCCGCGCGCGAACGTGAGGCCGCCCTTGAAGTTGACCTCGATCTGATTCACGCCCGGCGTCTGGTACTCGACGGGATCCTCGATGGTCATCAGGACGCGCTCGCTCTCGTTCAGGAGGTCGATCGCCGCATACAGCGTCGTCGTCTTCCCGGAGCCGGTCGGCCCGACGGCGAGTACGGCTCCGTACGGCTGCCGGATCGCGCGTGCGAACCGCTCCTCCGCATTGGGGCTCATCCCGAGCTCGGTGAGACCGAGCCGCGCACCCGGCCGGTTGAGGATCCGCAGCACGACTTGCTCGCCGTGGGTCGTCGGCAGGACCGCAACGCGGATGTCCATCGGATGGCCGCCGTAGCGGATCGACATGCGGCCGTCCTGCGGCGCCCGCTTCTCGGCGATGTCGAGCTCCGCCATCACCTTGAGCCGGCTGGTGACGGCCGGCTGGAGCGATCGCGGGATGGTTGTGAACTGGCGCATGACGCCGTCGATGCGCGCGCGGATCGCCATGTGGCCCGCCTCCGCCTCGAAGTGGAGGTCGGACGCGCCTTCGGCGATGGCACGCGAGATGAGGGAGTTGACGCTGTTGATCGCCGGCGCGCTCGCGGCGATGCTGCGAACGTCGTCGAGGTCCGCGGAGGCTTCCTCCTCGTGCACGACGACGGCCTGCTGGTAGTAGCGCTCGATCGCGGCCTCGACGTCAGGCGCGGCGGAAACGGCGATGCGCAGGTTGAGGCCGAGCGTCAGCTTCAGGTCGTCGGAGGCGAGGACGTTCGTCGGGTCGGCGACCGTGACGAGGACGAGGTCGTCGCGGATGAAGCGGATCGGGAGCGCCTCGTAGCGGCGTGCGTACTTCTCCGGCAGCAGGCTCGCCGCGCGCGGGTCGACCTGGGCGGTCGGCAGGTCGAGGTACTCGAGTCCGTGTTGCTCCGCGAGGAGCTTCGCCACCGCGCCGGCCGCCACCCAGCCGCGAGAGACGACGATCTCGCCGACGCGGCGTCCTGTGACGTCCTTCTCCGCGAGGGCCGCCTCCAGCTGCTCGGTGGTGATGACGCCGTCGCGCAGCAGAAGAGACCCCAGCGGCACGCGCCAGGTCCCCTCAGCCGCAAGCCGCAGGGGGAGAGGAGTCGCGAGGTCCGCGGAGCTCTCCACCGTCCCTCTATCGGACTATGTTGGACGCGCCATGAGGGCCGTCTGCCAGCGGGTGACCAAGGCCCGGGTGCGGGTAGAGGACCGGATCGTGGCCGAGATCGGGCCGGGACTGTGCGTCCTGGTGGGCGTAGCCCGCGGGGACGAGGCCACGGAGGCCGCCCGGCTGGCGGGCAAGGTCGCGCGGCTGCGGGTCTTCCCCGACGAGGCGGGGCGCTTCGACCAGAGCCTGCTGGACACGGGCGGGGCGGTGCTCGCGGTCTCCCAATTCACGCTGCTCGGAGACACTTCGCGGGGGAACCGCCCGAGCTTCACCGACGCGGCCCCGCCGGAGGAGGCGGAGCCGCTCGTCGAGCGCTTCTGCGCCGAGCTCGAGGCGCTCGGCGTCCCCGTCGGCCGAGGGATCTTCGGCGCGAGCATGGCGGTCGAGCTCGTCAACGACGGCCCCGTCACCATCGTCCTCGGATGAGGCTGTTCGTCACCGGTGGGGCCGGCTACCTCGGATCGGAGGTCTGCCGGCAGGCGGTCGAGGCCGGGCACGACGTCGTCGCGACGCAGTTCCGGCGGCAGGCGCCCTTCGGGTGCGCGATCGACCTCGACGTCCGCGAGCCGTTCGAGATCGACGCCGACGTCGTCGTCCACACCGCCTACGTGATGGGCGACGCCGAGACGATCGTCCGCGGCACGCGGAACGTCGCCGCCGCCGCCGGGCGCGCGGGCGCGCGGCTGATCCACCTCTCGACCGACCTCGTCTTCGACGGCGAGCACGCGCCGTACGCCGAGGACGACGAGCCGCGGCCCGTCTCCGAGTACGGCCGCGCCAAGCTCGCAGCCGAAGCCCTCGTCCCGCCCGACGGCCTGATCGTCCGCACCTCGCTCCTGTACGGCAAGGCCGGCGGACCGCAAGAGGCACTCGCCGCCCGCGACGACGTCGTCTTCCACACCGACGAGATCCGCTCGCCCATCCACGTCTCCGATCTCGCCGCCGCGCTCCTCGAGCTCGCGCGGCTCGACCGCACCGGCGTCCTGCACGTCGCCGGCCCCGACGCCGTCTCCCGGCTCGAGCTCGCGCGGCTCCTCGGCGCGCGCGACCCCGAAGGCGCCCCGACTCCCCCCGGCCGCGCCCGGAACGTCGCCCTCGATTCGTCGCGCGCAAAGGCGCTTTTAGCGGCCGAAATCCGAGGCTTGCTACACTTCTGAGACCATTTTCACCGGTTCGGCGAAATGGGCCCTGCGGGCCCATTTTTTGTGAAGGGGGAGTTTCGTGGCGGACGTCCGGCAGAAGGAGAAGCAGCTCGAGCAGGAGATCGGCGCGCGCGTCGAGGGGTCCCTCGACGGCGTCGAGGTGCTCGCGGTCGAGCTCCAGAGCCCGGATCGCTTCACGGTCTACGTCGACCATCCCACCGGTGTCGACCACGCGCTCTGCGCGCGCGTCACCGACGTGCTGCGCGACTACCTGCGCCAGTACAGCGTCGACGTCTCGTCCCCCGGAATCGAGCGGCCGCTGCGCAAGCCGCAGCACTTCGCCGGCGCCGTCGGGCGCCGCGTGAAGCTGCGCACGCGCGACCGCCGCATCCGCGGCGAGCTCGTCGCAGCCGACGCGAATCGTGTGCAGATCGACGACACCGAAGTCCCGTTCGACGAGATCGTGCGGGCGAACCTGATCGACGAGAGGGTGTGAGATGAGCCAGGAGATCATCGAGGCCGTCCGCGACATCGAGCGTGAAAAGGGTATCGAGGAGGGCGCGCTCGTCGCCGCCCTCGAGGACGCTCTGCTCGCGGCGTACAAGAAGACACCGGGCGCATCGCGCCACGCGACCGTCGAGATGGACAGCGAGGGCGACTTTCGCGTGTTCTCGATCGAGCTTCCGGGCGACATCGAGACCCTGCTGCTCGAGGAGGCGCGCGAGCGCAAGCTCGAGGAGCTCGAGCGGCTCGAGGAGGAGACCGGCGAGCGCCAGCACACGCTCATCTCCGACGACGACCTCGACATCGACTGGTCCGACATCCCCGAGAACCAGATCCAGCGCGAGGACGTGACGCCGGAGGGCTTCGGCCGGATCGCCGCGCAGACCGCGAAGCAGGTCATCCTCCAGCGCATCCGCGAGGAGGAGCGGCGGATGATGTACGACGAGTACATCGACCGCGTCACCGAGGTCGTCACCGGCATCGTGCAGCA
>JBOGZQ010000077.1:0-5971 GCA_050697375.1 Gaiellaceae bacterium | reverse complement strand
AGCCGCCCGAGCGGCAATCCGAGCGGGATCAGGCGGACGAGCGGCCGCAGCCGCTGCGCCGTGCGCAGCCAGGCGGCGATCGCGTCCGCGCCGGAGGCGCGCGCAGCGCCGTCCACCCACTCGACGGCATCGAGGCCCTGCGCGGGAAGACTCTCCGCGGCCGGCTCGAAGCGACGCCGCATCCACGCGATCGCCTCGGTGCAGAAGCGGCAGTCTCCGTCGTACAGCAGGGGCATCCGTGAAGATAGTGCCCGGTGACCGCGCCGATCGACCTCCTCCATCTCGGTTGCCCGCATTCGATCGGGTGCTATCTCGTCGACACCGATGACGGCCCCGCGCTCTTCGACTGCGGCCCCGCCACGACGATCGATGCGCTGAAAGCCGGGCTCGCGGCCGAGGGGATGCAGCTCTCCGACGTCCGCCACCTGCTTCTCAGCCACATCCACCTCGATCACGCAGGGGCCGCGGGCGTCCTCGTGCGCGAGCATCCGGGCCTCCGGGTGCACGTGTCGGCGATCGGCGCGCCGCACCTCGTCGATCCCTCGCGTCTCGAGCGGAGCGCCCGCCGCCTGTACGGCGAGTCGTTCGACACGCTCTGGGGCGAGCTCGCACCGGTGCCTGAGGCGAGCGTGCACGTCGTCGGCGACGACGTCGTCGGCCTCGACTGCTTTCCCACGCCGGGTCATGCGTCCCATCACGTCTGTTACCTCGACCGTGACGGAACGTTGTACGCCGGCGACGCCGCCGGCGTGCGGATCCAGCCCGGCCGCTACGTGATGCCCCCCACGCCGCCGCCCGAGTTCGATCTCGAGACGTGGCAGGCGACGATCGACGAGATCGAGCGGCGCGGACCGGAGCGGCTCGCGCTCATCCATTTCGGCGTCGCCGACGACCCGCAGCGCCATCTCGCCGACCTGCGGCTGGAGCTGTACGACTGGGCCGAGTTCGTGCGCGGAGGCGCCTCGGAGGAGGAGTTCATCGCCTACGGGCGCGCGGAGCTCGAGAACGCGGGCGAGGACGTCTCCGTGTACGACGTTGCAATGCCACTCTGGCAGTCGTACCGTGGTCTCGCGCGCTGGGCAGAGCAGCAGCCGACCTAGCCGGCAGGCTCGGTCCTGACGAGCCACAACGGCCCGTCGGCGCAGTCGAGGCGCTGCGCGCCTTCCTCCTCGACGAGCGACGACGCCAGCACGCGCACCGTCTCGCCGTCGAGCTCGACGAGGGCGCCGTGCACGCCGTCGAGCGAGATCGTGTATCGCCACGCCCACACGAGGCGGTGCAGCTCGAGCGCCGTTCGCGACGGGTCGAGCCACGCGTCGTCCTCGCCGAAGAAGCTCTCGTACTCTCCGCCCTCCTCCTGCGCCCGTCCCTCGTCGCCGGCCGCGAGCCGCTCGAGGGCCTCGGCGAGCACCTCCATCGCGACCGGGCCGGTCTCCGCGTAGAACGCGTCCGGTTCCGTCGGCTCGCCGAGCGGAAGCCGGCGCTGCGCGAGGATCGGGCCCGTGTCGAGCTCGGCGTCCATGCGATGGAACGTGAAACCGAACTCCTCGTCGCCGTTGCGAATCGCCCACGCAAGCGGCACCGGCCCGCGGTGGCGCGGCAGCAGCGACGGATGACCGTTGATCCACCCGAGCCGCGGCACGGCGAGCGCATCGGGAGGAATCTTCCACGGAAAGCCGGTGCAGACGACGAGGTCGGGATCGATGCCGCGCAGGAGCGGCGCGATCGAGGAGCGCTTCGACGGCATGACGACGTCGAGGTGACTCGGAACCTCGCGCAGGACCGGCGTGATGTCGAAGCCGCCGTAGCGGCCGTCCGAGTCGAGGAACGTCAGCAGCGCAACCGGGGCGTGCCCCGCGTCTCGCAGCACCTTGTCGAAGCCGAGCACGATCGGCAGGATGCGCGTCACGATCACGACGCGCCAGCTCATGTGCGGATGATGCGCCCCCCGGACGACTGGGCCTGCGCCTTGACGACGATCTCGTCGACGTTCACGTGGAACGGCCGCGTCAGGGCGAACATGATGCACTCGGCGATGTCGTCGGCGACGAGCGGGTCGACGCCCTTGTAGACCGCATCCGCCTTCTCCTTGTCGCCGTAGAAGCGGATGACGGAGAACTCCGTCTCGGCGAGGCCGGGGTCGACCGTCGTCAGCCGGATCGGCCGGCCGAGCAGGTCTTCGCGCAGCGCGTATGTGAAGCCGCGCACCGCGAACTTCGACGCGACGTACGTCGCCGCGTTCTCGTACGCCTGGCGGCCGGCAATCGAGCCGAGGTTCACGATGTGGCCCTCGTCCCGGATGTGCGGCAGGCACAGCCGCGTCATGCGCACAAGCCCGTTCACGTTCGTCTCGAAGACGGTTTGCTCGTCCTCCTCGCTCGACTCGTCGAACGGCGCGCGGCCCAGAGCGAGCCCTGCGTTGTTGATCAGGATGTCGATGCCGCTTAGCTCCTTCACGGCGGCGGCGACGAAGCGCTCGCTGCTCTCGGGATCGCGCACGTCGAGCTCGAGCGCGATCTCCGTCTCGAGCCTCTCCACCCTGCGCGCTCCGCCCGCGACGCGCACGCCCGCGTCGGCGAGCATGCGGGACGTCGACCGGCCAAAGCCGGACGACGCTCCTGTGACGATCGCCGTCTTACCCTTGAGGTCCACGACGCTCGATGCTAACGACCTGCGACCGCTTGGCGACGTGGTCGACCTGGAGCGTCGTGTGGCGGAGGCCGAAACGCTCCTCGAGCAGGCGCTCGAGACGGCGGCGCGCGCCGTGGCAATCAGTGTCCGGCGAGACGAGGACGTGCGCCGCGAGGGCGGGAAATCCGCTCGTCACCGTCCAGACGTGCAGGTCGTGCACCTCGACGACGTCGGGTTCGGCGGCGAGCGTCGCCGCGACCGCGTCGGGATCGAGGCCGGGGGGAGCGGCCTCGAGGAAGATGCGGCCGGACTCGCGCAGCAGCGACCAGCTCGCCACGAGCATCAGAGCGGCGACGAGCAGGCTCGCGATCGGGTCGAAGCGGTTCCAGCCGGTGGCGAGCACGAGTGCGCCCGCGATGGCCGTCCCGACGAACGCGGCAAGGTCACTCGCGACGTGGAGAAATGCCGCGCGCAGGTTCAGGCTCGTGCGATCCGCACCGGAGAGGACAAGTGTCGCGACGAGGTTGACTGCGACGCCGGCGAGCGCGAGGGCGAGCACGATCCCGCCGTGCACGTGGACCGGCGTGACGAGCCTGCGCACCGCGGAGTAGACGATCCACAGCGCGACGAGCAGGAGCGCGAGGCCGTTCCCCTGCGCGGCGAGGATCTCGGCACGTCCGAAGCCGAACGTCCACACGCCGCGCGCGGGCCGTGCAGCGAGAGCTGCGGCTGCGAGCGCGGCGGTGAGCGCCGCCGCGTCGGTGAGCATGTGCCCGGCGTCTGCGAGCAGGGCGAGCGATTGCGCGACGATGCCTGCGGCGATCTCGCCGCCCATGAGGGCGACGATCAGCGCGAGCGCAACCGCGAGCCGCTTGCGGTCAGCGCCGTGCGAGTGCAAGACGCTCCGGTGTCGTCGGGTGCGAGAAGAGCATCAGGTAGGCCAGCCGAGGCGGATCCAAGTCGCTGAGATTCTTCCGCGCCAGCGAGACGTGCGCACGCACGAATGCGTCGCGGTCGCCGGTGAGCTCGAGCGAGCAGCGATCGGCGGCGCGCTCCCAGCGGCGCGAGATCGCGGCAAGGAGCGGCAGGGTGACGATCTCGACGCCGCTGAAGAGAAGCGCGGCGAGCGGGAAGTCGCCCGGCTCCGGTGTCCCGAGCGCGGCGCGCAGGAGCAGCACGAGCACGACGGCGCCCGTCATGCCGAGCAGCGTCCCCTTCAGCACGTGCCGGTCGCGCCTATGGCCGAGCTCGTGCGCGACGACGAGCTTCAGCGCCGGCTCGTCGCCCTCCGCGAGCAGCGTGTCCCAGACGACGACGCGGCGCGTCGGCCCGAGGCCGGAGACGTACGCGTTCGTCCGCGTCGTCCGCCGGCTCGCGTCGGCGACGAGGACGTCCCGCACCGGGACGCCGACTCGTGTCGCGAGCCCGCGGAGCTCGCCGGCAAGCCGCGCGTCCTCGAGCGGGCGGAAGCGGTTGAAGAGCGGCTCGAGCACGACGGGCGCGACGAAGGACATGAGGAGGACGAAGAGCGCAAGCGATGCGGCGGCCGCTGCGGGCCACCAGCTCGGGAGCGCGTGCACGAGCGCGATCGCGACGGTCCAGACCGCCGCGCCGAGCACGATCTCGACCATCTCCCCCTTCGCCCGGTCGGCAAGCCAACCGCGAAGCCCTTGCGTCGACAGACCGAAGCGGCGCTCGCGCACGAGACCGCGCCAAAGATCGAGCGGGACGGTCGCGACACCGACCGCGGCGAGCACGACCGCCGCCCAGGCGGCGGCGTCGCCGAACCATCCGAGCCCGGCGAGCGAAAGCCGCGTGAACGCGGCGAAGACGGCGAGCACGAGGACTAACCGGACCACGGCCGCGGCATACAGAGGCCGGTGATACCGGGAGGCCCGGTCCCGCTCTTCCTGAGAGAAATCTAAGTCGCTCAAACCGCCGTAACTTAGGGAGGAAATTGACGTCTACACTGGCAGATCCATGGCAACTGCGGACGTAGCGGGCACCCTCCGGTCGAGCGAGGAATCGGTTGCGCTCGCCTCTCAGCTGCGCCGCCTGGCGCGCATCGCCACGATTATCGCGCTGCTCACGAGCCCGGCGGCGTACTTCTGGTTCCGCCATGCGGCGCACGACAGCGTCCTCAAGTCGCTGATCCTCACCGCGCTCGTCATCGTCGGCTTCCGGGGCCTCGTCGACCTCGTCATCAGGCGCGTGATCCCGTGGCCGAGCCTCTTCGGCACCGAGGAGGCGCGGCTGCGCGAGGAGGACGTCGTCAACCGGCGCCGCGCGTGGACGTGGCGCTTCTACTACCGCGTCGGGATCTGGATCGCCGGCATCGTCACGATCGTCTTCGTCTGGCAGGTCATGTTCGACGCGACCCACCGGACGTGGCCCGGCACCGCACTGCACACGCTCGTCGGCATCGGCCATTTGCTGCGCAACAAGACCCTCCTGCTTCAGCTCGTCTTCGTCTTCTTCCTGTTCTTCGCCAACTTCTTCATCTTCATGGGCCCGATGATGCTCATGGGCATCTCCCAGATCCGCGGCTACGAGCCCGGCGACGCGGAGTGGGGCGTGAAGCTCGCGGACGTCCGCGGACAGGTGGAGGCGAAGGAAGAGGTGCGGCGGATCGTCACGCTGTGGCAGTCCGGCGAAGCGTTCGAGAAGGCCGGCGGCAAACGCGAGCGAGGACTGCTCTTCCTCGGCGCGCCGGGCACCGGCAAGACGATGCTCGCGAAGGCGATCGCGACCGGCTTCAACTCGCCGTTCGTCTCGATCCCCGGCTCCGGGTTCGCGCAGACGTTCATCGGCATCGACGCGTTGATCGTCCGCTTCCTCGCCCGCAAGGCGAAGAAGCTCGCCCGCAAGTGGGGCGGCCAGTGCATCGTCTTCATCGACGAGATCGACGCGGTCGGCATGCGCAGGCAGGCGCTGGGGGGAGGAACCGGCTCGATGACCCCAGACGCGGACTTGCCGCTGTACGGCGCGTTCGGCGCGCTCAACCCGAGCGGCGACCTGATCGTCGAGACCCGCGCGTGGCGCGAGCGCATGTTCGAGCAGCGCGCGCCGGAGCGCCGTTCGCCGTACCCCGCGTGGGCGATGAGGGTCGGCAACCTCGTCAACCAGGGGATCTTCCCGGGAATGATGGGCGGCGGCCAGGGCCAGCTCGCGCTCAACCAGCTGCTCGTCGTGATGGACGGCATCGACAACCCGCCGTTCATGCGCCGCTTCGTCACGAACCGGATCAATTCGTTCCTCGACGCCGTGTACGTCGTGCCGCGGCGACTCGGCAAGGTCAGCCTGCGGCTTCCGCCGCCGCGCCCGCTCGGCGCGCAGATCT
>JBOGZQ010000076.1:0-16672 GCA_050697375.1 Gaiellaceae bacterium | reverse complement strand
TGCTGCCTCCGGCCGGTGGGAGCGCGAGCGGTTGCCGTTCCGGCGGTTCGAGCTGCCGGGCGGCTTCGAAGAGTTCGCCGAGTTGGCGTCCGACCTGGCTGCGGCGGGCGGCGTTGTACTTCCACTCGTGCGCGTAGATGCGCAGGGTCGTGTCGGGCTTGCGGTGGCCGAGCCGTCGCTGTATTTCGACGATGGAGGTGTCGAGCGCGATGAGCATGCTCGCGTGGCTGTGGCGGAGGTCGTGAAGGGTGGGCGCGGGGGCGGTGATGCCGGCCTTCGTGACGGCCCGCTTGAGCGCTTCGCGGGCGACCTTCCGTTCGATGCCGCTGCCGTTGCGACTGGCGAACACAAACGCCTCGGGGTCGGCGTGGGTTCCGCGTTCGCGTGTGAGGGCGACGAGCCGCCGCATCAGTTGCGGTGGAATGTCGATCGCCCGGCGTGACTCTTCGGTCTTGAGTGGGCTGCGCGTCCCGTCGCGGCCGAGTTGGCACTCGACGCGGATCACGCAGTTGTCGATGTCGAGGTCGCCGACGGCGAGTCCGAGCGCCTCGCCGATTCGCACCCCCGTCGTGAACAGCAGTTCAAGGAGGCAGCGGTAGAGCATGCACTCGCTGTTCGCGAGGACGGCGTGCATCTCGTCGAGACTGAGGATGCGGTGTGGCCGTGTGTCGTTCAGCTTCGGCCGCTCGCCGCGCTCGAGCTGACTGCACGGGTTGATTGGGATCGCGCCTCGACGGGCGGCGTGCGAGAGGATGCGCGACAAGGAGCGCAGCGCGGTGTTCGCGGTCGAGCCGCGCAGGCCCTTGTCTTGCAGCACGACGATGAAGGCGGCGACGTCGTCGACGGTGATCTGATCGATGCGGCGTGTGCCGAAGTACGGGATCAGGTGCTGGCGAAGTGCCCAGCTGTGCACCTCGCGGGTGCGGTCGCGCGTCGACTGCCGCTCGAGCCAGGCAAGCGCGTACTCGGCGAAGCGCTCGGTGGTCGGTTCGATCCGCTCACCCCGATGGCGGCGCAGCCGCAGCTCGGCTCGCCGTGCTTCCGCGTCGGCGAGGCTGCCGTGAACGACTTGCCAGCGGCGCCGACCCGTGGAGTCGAGGTAGCTGATCTCGTACGGCGGTCCGACACGGCCGCCGGGACGGGGCCGGTAGTAGATGCCGGGGTGGCGGGCGACCGGCCGCCGCCGTGGGCGCTGGTTAGCCTTTCGATTGCATCGGAGCATCGCCTCCGTTGCCAGCCCCGGGGCGTACCAGCGCCGCCGGGGCATTTGTCTAGCGGGTCGACGACCTTAGCTCGACCCGGAAGGTGCTTCCAGTCCTCGGCGATAGCCGCCGACACGGCATCTCCGGCACATCACGGCTTTCCACCACCATGTCGCGAGCTCGACTCCAGCGCCGAGACGGCCGGTGTGCAGGAGCGTCGACCGTGTACGGGTGGGCCGGTCCGGACGGCCGACAGAACGGCCCACAGAACGGCCGACAGAACGGCCCCCAGAACGGCCCGGCCCATGTTCGGCCCCGCGCGAGCGGCGACGCCGACGTGCCGGCCCGTCTTTCCAGATTCCACCACCTTGTCGCGAGCAGAACCGAAGCTGAAAACCGACCGACGTGCGGCGGCTTTGCGACAGATGGGGGATCGGGTCCCGGACCCGATGGCAGATTCGACCCCAGATTCGACGGCACAAGCGACGACAGATCCGACGGCGCAAGCGACGACGGACCGTCCGCCTACGGGAGGTCGAGGGCGGCGATGAATTCGGCGATCGCGCCCACGGCGTCTTGGGCGAGTTGTGCCGGGTCTGCTTCCGGGTTCACGCGGAGGGCCTGATTGGCGTAGCTCTGGGCGGCGTAGTCGGACGGGGCGCCGAATCTCGCCTCGATCTCGGCGAAGAGGTTGCGCGCGGCGCTGACGTCGTCTGCGAACTGGCCGCTGGCGAGCTGGGCGCCTGCTTGTCCGGGTCCGCCCGCGCGGTTGTAGAGGAGGACGTGCACGAGGTCGTAGTAGTCCTTCTCCGCCCCGCGGTGCCGAGCGGCGTAGGACTTCGCGAGCAGGTAGCCCTCTAGCCCGGCGAAGCGCGCCAGGTAGATGACGGTCTCGCCGTCGACGACTCGCTCGATCGGTTCTTCGGCCCAGTCGCGCGCGACGAAGCCGGTGCCGCGGAGGTTGGCGGCTCGTAGCCGCTGACAGCCGGGGATGGAAACGGTGACACCCTCAGGTTGGTCTTCGAGATCGCAGAGAAATTCGATTCTCACGCGACTTCCGCCGGAGGGGATTAGCCAACGCCAGCCGTCGACTCCTTCGTCTGGCTTGGCATCGATCACCTCGAGCGCGGCCTCGAGCGGTCCGACATCACTCTCCGCATCCGCGAAGAGCGAGATGTGGATGTCGATATCGGTGGTGCCGAGATGAGTCGGCGCTTCGCTGTCTTCGCCCCCCGTGAGCAGCTCGGGTACCAGCCCGCCGAGCACGACCAAGTTGAGGTCGTGGGCGCCGAGAGCGTCGAGGAGCTGAAAGAGTGCGTCCTCGGCGAGCTCGCGCGCTTCGGGCGAGCGTTCGAGTTCGAAGTCAGACATGGATCAGCTCCTGGCGCACGTGCTCGGCTGCTTCTTCGCCGCGACCGCCGAGCGCCCGCAGGTCGGCATACAGACGTGCCGGACTCACAACCGGCAGCCCGTGGAACTCGCGCGAGAGCGAAAGCGAGAACTTGGAGAGCGCGAGGAACTCGATCCGGGCACCCTCCTTGACCTCGCGCAGGCCGAGGCCGCGCATCGCTTCGCGGAGGCGCCCATCCGCGAGCGCGTTTGTGTCCACGGCGACCTGGATGACCGGGACGGTCGTCACGAAGGGCGCGGCGAGCTCGAGCCCGGCCCAGCCAGAGAGCGCCCACTGCGTTTCCGGACTCAAGGCCTGCGCGAGCTCTGTGCGCGCAAACTGCATCGGGTCGCGCAATACGCGATGCGCCCCGATCGCCTCCGGGCGATGGCCGACCAGGTACGTCGTCCATGCCTCCAGCAGGCCGGCCGCGTCAGCGAGCTGCCAGCCGGAGCCGACGCCGCGCGAACCGCCCGTCTTCTTCACCCAACCGCGCTCACTGAGCTGGCGCAGAACCTTTGTCGTCTGCGCGTACGACCAACCCGCTCGATCGGAGAGCGCCTGCGCGTTAAAGGTCTCGCGCGGTGGCTCAGTGAGGAGCCACTCGGCGATCTCGACTGATGATGGCGCCCAGCGGAAGCCGCGCGGCATCCCAGGCTCGGCTGCAGTTTCGTCTGGCTCACGGAAGACGAGAAGCCCTGTATCGGTCTCGATCCGCGCTGCCCCTGTCTCGTCCAGCCAGTTCGCCCGACGCTGAGCAAGCTGCTCGACTGCCCCGGGCGAGAATCGGTGTCCGACCAGCACAAGCTGCCGCGGCCAAAGATCGGGAACCGAGCCCAGCGCCTGTTCGAGATCAACCGGCCAACCACGCCCGATCCAGCGAAGCTCTAGCTCGTGTGCAGCGTTTCCAATGACAACGGTGGCCCGGGCGGAGCGAGGGTCGACCTCCTCGATAGACTCCACAGGCCGCTCGAGGACGCGCGACAGCGCGGAGCTCAGACGATTAACTACCGAATCCATAAAAACTACTGTAGCAGTAGTTTATCCGATTCGGGTAGCAAATACCGAGCGAGCCGAGTCTTAGCGACATCCGATAAAGCCAGATAAAGCCGGAAAACCTCGAAGCGAGTTCGCCTTTAGCAGGAGTCGGCGAAGCGGGCGAGTCGCTCGAACTCGACCTGCTGGTTGTGCTGGCTTCGGAGCCACTCGAGCAGGTGCCGGTGTGGAACGACCCATACGCCACGGTCGAGAAACGGATTTCCGCCACGCTTATGCAGGCAGATCACGGGCGTCACGTAACAGTCAACCTGATGGCGCAGCCACTTCGCCTGGCCCTTCACGCGACCTAGGTGCGAGTCGGGATACCAACGGTCCTTCGTCTCGATCAGGTACAGACCGTTTGGGCCTGAAACGATGTGATCCAGGTCTGCGCCGTTGGCCGGCTTCACGGTGTGCATCACGTTCCAGCCCTCGTCACGGAGCTGGTTCAACGTCTCGCCGACGGCCGCTTCGGCCCAGGCGCCCCCGCGCATCCGGACATGGCGATCGATGAATCGTTCGATGCGGCGGTGGGAGAGGAGTGCGGCCGCGAGTAAGGCGCCCGACGCGCCGATCGTGAGCCGATGTCCGACAACGAGCCCGGTGATGAGACCATCGGCGAGGAAGAACGCTGCGAGCACTCCGGCGATCCACCGCCCACGCCGGGCCGTCCGCTCCATCACCCACTGCCCCGGGCGTGTGTCGACCTCGTAGCCCACGACCGGGATATCGGCACGCGTCCGTCTTGGCTGCAGTCAGCTCACTCTCCTAGAGTGGGGCCGTGGCGGTGACACCCTCGGGCAAGCTCGAGCTGACCTGGACGAACAAGCACCTGCGCCTCCTCTCGAACGAGGACGGCGGCTACACGTGGGTGCAGCCGTCCGATTACCGCGTAGCGGAGGTCAGGCTCCTGCACGATCTCGAGGAGGTCGGTGAGACGCATTCGGCGCGCTCGCGGGCGAAGGACAACCTCCTCATCCGCGGCGACGCGCTCAACGCGCTTACGAGCCTCTGCGAGCTGCCCGAGTTCGCTCGCGAGTACGTCGGCAAGGTCAAGCTCGCCTACCTCGACCCGCCCTTCAACACGCAGCAGGCGTTCGCGCACTACGACGACGCGCTCGAGCACTCCGTTTGGCTGACGATGATGCGCGATCGGCTCCTCCAAATTCGGACGCTGCTTGCGCCTGAGGGTTCGGTTTGGGTGCACTGCGACGACTCGGAGCAGCATCGGTTGCGGTGTGTGATGGACGAAATTCTCGGCCCGGAGCAGTTCGTGGCGACCGTGCTATGGCAGAAGCGGTATTCGCGCGACAACCGTCCCGCAATCGGCGCGGTTCACGACTTCATCCATGTGTACGCGCCGGATCCCGATGCGTGGAAGAACGCACGGAACCGGCTCGCGCGAGACGCCAAGACGACGAAGCAGTACCGGAATCCGAATAACGACCCGAGAGGCCCGTGGCGTGTCATTCCGCTCGATGCACAAGGCTTCCGGAAGAACCAGATGTACGACATCGTGGCTCCGAATGGGACCGTGTATCGACCACCGAAGGGACGCTGCTGGGGCATGCTCGAGGGCGGCTTCCTTGAACTCGCCCGAGAGGGTCGGATCTATTGGGGTAAGGACGGGACTGCGCGCCCCGGAGTGATCAAATACCTGAGCGAGACCGACGGGTTGGTCCCGTGGACTTGGTGGCCGAACGATGAAGTCGGCCACAATGATGAGGCTAAGAAGGAGATCCTCGAGCTCTTTCCGGAGGTTGAAGCTTTCGGCACTCCGAAGCCCGAGCGGCTAATGGCGCGCATTGTCGAAGTCGCCTCCAACCCGGACGACGTCGTGCTCGACTGCTTCGCGGGCTCAGGGACGACCGCAGCCGTCGCGCAAAAGATGGGCCGCCGCTGGGTCACGGTCGAATGGAGCGCCGACACCGTCGAGACGTTCACGCGGCCGCGGCTGGAGCAAGTCGTCGCCGGCGCCGATCTCGGCGGTGTCACCGATCAGGCGAGCTGGCAGGGCGGCGGCGGCTTCCGCGTGCTCGAGGTCGCGCCGTCGATGTTCGCCGAGGTCGACGGCCGCGTCTGGCTCGCCGACTGGGCGGTCGACCGCGAGCTCGCCGAGGCGACGGCGGCGCAGCTCGGCTTCGACTACGAACCCGAGCCGCCGTTCGCCGGACGCAAGGGGCGCACCCGTCTCGCCGTCGTCGACGGGCTCGTCTCCCCAGACGTGGTCGAGCTGCTCGCGGGCGCGCTCGACTCCGGCGAGAAACTCGTCCTCTGTGGTACGGCCGTCGACCCGGCCGCGACCGACCTGCTGCGCGAACTGTCGAAGGGCTCGCGCACGCGCAAGATCCCCGCCTCGATCCTCGCCGAGTACCGGATCGCGCGCGAGTGGCGCGCCGCTGCGGCGGCTCCCGAGCCCGCCTCCGTCGCGTGACCGACATCCCTCCGCGCACGCTCGACGTCGACGACGAACTGATCGCCGCCGTCGCGTCACGGCTCGATCTGCGCGAGCCTAACGTCGAGGCCTTGCGCGCAATCGTCTACACGACCTCGCAGCACTACGACGTCGAGCGCCGCCCGCCTCCGTACGAGTGCGTGATCGATGTCGCCACCGGCGTCGGCAAGACGTACGTCCTCGCTGCCGCGATCGAGTACTGGGCCGCCCGCGGCGTTCGCGACTTCGCAGTCGTCACTCCTGGCCGAACGATCCTTGACAAGACGATCGCCAACTTCACGCCCGGCCATCCGAAGAGCCTCGTGGGCGAAATGGACGCGAAGCCGCTCGTCGTCACCGCCGAGAACTTCGCCACCGGCGATCACGCCGATCCCGAGACGCCGAAGCTCTATCTCTTCACCGTCCAATCGCTCGTCAAGCCGACCGCGAAGCAGGGCCGACGCGTGCACACCTTTCAGGAGACGCTCGGCGACGAGTTCTACGGGTACCTGAAGGGGCTCGACGGCCTCGTCGTCTTCGCCGACGAGCATCACGTCTACTACGGGCCTGCCTTCTCGGCCGCCGTTCGCGACCTCGAGCCGCGCGTCCTCGTCGGGCTCACCGCGACGCCGGACCCGAAGACGCCGCGCAAGGAGATCGTCTACGCATACCCGCTCGCGCACGCGATCGCTGACCGGCTCGTCAAGACGCCGGTCATCGTCGGCCGCCACGACGAGCGGCACGACCCGCGCACAAAGCTCGCCGACGGGTTGCGGCTGCTCGACGCCAAGCGGGTCGCCGTCGAGCGCTACTGCGCCCTCACGGGCGCCGACCCCGTCAATCCGGTGATGCTCGTCATTGCGACCACGATCCAGGAGGCCGAGGAAGTCGACGCCATCCTCCGCGACCCAGAGTTCATGGATGGGCGCTATGCCGACTCCGTCCTTACCGTTCACTCGAAGAAGTCAGACGAGGCACTCGCCGAGCTCGACACCGTCGAGGACTCCGACTCGCGCATACGCGTGATCGTTTCGGTCGGGATGCTTAAGGAGGGCTGGGACGTCAAGAACGTTTACGCGATCTGCTCGCTGCGGCCGATGCTCTCCGAGCTGCTGCAGGAGCAGACGCTCGGTCGCGGCCTGCGCCTCCCGTTCGGTGCGTACACCGACGTGCGTCTGCTCGACTCGCTCGAAGTGCTGGCGCACGAGAAGTACGACCAGCTGCTGAAGCGGAAGGGCGTGCTCGACCAGGACTTCGTCGACTGGCGCACGCGGCTCGTCGTCCACACAGACGCGCTCGGCGACCAAAGCGTCACGGTCGAGACGACTGAGACGCCCGGCGACGTTGCGGTCGGTGCAGGCGAGCTTGGTCGGCCTTCGATCGAGGAGCTCGGCCAGCGCGAGACCGACGCGACGCGCGAGATCGAAGGGCTGGCGGCCACGCTAGAAGCACGAGACGGCTTCCCGGTCATCGAGCTACCGCGGCTGACTATGAGCGAGGTCAAGCATTCCTTCTCACTCAACGACGTCACCGATCTCGATGCCTTCGAGAAACTTGGCCGCCAATTTGCGCTCGAGCCGGACGACCATCTGCGGCGGGAGGAGATCGTTGCCACCGTCGAGCGCGGGGAGGACGGGCTCGTCCGCACGCAGCTAGGGACACGCCGCGGCGAGGCGATCGAATCGCAGGCGGAGCAGATCCCACTCGACGCTGCGAAGGAGCGGCTCGTCGACGCCGTCCTCCACGCGGACGTAGTCACACTGCGCGTCGGCGAGGACGTCGGCGCGGCCCGGATCGTCAAGGCGTTCTTGCGCGGCCTCGGCGCTGACGCGGAGCGGGTGCTCAGTGGTTTCCTCGCCACCGCGGCGGCACGGTTGGTACGGGCGGTCACGGCCGAGCACCGCCGTTTCCTCGCGAACCCGGAGTACACGAAGGTAGTCAGCATCGATCCGTTCGCGCCGGCGCGCATCGCGCGGGCGGAGACCAGTGACGACCGAACCGGCGCCTGGAAGCGCGGCGTCGGCTACACCGGATTCGCCAAGTCGCTCTACGAGCAGGACTGGTTCGACTCCGGGCTCGAGAAACAGCTCGCGGTCATCCTCGACGACGCGCCCGAGATCGAGGTCTGGGCGCGCCTCCAGCGCGCCGACCTGCGGATCGTCTGGGAGAGCGACGGCCGCGTGTACGAGCCCGACTTCGTCGCAGTCGAGAGCGGCGGGACACACTGGGTCGCGGAGTCAAAGGCCGACCGCGATCTACCGAGTCGCGACGTCCGGGGCAAGGAGTTCGCCGCGAAGCGGTGGGCGCAGCACGTTGCCGCGCAAACGGGCGTCGACTGGCGGTACCTGCTCGTCGGTGAGACGGATGTCGCCGAGGCGCGCGGGTCGTGGGCGGCGCTCAAGCAGCTCGCGGGAGCCTGACGCGCTTCGCGCGGCCCCCCGCAGGCGCATGGTCCACGTCCTCGGCCGGCAGTCTGCGACCAGAGTCTGAGCTTGATGTTGATCTCTGCCGCGCATCCGGCTTTGCTTGTCGCAAATGAACGCAGTCGATAAACCGACCTTGAGGGTTGCGCTGGTGATCGGAGCAGGTGCGTCGCTCGCACAAGCGGAGGCGATCGGGAAGGATCCCGCACGCTTCCCGCCGCTTGATTCGACGTTCTTTCGAACTCTCGCTGGGATGAAGATCAAAGTGGCCTCCGAACTCACCGAATACGCGATCGATCTGCTCGGCTACAACCCCTTCCTAGCTCTTGACGGATCGCCGCGCCCAGGGATGGAGGAGTTCTTCAAGGATGTCTTCTACGACTTTGTGAGCAACGTCGAGGATCGGCGCGCGCAGGAGGCTTTCAGGCAGCTCGTCGGGGTGTACACCACAGTTCTTCGCCGATCGACTAATGAGGTCGCCGCGGCCGGAGCGCGTGGGCCCTTGCTGCGGCTGCTCGACAAGGCGGGCCGCGCGTCGTCCCACCTCTCGCTGATCACCTTCAATCACGACCTTATCCTCGAGAACATCGTTTCTGATGCGACGCCGTTGCGTGGACGATGGTGCTTGCGCCATGGCTACGGGAAGTTCGGCGAGCAAGTGAGGTACACGCTCTCGAGAGAGGCTGATGGCTTCGACGACCGCCAGAGCTGCCGACACCCACGACCCGTGCGAATCCACAAGCTGCACGGCTCACTGAACTGGTACTTCAACCTTAGGGACCCCGACGACGATCGGGCCGCGCTTCGAGGTGAACTGAAAGAGGGACAGGTAATCAGGGTGACACGGCGTCGTCAGATTCCTCAGCGCCTCAGACACGAGGGAGAACCCGTGCGGCCGGTTGTGGTACCCCCGATCTATGCCAAGCAGGCATTTCTGGAGACGCCTATGAAGGCCATCTGGCAGGAGGCGGCAGATGACCTGAGCCGCGCAGACCGGGTTCTGTTCTACGGCTACTCACTTCCACAGACGGATATCGAGGCGGAGAAGCTCTTCCAGCGTGCACTCGCTCGGAACGATCGGCTGAGGTGGATCGACCTCGTCAACCCGGATCCCGCCGCGGCTGAGCGTTTTGCCCGTGCTTTTCCTAGTGCACCTCTGCGGCGCTACAGCTCGCTGCCGGACTTCTTGGCGAGCGGCACTTCTCGTTCGGGCACGGGCCCAGCGCGCAAGCCTGATTCAGCAGCGTCGCGCGTCTGACCGCCCACCATGAGAGCATCGTCGCGCCTCGCGGTGGTGCGAGGGCTAGGCGTGCAAGAAGACGACACTCTCCCGGAGAAAGGGACTGGAAGAGTGCCGCCGCCGGAGGCGGCGCGCCACCTCAATGCGCTCGACCTCAAGATCGGCCGCCGCCGCAAGCTGCGCGATGATGAGATCAGCTGCGATTACGAACTGGTTCGGAGGAGCGCCGTGAACCGAGTTGCCGACTACATAAACGATCCGGCCGTTCGGGGCCAGCCGCGCGCGCGCTGACTTAAGGGTCATCAGCATGTCACGTGCGTAGCCGCGAATCATCCGCCTCCGGCCTTCGAGGTAACGGTCATTCGGGATTGACGCCAAGATTGGTTCGATGACTGCGAGTGCTACTTCGTTTTCGACGGTGGATAGGTCGATGCTTGGTAGAGGGTCCGGGCGGAGCACGCTCGGGTGGCTATAGACGGTTCTCATGCGCTGCTGTGCGAATGAGCTTTGATCCTCGATGAAGCCCAAGAGCCAGTTTTCGAGCTTGTAGACCTCCGTGTAGTCGATGTTGTTGGGGTACGGCGGCGAGAAGACGATGATGTCGAACGGATCGAAGCGACCATCGATGCCCTCGCAGCGCCGACCGTCGCCGCGAATGATTCGTCCCACTACACGGACAGGCTTTTGCGGCAAATCATCACCGACCTGCTTGGCTTTCGCGAGGAACGCCTGGATCGTGGGTGGCCGATCCCGCTTCTGTGTGTAGCGAAGCGCTCGTCCGTCGCGTCGGAGGTTGCTCACCGGCTCGATGATCGCTCCCAGACATGCGTTCGCGAGCGCCGTGGCAACCGGATCCTGGCCACGATTCGCCTCTTCTAGAATCGCATCGCGGAGTCGGAGCAGTTGGATGAGGTCCTCACGGTCGAAGAAGTCCGGGTCTTCGAAGGTTGAAAGGGCCGGGATCTCTGGCTCGTCGGTCTGCGAGCTGAGGGCGATCGCTGTGAGGCGACGCGAGTACTCCACGAACGACTTTGGCGGCCGTTGAAGCGCGGCTAGCTTCGCTGACGCGACGAGATGAAGAAACCCGTTGCACTCGATTCCGTAGGAGCACACGCGCGTGAGCTCGCCTCGCAAGACCAAATCGGCGAGCGAAACAGCAGTTGTGCCGACGCCGGCGTACGGGTCGAGGATTCGAAGCTCAGAGGTCTTCGATGGTGCGATCTCGCGCAGAAGATGGCCCAGCAGTCGGCTTGAGTACGCCTCCTTGAGATGAAACCACCGGTGAACGGCAGCACCAGCGTTGCCGTTTGGGGCGACGAGCACGCCGAGATTGGGGCTCCAGGTTGTTGGGAAACACGCTTCACTATTTGCGTAATGACGTTCGAGCTCCGTAACGGCCGTGGGCATTTCCGTCGTCACGCAGGGCCTCCCGACGGTTCCCGGGAGAGAGCTCCCGTCGCTGAAAGGTGTTTCCGGTAGGCGGCGGAAGACGAAAACAGGTGCCAGACCGCGAGGGAGACATCCATTCTTGCCGCGAGCGAGGCGACGTGCGCGAAGCACTGCTCTCCAGTGAACTCGGAGCGCATGTCGAAGCAGCACAAAGCTGCAGCTAGCGCGTTGCGGTCGCTTCGGTACGCCGCCGCTTGATTGACGCCGGACTCAACCCACGTGCGCACGGTACGTGCGGAAACGGATTTCCCACGCTGATTCACCCCACGCAGGATCTTGAGTTCAAGAACTGCATGAACCCGAGTCGTCCCCGCTTGGCCAAGAACTGGTTCCTCGATGGCTATGTCTAATCGGCCCGTTGGCTGAGGCTGTTCGACACGAACCTTGCAACTGAGGTATGCACCCTGCAGCCCCGCTGCGAGCAAGCCTCCGAGGACGTCCTCTGCGTTCGACGCTACCTGCCCTAGCGAAGCATTCGACCAAAGTCGCGTTGCGCGGTGCTGCGCACCGGGCGTGACTAGCTGGGTCGCACAGATTGCTGAGATGCCTTCGAGAATGTCTGACACTGAAACATGGGTAAACGCGATGTACAGCTGTTCGTACATGTCAAGGTCAGCGAGTCCTTTGGGATAGATCCGGAGCTCGGGCTCGCCTTCTCGCGCGTCATACACGGCCGTCGGGACATTCCCAAGAGCAAGGTCATCTGTTACGCAGCGGAAGAGTTCCTCGTCGTCGGCAAACGAAGGAGCGAACCATGTGCCATGGGCGACGACCTGCGTCACGAACCAAACGCGACCGACGAGCGGAGCACGCCCCTGGTCGAGCATAGGAACTCTCGTACAACGCTTCGCCAAGTTCTCCGGCGGACCCGGCGGGTGTAGTAGGAAGATGGCTAGTTTGGGCGTCAAGTCGTCGGTCGCATCGCCGCCTGGTGACAATCGGGCCAGGCTCTTGCCCACGAGATACGAGATCCCGAACCGAAATCTGTCCAGCGGCGCGAACTCGGAGTCTGAACCGACGCCAGGGAACTCGGCCGCGGTCGCAAGCAAAGCTGCGTCGCTCCATTCGGTCTGCGAGTTCACTCCTGCTCCCTCACGCAACCTGCATTCGCGAGTAGAGCTGACGAACGTAGAGGTTCGTCATTTCTGCCGTAGAGAGGTCCGGCAGGAGCGCACCGAAACGCAGCGCCACCTGCGCCGTCGGATTGGGCTCTTCGTCTGGTGCTACGTCGATCATGTCGCCAACGTCGATCAGCGGATCGGCATAGGTCGCGTCGACGTCGCTCGCCTCGCTCACCCCCGACACGCCAAGCCCAGATGTGGCGAAGACAACCTCTTGCACGAAGGTGAGCTCTCGCGCTTGCTCTCGCATCTCCGTGGCGCACGTCAAAATGGGGTCGGCGAACGGCCTGTAAAGGGCATAGCTCCCTTCAAGACGCCACGTATCGCCCTCCACTTGCGTGTACCTCACGTGCTGCGCTGTAACGACACCCTTCCCAACGAGCCGATCAAGGTCGTTCTGCAGGGCCGGATAGTACGGGCGGTGACGCTTAAGAATCCGGCCGTCGATGATCGGTATGTTCCAAACCGGCGCGAGAGCATCCGCGAAGTAGGCAATTGCGTGAAGAGGCTCGACAGGGAGAGGCGTTAGCCCGATCTGGTCGGCTGCGTGAAGGATCGCGACTATCCGCAGCTCGCGCTCGACGGCGCGGAGCTCTGTCGGTAGCAATGAGAGCCTCATTGTTTCGCGGATGCGGCGAAGATACGATTGCGCACGTCTCGATACTCGCCGGCCAGCAGGCGTATGGCGCTCGTCGGGGTGGCCAATTCGAGCAGGTCTACGACACGAGAACTCTCTGGCGAGGTGATATCCGCGTCGTGCAGCAGCTCGGGTATGAGTTGCCCGTCGACGAGATTCGAGGTGACCACGAGTCGATTCGCGAGCTTGGGATCGGCGAAGCGGACCAGAACTCGAGCCGCACGCTCGGAAAACACCGCATCTAGAGACGACTCGGGTGCGTCGATGACCATGGAGCCGACCCCGTGCTCACCAGCGATCGCGATGAGCGTCATACGAAACGCCAGATCAACGAACTCCCGCTGACTCTCTGAGACCTGCTCGGGGCCGGAGCGGCGCACAGGTGTTGGAAAGTCCGAACCGGACATTTCGAACTCGAAGGCAGGAAATTCCACTGTCGGCCCCGTCTGGCCTACCCGTGCGCTGTGTGGCGCCCATCTCAGCCGACATGACTCGAACAAGAATCCTTCTGCGAACGATTGGAAACGCTCGATGACGCGCCCGCGCTGACGCGCGATCGTCGCCATGTCCCCTCGGACGGACGCATCGAATTCGGTACGACGCTGGTCCAGTTCAAGTGCGAGCAACTCGAGCCGCCCTCTCAAGGAGGAGATCTCCGTTGATTGCGCGTGCAGGGTCTGCTCGTCTGGAGGAAGACGTCGCACCAACGCAGCGGCGAGTGATCTTTGCTCCGCTACCTTCGACGCGAGCTGCTGGTACTCGGAAAGCGACGCATCGTATGCGGCTTCTGCCTGGTCACGAAGGTCAGCGGCAACCTTGAGAGCGACGTCGAGTGCGTCTAGGTCCGTGGCGATCCTGCGAAGTTCGCGCTCAAGGCGGGCGCCTTGCTTTGTAGAGGTCACGAGAGGTGAGCCGCAGACGACGCACTGCGATCGTTTGATGCGGTCCTCAAGGCTGGCCGCGAATTCGGGAACCTGCGTACCGCAGGTCTGGCAGACGTCAGTCGAGAGAAGTCTGCTCATGAGGTATTTCGCCGTCTCATCGTGGTTCGGGAAGGCCGCGGCGATCCGTCGGAGCTGGAGCCGCTCGAGGGCGCGCTGCGCGGAGTCGCGTTCTTGCTCCGTCGTCAGCGCGCGCAGACGCGCGCGCTGACGGTTCGCCTCGAGATCTGGGAGTTGATCGGTTATCGACTCGAGAAGGGCAGCGTCGAGCGCTAGCTGCTCTTCCGTCTTTCCAAGCTCGTCAACGATGTTTGCACGCGCTCTTACTTTGACCTGTGCAACCTGGTGTACGCCTTCTTCTCGGTTGAGTGTGTTGCGGAGATTGCGGACACGACTGTCGAGTTCAAGAACCTCTCGCTCCTTGGCCGCCCACGCGGCGGCTGTCGAGGTCGGTAACAGAAGGACACGCAGCACTTGGCGTTGCGCCGTGGGATCCCAGACGAGGGCGCTCCGGTCCTCGAAGTAGAAGACGAGATATCTCAAGATGAGGATCCAGTCTCCAAACGCCGGTAATCCCGTCAGGTGGGTTATCAGCTCCTGGAACCTGTCGTCGGTGGGCTGAATGGCGACACCGTTGTGACTCAACGCAGTGACCGCGAGGGTCTTGAGGGAACGGAGTACTTCGACGCGGTCATCTCCAAGGGAGAACTGAAGCCTCGCCGTGGCATTGGCGCCGTCGTCAACGACCCTCGACGCGAGTACTCGGCGCTCCGCCGGTTGAAGTCGGGTGACGTCGAGGCTGCGAGTCCCGAGTGGCGCTCCCGCAGCCAGTCTCGGGATCTCATAGGGACCAGTGCACATCCTGTAGAGCAGCGTCACGAGTGTTGTTTTGCCGAGCCCGTTCGCGCCTAGCACGAGCGTCAGCCCTGGATCGAAGTGAACGTGGAGTCCTGGGGTCGATGTTGTCCCTGGGAACATCCCGTAGCCGTCTACGTCGAGCTGCTCGAAGATCGGAAACCGGATCACGCTGAGTCTTCCGCGTCCAAGGGTTCGCTCACTTCGTCACCGGCGGCGACTGCCTGGGATCGCGAGGATACGTCCAAGCCTGCTTGGGCCTCGGGGAATCGGGACTAGGGAGGAGTGCGGCGGAAGTCCCAGGTCCAAGTTCGGCGGTCGCGGTCTCCATTCCATGGGAGTAAACCGCTTCGTCGACCCGCTGTCGCCGGTCGGCCTTAGCTCGCCGCCGGCTTGATGACACGTCGTAGGCGATCGCCTTCGGTGGCGCCGCTCTGCATCGGTCTCTGTTCGGCAGAGTGGATCGCCTTCACGGCGCGCCTTGCCGCCGGGCGAGCGTCAAAGACGTTCCTATAGATGTCAAGTGCCGTTGAGGGCCTCGAGGTCGGCTCGGAGTGTGTGGAAGGTCTCGCGGGCGATGTAGCGCTTGAGGCAGCGGAGGATCTCGCGTTTGTTGAGGCCGTCGCTGGTGCGCTTGGCGGCGTAGGCCCGGGTGCGTGGGCAGTAGCGGAGGCGGCAGACGGCGATCATGTGCAGTGCTCGGTTGGCTTGTCGATCGCCGCCAGAGTCGAGGCGGTGACGGGTGGTGCGGCCGGAGCTTGCTTGGATCGGGGCGGCGCCGCAGATCTTCGCGAAGGCTGCTTCGCTGCGGAACCGTTCGATGTTCTGGCCGGCAGTGATCAGCAGCTGGCTTGCGCCTTGGGTGCCGACTCCAAACAGCTGGGTCGTGCGCGGGGCGGCGGCGCACACAAGCCGCTCGAGCTGGCGGTCGAGCTCTGCGATCTCGCGGTCGAGTTCGCCGATGCGGCGGGCGAGGCTTGAGAGCGCGAGCTTCGCCGCTTGTCCCGGGTCGTGCAGGCGCTGTGTGTTCGGGCGCAGCTTTCGGCAGCGGTCGACTTTCGCTCTCATGGTGCGGCCGTGGCGGAGGTCGCTGCGGAGCTGCTCAGGTGCGGTGACGATCAGATCGTTGAGTTGCTGCAGGGCCGCGTGGCGCGCTTTCAAGGCGCTGGTCCGGACGACCTGCAGCTGCCGGATCGCTTCCACGATCCCGCTTGTCTGTTTGGGGACCGCGGTCGCGGTCCGGCTGAGCGCTGCCCGGGCGGCCAACTCGGCGTCGATCGGGTCGCTCTTGCCGAGCCGCTGCCGCGCATGGCGGTGCGGCTGATTGACCTCGACCACGCTGATCCCGCCGGCACGTAAGGCGCGCACGAGTCCGGCCGCGTAGGCGCCGGTCGACTCCACCCCGACGCGCTCGACCTCTCCGTGGCTTTGCAGCCAGCTGATCAGTTGCGCGTAGCCCGACGCCGTCGTTGAAAACGCGGTCGCTCCAAGCAGCCGTCCCTGCAGGTCGACGACCGCCACGTGGTGCTCGTCAGCGTGCGCATCAACGCCGCCAACCACGCCGCCTCTGTGATTTGCCATCCTTGACTTCACCGTCCCTTCGATTCGGGGCGGCAGGCCGGGACGGGCGGACACAACAGTGACGAGGCACTTGCAGCGAACAGGTTCCTATCAAGTCACGACCGCCCGGACCGGCCGCCCATGAGCGGCCAGAACGAGCGTCCGCCGGGACCGACACGTCTTTCAGACGACACCGATCGGTCAGCTCCAAAACAGGTCAGATCCCGACGAACACCCGTCGGCGAGATCTTCACTGCTCCATAAACGGCTCCATACCCACTGCACGTGCGACGAAGAGCAAGTCGTCCTGAACGAAAAATCGTAAGCGTTCAGTCGGCAAGGACCCGATTCGGGGCGGCGAATGAGCCGGTGTGGAGCGGTC